>JBMFUG010000121.1:0-5712 GCA_049966695.1 Acidimicrobiales bacterium | reverse complement strand
CCGCCCCGGCGACGGGGACGCAGTGGAGCGCTTTACCCAGTCGGTACTAGCTGGGGGCCCAAAGCACGTCCCCGCTACCGAGCTCACCGTCCGCAACCTGGCTTCACAGGTACGCGACATTTACCTTGATGCGGCGCAGCGAGAACCTACCGCCAGCTCGCTCGTGCGACTGAGCCAGATTTGCGAGGACATCTACTGGCACCACCCTGCCCGCTCCACCTTCGACGCCATCGAATCGCTGGCCCTGCAATTGAGCTCCGAGCTGCTGGCCGACCTTGGCGAGCTGCCAGCCGGTGCGGCTGACCGGTTGGGCCACTGCACGGCACAGGTGCGCCTCAGCCTCACCAAGGCCCTCCTCGACGTCCGCAACAATTCCTATTACGAACTGCGCAAAGCGATCCGCGACGAGTACCAGATCACGCTTGACCTTTTGAACAACCACGACAAAGATCCCCGCTTGCTCGATTGGGTGCGCCACACTGAGGCACGCCTCGGGGTGCTCGCATTATGGCAGCACGACCGGCCCGGGCAAGGCCCCACCGCGGACGCCTCGGTGGCGCCCGACGAGCCCCCCTTGGAAGTGGTCGGGACTTTTGACGCCAGCGGGCGACAGCTCGAGCTGCCCGCCAACAGCATGGACGTGGGGTCCTTCCCGCCGTTGGCCCTCCTAGAGGCGCAGGGCGCCACCAGCTTCGTGTGCGTTTTCCCCGTAAAAAGCCCTGTCAAGGACTGGGGGTTTTTGGCAATAGCACAGCCTGCTGGTGCGCGCCTCGAACAAGAAGCGTACTTCACCTGGTCTGCCCTTTTTAGCGAGGCGCTGGACTACCGGGCTTTGCTGAGCTCGCTCCGGCAAAAAAGCGAAGACCTGGAACGTTCTTACGAGCGTGAGCGGGACATGGCCCAGGCTATAAGGGAAAGTGAAGAGCGCTACGCACTTGCGGCCCGCGCGGCCAACGACGGCCTGTGGGACTGGGACCTGTCCAAGGGCACAATTTATTACTCCTCCCGCTGGAAGCAAATGCTCGGTCTCGCTGAGGACGAGGTCACGAGCTCACCGGACGAGTGGCTGCGAAGGGCTCACCGCGATGACCGGGCACTGCTCGTCTCTGAGCTGGAGGAGCTAAAGCAAGGCCGGAGCGCTTCGATCATGAACGAGCACCGCGTCAAGGCACACGACGGGAACTATATCTGGGTGCTGTGCCGCGGCTTGGCTGTTCCTGGGGACGGGCGCCCAGCGGCGCGCATTGTCGGCTCTTTTACCGACGTCACACAACGACGCGCCTTGGAGGACCGCCTTCGCCGCCAGGCGCTATATGACAGCCTGACCGGCCTCGCCAACCGGCTGCTTTTCTTGGACAGGCTTTCGCAGGCCATGGCAAGCGCCAAGCGCCGGCCCGGCTGGTCCTATACAGTGCTGTGGCTCGACCTCGACAACTTCAAGCAGCTGAACGACAGCCTTGGGCACCTTTACGGCGACAAGCTGCTCGTGCAAGTCGCCGAGCGCATCCGGGCCCACATACGCGAGACCGACACGGCGTCGCGCTTTGGCGGCGACGAGTTCGTGCTGCTCCTGCAGGACGCCGACGACCCCAAGTCCTTGGAGGCTGTGGTGCGCCGGCTGTCTGAACGGCTGAACGAGCCCTACGACCTAGACGGCCAGGTAGTAACGGTCACGGCCAGCATTGGCGTTGCCATCAGCACCGCCGGCTACGAACGCCCAGAAGAGGTGCTCCGGGACGCTGACCTCGCTATGTACAGGGCCAAGGCCATCGGCCACGGCACCTATGTGAAGTTCAACAGCGCTTTGTCGGCCACAACGGGGCGCTGAAGACCTGCCAGGCGCCGGCGGTCCCGGGCTCATGCCCGGCTGAGCATCCTCCTGCCGAGGTGCAAAAGACCAGCAATGAGCAGCACCACGAGCGCGACCTTGATGACCGTCCACACGGCACCGACCACCAAAGAAACGGCCGACAGTACGAACATCAGCGCCAGGACTACAGCGATAGCCACAACACCAGCTTTTACTAGCGGGTGGGCGTGCCCAGTACGTTCAAGAGCCATAGCGCACCTCCAGGTGTTGAGGCTTTACCTCACGATCTTAGCGTTTGCAAATCCCGTAGAAATGAAAACTCCAGAAGAACTTGGCGCTCACTTGTCGCAGGTTTGGCACCCGGTGGTCGTCCTTCGCCGCTCGCCGATTGGCACTTTGCAGCGCACAGCTTGGCACTTTCCAGTGCACAGCTTCGCATCTTCCAGCTCGCAGCTTCGGACTTGGGCGCCGGTCACGGCCAAACGAGCTCGGCCAAAACAATTGGCCCTGTTGAAATACTTGTGATGGGCCCGCTTCGCTGGGCTGCTCGGCTCAGGCGGCTCTGGCGCTCTCCTCGGGGCCTTTCGGGCTCTTGCGCCGCCAATGGCGCCCCTGGAGCGATAGGTACGACGCCGCACCGGCCGGTATCGGCAACCAGAAGTTGAACAGCCGGTAAGCGAGGACACCGAGAGCTACAACACCCCTCGTTGCCCCGAAACCGACCAGGGTGGGCACGAGCACGGCTTCGACTATGCCAAGGCCGCCAGGTGTGAGGGGCAGGGCAGCCATAACGAAGGCGAGCCCGTAGGCGACGAGGAGCCCGTCAATGCTTTCGACATGGCCGAACGCGGCCAGGAAGACGAACAACGAAGCGGCGTCGAGCAACCAGTTCGCCGCAGCCCACAGGACCGCTCGCACGAGCAGGCGCCGGTCCCGGGCCATGGCCAAAAGCCGGGCGGATATGTCCTCGATCACCCTCTCGGCCCGCTCGGGGGCGAGCCGAGGCACGTGGACGGCTATGCGCCGCACAACTTTGACAGTCCCGACACGACCTTTGGTGAACAAGACCACGAGGCCGCCGAACACCGCCATCAGCACGGCCCCGATCGCCGCCGCCGTGGCGTACAAGGGGTTCAACCCGTACAGAGGTATGGAGACGACGAGGGCGCACCACAAGATCACGTTCAGCACGACCGCCGAGCCAATGCCTTGGCTCCCCAGCGCGAAGACCGTGTCCCCACCGCTGACGCCCTCCTGGGTCAGGAGGCGGAACCCTATGCCTTGGCCTCCTGCGGTCCCACCGGGCAGCACGTGGCTGATGGCCAAGCTCGACATGTCGATGCGCCAAACACGGGAGAACGTGGAAACGCCGTGCGGCAGCACGGACCTCGTGAGCTGCGCGTACGAGGCAAGGCTGGCCGTTTCAAGCGCAGCCCCGAGGACGACCAGGGCGATGTTGACGCGCCCCAGCAGGTGTAGCGAAGCGCGTACGCCAGCGATCTGTGGGAGGAGCAGGTACTCGACAACCAGTGCGAGCACGACGAGCAGCGCCGCTCGCCGGGCAGAGCGCACGCTGAAAAGCCGCCGAGGCGGCGGTAGTGCCGGGCCCTCCGGCTCGGCCGGGCCCGGCGCAGGTAACCTCGCGCCCCCCGGTGGCTCTGGCTCGGGGCTCATGCGCCCGCAGGAGCTTCGGGCTCAGGGGGTAGGTTCGCCTCGTCGGCCCCTTCGGTCATGTCCCACCAGTCTTACCGGCGGCACCCGCCACAGCAGTGCCAGCCGCAGCAGACCAGCCATGCCGGCCGCAGCGGCCCAGAGATGCAGAGCCCAGCCGCGCTCAGTAGGGGTCTGACAGCGAGCCGGGTACCCACCGAAGGTCCCTCAAGCGCCGGTTGGCCTCAGCCACGTCAAAGTGCCCCGGGTCGAAGCTGCCCCCGGCCCATTCGAGCAAGTGGTCGTGCTCGCCATCGGTTGGGTCGGAAATGGCTGCCAGGAAACGCTCATAACCCCCGGTGCCACCCACGTCCTCGGGAGGGCAGGCACGCTCCCCGCCGGTACAGCGGGGCAGGTCCTCACCGGGTAGCCTCGGGCGGACGGCCAGCACGTGGACAGTGTGCTCCCAGCCGTCCCCGAAGTCGTAGATGTAGCTAAAGGTCTGGCCGGGGACGGCGAGCTCAGCCAAGCGGTACAAGCGCTCGTCTTTTGGCGGGCCGTCCCAGTCCTCCCCGTCGTCGGCACCGTAGCGCTCGGCGCCCAGGGTGAACTCGTGCAGGTGGTAGTCCTCCCAGCCCATGGCCGCCTGGACGACCCGGTGCAAGCCGGCCAAGGAAAGCGCCGAGGAGACGGCGAGGCCGCGCCATACCTCGGGCTCAACCTCGTCAAGGACCACCCGTAGCTCATGGACGCTGCCCGACTCGGGGCTAAGGAGCGGGTCGTAGACCTGTGGGGCGGCGCTGGAGATCTTCAAGCGGGGCAGCAGCCACAAGCCGACCGGCGTAGGCCTAATGGCCCGCTCCCCCGGCCCAGCGGGCTCGTCGCTGCCACCCTGGAGCAACCGAAGGCGCGTCCCTGTAGGGGTGAGGGCCGTCCCAGCCTCATCACCGGGCTCCGTCTTTTGGCTGGGTGCCCCGGGCTCCACCGCCCCGGCCACCTCGAGCAGCCGGACAGTAAGGGAAAGGTCCTGGTCGAGCATCGCGCGCAGGGCGTCTTCCTCCGTCCAGGGGTCGGGCCAGCGGTAGTGGTGGTACATGTAGTAGGTGAGGTAGTCGAGCGCCTCGGCGTAGCCAAGCGGCCCGTCGGCCAGCCGGAGCAACAGGCTCGGGAAGGCGCTGTCGACCGTGCTCGCCATCCGGAGCCAGTCACCGCCGAAGTACCCGGCCAGGGGGCCCAGGGCAACGAGCGCCTGGCCCGCACGCTGGAACTGCTCTACAGGTGACGCCTGGGACCACGTGGTCGTCTCGCGCAACCGGCCGTGCTCCTTGCGCAGGACGCCTGCCTTTATGGCCCAGCGCAGCGTGAAGCTGAGCTCGGGCAGCTCTCCCGCCGAGCGGGTACGGAAAACGTGGCCGGCGATGTCTTGGTCGAAGCGGTCGTCCAGCCCCAGGGCCTCGACCAGCTGTCTCGCGTCGGCCAGGGTGGGGTTGCCGGTCTGGGTCAGCTTCCTGCCCTTGGCGTAAAAAGACGCCAGAGCAACAAAACGCTTGAGCACGGGTACTTCGGCTATCGCGGTCGCTAGCTCAGGGGGGACGGCGTCACTGCGACGGGGCTTGGAAGGGCCTGAGGGACGTGCTGGCATTGCCCGATCATGCACCTTCGGGGCACTTGCAGGCGAGCCGCAGCGCTACGGGGAAAAGGACAGCCATTGTGGTCATTGGCCGCCCCGGTGCCCCAACAGGCCGGCCTGCCGTCACGCCGTCCATCGGGTAGGCAACGTGCTGAGAAGGCCTGGGCCACGGCGGCTGAAACCTCGTGCGTAAAACCGGTGCCCGACCACACTAGGAGGTGCATAGGGCACGCAGTGCACCCGGCTGCCATGGGTCTCAAGTTCGGTGGTCCGCTCAGTAGGCGCTTTCCAGGCCCGCGCACCAGTTCGTTGGCGTTCCCACGGCTACCAGCGCGGCCACGTGCTGCCAGGGCCGCTGGCGGGGACATGCAGGCCCCAGCGCTGTCTCACGACACCTTCGAAGCAAACGCGGATCAGATCCCCGGCCTCTGCTGGCATGCTGGGGTTCACGCCGGAGCACGCCACGCTTCGGGCAAATAACCTGGGCAACGTGTCTCGGAGGCATCCGCTCCATGGGCGAGGCCCAGTGCCATGACCGGCTCAGTGGAGGTCATGCTGTCCACCTACAACGGGGAGAAGTACCTGGCCGAGCAGCTGGAGAGCGTCTGGAAGCAAACGTACC
>JBMFUG010000120.1:0-5745 GCA_049966695.1 Acidimicrobiales bacterium | reverse complement strand
GCCCGCCAGCTCTGGGAAGACGAACCAGGCCCTGCGAGGGCCGTGGTGCTCATATCGACCCACGGCGAAGCCGACTTCGCCGACCTCGTAGAAGCGAGCCCAGCAGCTGGCTTCCTGCCAAAATGGGACCTGTCGGCCCGTGCCGTAAAGGAGCTTTACGCCCAGCACAAAGCCATGGCGGCCAGCGCACCCTCACAGGGCCCTGGCCCGAGCGACGCCCCGCTCCCCCCAGAGCCTCAGCCGGGGCGGTGACCCCCGCCGGCCCCACCGGGGCAGTCCTGCCGGCCCCTCGGGCTGTGGCTGTCACCAGCTTCAGGGCAATGGCCAAATCCCCAGGGGCAGCGGCCAAAGCCCTAACAAGCTCAACAACAAAAACACAAGAAAGGAAAAGGTAAGAAATGAGCGATACCACGACCGTCCCTAGTACCCAAGGCGGTGCCGCTGCTGCTGGCGCCCCTCCGGGAGGGCCAAGCGGCACCGCCCCGCTGGCCCGGCTCCGAGGCTTCCACCCCGGCTGGTACGGAGCGGTGATGGGCACGGCGATCGTCGGCGTGGCGGCATCCATGGACCCAGGCGGGTCAGCATCGTTGGCTTCCGCTGGGCGGACTTTTGGCCAGGTAATGGCCATAGCCGCGGCGGTGCTGGCGGCCGTTCTGGCCCTTGGCTACCTGGGCCGGTTCATTTGGCACCCGCGGACCGCTATGGCCGACCTCAAAAACCCGGCCCTCGGTGCTCTGTACTCCACCGTGCCAGGCGGGATCTTGGTCTTGGCAGCCGCAGCTGCAGCCATCGGGCCCACGTGGTTCTCGCCCAAGGTGGTGCGCGACCTGGTCGTCAGCTTTGACTGGCTTGGCATACCGCTCGCGTTCCTGATGAGCGCGGTCTTCGCCTACGTCCTGTTCGCCCACCCCGGGCTTGGCGCCGAAGAGGTGAACGGTAGCTGGTTCATCCCCCCGGTCGCGAACATCGTGGTGCCGCTCGTGCTGGCCCCGCTCGTGCCCGCGGCAACCCCAGAAGTGGCCCGTGACTTGTTGGTCACCTCCTACGGCTTTTGGGGCATGGGCTTTTTGCTCTACCTGTTCGTGATGTCCATGTTCCACCAACGCCTTGTGATGTCCCCGCTGCCCCACGCCAGCCTCGCCCCGTCCATCTGGATCGGCCTTGGCCCCATCGGCGTCGGCGCGCTCGCCTTGGTAAAGCTGTCTGCTGTCTCTACGAAAGCCTTTGGGCCGGCGGCCCCGGTGCTCGGCCTGATGTCCAAGCTGGCCGCGACCGCGATCTGGGGGTTCGGCGCGTGGTGGCTGGCCGCAGCAGCTATATTGCTCGTGCGCTACCTGGCCCATCGTTACTTCCCTTACAGCGTCGGCTGGTGGGCCTTCACCTTCCCGCTCGGGGCCTATACTGTCGCCACGCTCAGCTTGGCCAAAGCCTGGCACCTCGACTGGCTCAACTGGGCCGGGGCAGGGCTGTTCGTAGCCCTCGGGCTGTTCTGGGTGGTAGTGGCCGCCGGTAGCGCCTGGGCACTGCGCACCGGGGCAGCTTGGAAGCCCCTGTCTCCGGGCCCAGGCCGCCACGGCGCCGAAGCCGGCACTGTAGACAGCGCCGAAGCCACCGCCATGGCCGGCACTGCGGACAGCGCGTTCAGTAGCGCGTCCTGAGCGGCCGAAGACCACCGAAGACAAGCACGCAGAGGGGGCGAGCGCTATGGCACAGCAAGCACCGCCAAGGCGCTCGCCCTGGCGAAGCTGGGCACGGGGGGGTTTTGCCCTGGCGGTGCTCGGGGCGGCCGCAGGCGTGGCAGTCTCCCACCAAAGCGACCTGACCAGTGCGCTGCGCCTGCTGAGCCACGTCGACCTGTACCGCTTGGCCGTCGCCATCGGGGCAGAGCTTTTGTCGATGATGGCCTTCGCCCGGCTCCAGCGCTGGCTGCTGCGCACCGGCGGGGTCAAGCTCGGGCTTTGGTCGATGGCCGAGGTCACCTTCGCAGGAAACGCGCTCGGGACGACGTTGCCCGGGGGAGTGGCCTGGGGGGCAACCTGGTCGTTCGCCCAGCTGCGACGCCGGGGGGCCGGGCGCGCCCTTGCCATCTGGGCCCTTTTGACTGCGGGGGCGCTTTCGACCTTCACCCTTTTCATCGTCATCATTTCTGGCACCTTCATAGCTGGGCACCGAGGGCCGCTCGCCCACCTGCGAGCGCTGGCTTTGGGGCTGGCCGCGGTCCCGGTAGCGATAGCGCTCTTCGTCGCGCTGGTCAACCGCTCAGCCACGGTCAAAAAGGCGGCACGGCGAAGCTGGGGCGCATTGGCAAGAGCCGGACGCCCGGGCCGGGTGGTCACGGCTGGGCTTGGCCGCCTGTGGGCCGGCATCCGCACGGTGCGCCCCAGCCTGGCCGACTGGGCTAAAGCCACGTTTTTTGCCCTGGTGAACTGGCTTTTCGACGCAGGTTGCCTGGTGGGGGCAGCCTGGTCGCTGCACGCCGGGGTGCCCTGGCGGGGCCTGCTAGCTGCCTACGGCTTGACCCAGATCGCGGTCAGCCTGCCGGTGACGCCGGGGGGCCTCGGCGTCGTCGAAGCGAGCCTCACCGCTTTGCTGGCCGCGTACGGGATGCCGGTGGCCACCGCCCTTGCGACCACACTTGTCTACCGGGCCGTCAGCTTTTGGGCCCTACAGCCGATCGGCTGGGGGACCTGGGCTGGCATCGAACTGGCCAGCCGCTTGGGGGCACGTCAGCGGCCGCACCCCTGGGCCGTGCATTCTCACGCAGGTGGCCAAGCCGTGCCCTCGGGGCCGCTGCCGTCGCCGTGCGCTGGCTGTGACCAGGTCCTCGGTGGGGCGCACGCTGACAAACAGATGGCGGCTAGCAGGTAGGCATCTTTGGTGCTGGCTAGGACAGCCAATGCGCACCTCGGCAGCATGCTGGGAGCCTAGGCACCGCGCAAGGTGCCCAGGTACTGAAAAAGGAGCACAAGAGATGTACGCACGCATTGGGGCCAATATCGCCCTCGGCTTGGTGGCCACCTTCATGCTGGTCGCGAGCCTCGTGTTCAGTACTGCCCAGGTGGGCTGGTCGATGGTCGCCTTTGCCCTCCTGGTGCTCGCCACCGTGGTTGCAGCCGGGCGCGGCCGCGCCCTTGCCGAGCACGTGGTCGACGCCCTCATGGCCTTGCTAGCCCTGTGGGCACTGGCTGCCTCGCTAGCTTTTAGTGGCACGACTTTGATGTGGCTTTGCTTTGCCGAAGCCGTCGGCTTTGTCGTCCTCGCCCTTGCTGGCACGGCTAGCAGTACTGTCGTAGCCATCGTCACCAGCTCGGCCAAACTTGAGACAGCCAACAGCGAGGTCGTGGCCGGCCCGCTCGGCCGGCACCCCGAGGGGCTCGGGACGGCAGCTTGACGGTCCCGTGCTAAAAGCCAGCCGCTCTCGCGAGCTTGAACAGCTGGCCCACCAGCAGGCCACTTACCGGCGCTTGTCGGCTCTGGTCGCTGAGGGGGCACCGCCCGAAGAGCTGTTCAGCGCTTTTGCCGAACAGTTGGGAGCCCTGTTGCCTGGGGAAATGGTGGCGCTGGGGCGCTCCGGCCCAGACGGGCTGGTCACCCCGGTGGCCATTTGGTCCAGGTGGGGCACGGGAGACCTCCATGATGCTCGGGAGGTCTTGGCGGCCGCCAAGCTCCGCCTGAGCGCCGACGACAGCGCTCAAGGCCCCCTTGTCACTGGCCCTCCCGCTCCTGGGGACCGGGCAGCACCTCGCTGCCAGGCCTTGGCCGCACCGGTCAACGTGGAGGGCCAGCACTGGGGAGTGGTCGCCACTTGCCTGAGGGGCCAGTCCAAGCTGCCTGCCGATGCCGGGGAACGCTTGGCCGAGTTCGCTGAGCTGATAGCCACCATCATCGGCAACGCCAACAGCCGAGCTGAACTACGTGCATCTCGTGCCCGCATAGTTGCTGCCGCCGACGAGGCCCGGCGGCGCATCGAGCGCGACCTGCACGACGGCGTCCAGCAGAGGCTGGTCTCGCTCGCCTTAGACATGCGGGCCGTCCAGGCGGCGGCCCCCGACGACCAAGAGGAGCTGAGAGCCGAGCTGGCGCGCCTGGCCGAGGGGATGGCTGGTCTCTTGGACGACCTGCGAGAGACCGCCCGGGGCATCCACCCTGCCGTCTTGGACTCCGGTGGCCTCGGCCCGGCGCTAAGGGCGCTGGCCCGCCGCTCGGCTGTGCCAGTGGAGCTCCAGGTGACGGTGGAAGACCGCCTGGCCAAAGCGGTCGAAGTGGCCGCTTACTACGTTGTCTCCGAAGCCCTTACAAATGTGGCCAAGCACGCCCGCGCATCGCTTGCACGAGTCGTCGTAGAAGTAAGCGGGCCTGAGCTCAAGATGTCGGTCAGCGACGACGGGGTCGGCGGGGCGAGCCCCACCGGAGGCTCTGGGCTCATCGGGCTGAAGGACCGCGTCGAGGCGCTCGGCGGGTCCCTCGCACTGGAAAGCCCACCCGGCGCCGGCACGAAGCTGTACGCCGTGCTCCCCCTTGAAGGCTGAGCGAGCTAGGCGGGCCCGCTGGTGCTGCCCGAACGCTGCGCACCTGGCGGTTGCGCCCGCTGGTGGCTGAGCACCCTGGCGACTGGGCCCGCTGGTGCTGCACACTTGCACGCTGCCCGGTACCCTTGGACGGTGGGGCGCTGGCGGGTGGAGGCCCGCTGGTGCTGCCCGGACGGCTAGCGGGAGCCCAAGAAGGCGAGCACCGCCAGCACGCGACGGTGATCTTCGTCGGTTTCAGGGATGAGCAGCTTGTTCAAGATGCTATGGACGTGCTTTTCGACAGTCCCCTCGGAAACATAAAGCCGGTGGGCGATCCCAGCATTGGAACGCCCCTCGGCCATGAGCTGCAGCACTTCGCGCTCGCGCTCAGTGAGCTCGTCCAAGGGGTCATGGGTATGGCGTGAGGCGACCAGCTCACGTACGAGGGCCGGGTCCACCACAGAGCCCCCCTTTAGTACCCGTTCCACAGTGTCAAGGAACTGGTCCACGTCGGTGACCCGGCTCTTCAGCAGGTAACCGCTGCCCTTGCCAGCCGCCAGCAAGTCCATGGCATGTTCCACTTCTATATAGGCCGACAGCAGCAACAGCGCAGTAGCCGGGAACTTCTCCCGGATGTACTTCGCAGCGTCCAAGCCTTCGGTACCGTGCTTGGGCGGCATCCTGATATCGATGACCGCCAGCTCGGGCCGGTGGTCGGCGACCAGGTTGACAAGCGTAGTGGCCTCGCCGCACTGGCCGACCACCTCGTAACCCGAACGTCCGAGCAGGCTGGCCAGGCCCTCCCGCAGGAGCACGTCGTCGTCGGCCAGCACCACCCGTGGGCGCGCAGCCGTTGCGGTGGCCCCGCTCCCGTCCGGTACCACTGCTTGCTCCTCGGGCGTACCCACGAGCGCGACTATACGCACCTCCGGCAAAGCAACGTCACTTTGTAGGCAAGGGCCGGCCCAACGTCACTTTGTAGGCAAGGGCCGGCCCGGAAAAATGGCGCCAGCTCTAACGCTCCCTGGTGTTGGAGCCTGTGGAACTTTCGACTGCTCCCACTGCTAAAGGCTTGGGCTCCCGGGGCTCACGCTGCAACGCCAAGACGCCCTCGGGTGCTGAAGGCGAAGCCGACGCAGGCCGTGTTTTTAGAGGCCGCGCGGAGCCTGTTGCATAACCCCCGGCATCCGCCCGTCGGTGATCTGCAAAACTCCTGGTAGGACGCGTGTGAGATCCA
>JBMFUG010000119.1:2209-5759 GCA_049966695.1 Acidimicrobiales bacterium | reverse complement strand
TTTTCCCGTACGGGAAGGCCCTTTTGGTGGATGCACAGGCAGAACTACGCGTCACTAGGCGGTGGATCCAGGCTTAGTAACTTTGCACAGCGTCCGTAGCGGGAAGTTGGCCTGCTCGGAGGCTATAAAGCGGTACTTGCAGGATATCTCGGGGCCGCCGTCGTCATAAGAGGCAAGGCGTTCGGCGATCTCAGCTTCGTCCTCCAGCTGGGCCACCCGGCGTCTCGTCCCCAGCGTCTCCGCTGCGACTTTCACTTGCCGCCCTCTTTTACCCAGTACGCTGTAAAGCGTTTCAAGATCTCGATCTCCTCTTCCAGTTCTTTTATGCGCTTCCGCAACCGGCGCTGTTCTTCGAGCTCAGCTTTCTCGTCATCGCTGAGCCGGGCCTCCGATTGGCGGATCCAGTCGCCGAGGGTACCAGAACCGACCCCAAGCTCTTTTGCCACGTGAGATATCGGCCTACCTGACCGGCGTACCAACGCGACCGCGTCAGATCTGGGCTCCTCGGTGTAACGGGGCCGGTGGGACCCACTTGCCATCTACATATCCTCCTACGTCCATGGCAAGGGCGGAAAGTGCCCGGGTAGAGGGGGGAGGTTCAAGCTGGGTGCACTGTCTGGGCGAAACCCGGACGATCAGTCAACCGGCCCCCATGATGCATGGGTCACCTGGGAGGCCTGTGGCCGTTGCGGTTGCCGTTCCCTGGGGCGCGCTGAGCCTCACCCGCCAGCCGCCGGCCCGTTCAGCGTGGGCGCTCGATCCGGGGCCGTAAGGCGGCAGCAGTTGCTAGAACGCTTATTCCCCGCGTCTATTCCCCGCGTCGCGGCCGCAAAGTTCTTACCTGATGAGCGAGCCTGCTCCCTAGCTTAGTAATGAACAGCACCTCGGTTCCAACATATGGACAACGTTAGGCGACAGTTCGCGAAAGTACCCGGCAGGTCTTGCCAGTGGTAGGGCGGCCCACCGCATATAGTGCGAATTGCCTAACGCTGACTGCACTGCACGACGACTTACCTATCAGTGGGCAACCAACTGTGCTTGATAGTGCTCCCATACCATTTGGTGAACCGGAATAAAACTGGTCCCGCTTTGGTTTGATGGCTAGGTGCCACAGAAAACTAGACGGCATAACTCAGCCAGAAGCAGTAGCAGCTCTCACCCCATGCAAAGCGATCGCCCAAAGCCGCACGGCACTGGCGCGCTGCCCGGCACTGGGCGTAAGCCGCTGCCAGCCCGGTCCGGACTGCAGGGCAGACAAGAGCGCAGACGCGCAAACAGGGGCCGCCCTTCGGCGAGGACAGCCGCGCTCACTGCTGTACGCAGGCGTCGCGTACGCAACGTCGCCGTCGCAGCGATAGGTGCGCTGGTCCTCGCGGGAGCCATCTTGCTGGCCGTTAGCCATAGCACCGCTAAAGGCGACACAAAGGCGCAGGCGTTCTCATTGCCACGGCTTGGTGAACCAGGTTACGTTAGCCTTTCGAGCTTGCGCGGCAAGCCCCTGGTTGTCAACTTTTTTGCATCCTGGTGCCCGAACTGTGCCCACGAGCTCCCGACTTTCGCGCGCGATGCCCGCTTGCTCCGCGGCAAGGTAGAGTTCGTCGAGGTGGACACGCTTGAGACCGGCAACGGGTTGGCGTTCGCCAAGCAATTCGGCCTGTTCTCTGCGGTCACCGCTGTGGCCAGGGACGTCGGCGGCTCGAACGGCGACGGCTTATACCAAGCACTTGGCGGGACTGGGAGCATGCCTCTTACCGCGTTTTACAACAGTCGCGGCAGGGTCATAACAACGCAAGTTGGGGCTTTTGACAACGCTTCCCTGGCAAGCGCACTCCAGCAGTTCTACGGCGTGAAGGTCCCAACGGCTACCAGCTGAGGGATGGCAGCAACCGGAGTAAGCGTTGTGGCGGCTTTCGCGGGCGGCGTCGCGTCCTTTTCTTCTCCTTGCGTGCTGCCGCTCGTGCCGGCCTACTTGTCGATCATTGCGGGGCTCGATGTCACCCGTCGCTCCACCTCCCAAAGACCGCTGTGGGCCATTACGCGTGATACTGCGCTGTTCGTCGCCGGGTTTGGCACCGTGTTCGTCCTCCTAGGCCTTTCAGCTAGCGCGCTGGGAAGAGCAGTAGTCCACCACCAAGGGACGCTGATCCGGGTGTCAGGGGTCTTGGTCGTCGCCATGGCCATTTTCCTTTTCGCTTCGCTGTTCGTGCAAGCGCCTGCCCTCTACCGGGAATGGAGGCTGCACCCTCGGGTCGCCCGACTTGGCCCGTTCGCTGCGCCGCTGGCCGGTGCAGCCTTTGCGTTCGGGTGGACGCCGTGCGTTGGCCCCATCCTCGCGTCGGTGCTGGCGCTCTCTGCCGACCAGTCCCACCTGGCACAGGGTGCTCTGTTGCTAGCCATCTACTCGCTCGGCTTGGGCGCACCTTTTCTCGCTGTGGCAATGTTCTTCGACCGTGCTCGCGCCCCGCTGGCATGGCTGCGCCGCCGCGGTAACATCGTGACAGTCGTTTCCGCGACATTGCTCGCGTGCATGGGCGTCCTGCTCATCACCGACCGGCTGGCGTCTATCACCACCTTCTTTGAGCGCGTGTTCTAGCCCGCTACGTTTCCTCACCATTTAGCCAGAAACTTGGCCGGCGCCTACCCCGCCTCGACAACGTCCGAGCGACTGAAGTTGGCGCCCGCATCGTCAAGCCCTATGGCTCGCAAATAAGACCGAGCACTGTTCACAGTCACAGCGGCCTCAAAGTCGCCTTTATGTGCCGTCGTCTTGACACTTCAAGAGCCCTGCGTCTGACTTGCCACCTACAGGCCACAGCACAAGTTCCGCTACATCGTTCAAACTGACGTAAACAGCGTGGTCCTTGCCAATCGTACTACCAACAGCGGCCTTCGGCCTGTCCGTCAGCACCGTAGTGAGATCGGCTGCAAAAGCAGGACAACAAATGACGTCTGCAGCGAAGTGCCCGTCCGCAACGATCCAGCCCGACGGGGAGAATTTGAGGAAAGCTGGGGTTCCGCGCCAAAGCCTACCAATGTGCTCCCATCGTCCAGGAGCCGTGCCCCAGCAACAGCCAAGATTTCTGCACGGTAAATAACTTTCTTGAGGCTGCCGGTCATGGTCCCCTCGTCTGTCTGTAATACCAGCCCGAGCGACCGGGTTTTTTAGCCACAGAACTCTTTCCCCCTTAAGCCTGCACTTGTGCTGCTGCCGGCCGAGCGCCCCTGGACCTCCCTTGCCTACCCGGGCACACGGTCGTTGCCATGAATGCAAGAGGATGTATAGATGGCAAGTGGGTCCCACCGGCCCGCTGCGCCGAGAGCCTAAATCTGACGCGTTCGAGTTCCTACGCTCTCGGGTAAGCGGGTACCTCACGTTGCGAAAGGCCGCTCTTCCGGCATAGATGTCGGTCCCGACGGGAATCTGAACAGGACATTCGCGAGGCGATGCCTGGATGATCGGGGGCGGCGAGGCTGCAGGTAATCCGTACCCGTCTCGTCGGTGCTCATCGGGGCTGTGGCGAAAGCGGCTTCGCTCCTATCTATCGCCGAT
>JBMFUG010000119.1:0-2111 GCA_049966695.1 Acidimicrobiales bacterium | reverse complement strand
TAGCAGCCGGCTCTCCGCCGGCGTCAAGGTCCTGCGCTGCGCTCCGGCCCCTGCGGGGCGCCTTCGGCGACCTTGACCCCGACCGCCGGCTGCTTTTGGGCATCCAGGCAGGCTGGGGGGCCAGCCTGCCGTTCCCAAGGCCTGGTACAGCGTGCGCGACTCCGGGGGGCCGCGCTGCCTCCTCCGTGCGGACCGCAGCCGGCTAGCTGGGGTGATGTGCCACTTCCTAACCCCTCAATCGACCCACACTTATGCCGGGAGGCCCAGAAAAAGCTCGTTGCGCTGCTCCGGCGTCAAGGGCGACAACGCCATTCCCCGGCCCAAGATCGCCATCTTGGCGGCCTCTTCCAGCTCAAAAGCAAGTGCCAAGGCGCTCTCCAAGCTCGTGTCGACGACGAGGCACCCGTGGTTGCGCATCAAGCAGGCCTTCCCCCCGGCGGCGATGAACTCAGCCACATGCCGCCCAAGGGCTGACGAGCCTGGCTTTTCGTACGGCAAGACACGCACTTTCCCGGCTTTCATGGTCAGGTAGGGAGTGAGAGGCAAAATAGCATCGGACTCATCGATCTCCCGCAGTGCAGACATCAGTGTTGCATACGGCGAATGAAGGTGGACAGCGGCAGCCCACGGAGATCCGGGACCATAGACCGCCAGGTGCATGGGCACCTCCTTCGTGGGGACAGGGCCTCGCAACAGCTTGCCATCAGGGCCGATAACGGAAAGTTCCCTCAGCGCACCCAGCATCGACCCACCGGGGGTAACGACGATGCTGCCGGCGCAAAGCAGGCTCATGTTCCCACTGGAGCCTGGAGCCAAGCCGCCCTCGAACAGAGCGCGCCCCGCTGCCCGTAGGGCGACGCTCGCCTCGTTAAGATCATCTTCTAGGCCCATGTCGCCGCCTTCTCAAAAATGTCCGGGCTGCCAAAGTTCCCTGACTTCAGCAGTAGGCCTATACGCGGCTCGGCCAACGTCACGGTCCAAGGCACGCCCGGGTCCACTTCTTCACCTATCCAAATCCCTTCCACCCCTAGCGCCGACACAACGGCACCTGCCGTCTCACCTCCAGCCACCACCAGCCGACGCACGCCGTGGCCCACGAGCTCGACCGCGATCGCGCTCAGTACGTCCTCCACCAAGGACGCAGCACGCTCGACGCCTAGTTCGCCCTGAGCCCTCGCGACCGCACCTGGGCCTGCGGTCGAGTATATGAGAGGCGTTTCTCGCCCGAGGTGCTCCAGCGCTAAAGCCACCGCTTGGGCTAGCACATCTTCACCCTTAGCTGCAGCACGCGGGTCGACAAAATAGCTCGGGTGCCGCCGGCTGAACCGAGACACCTGTTCGCGCGTGGCCGCTGAACAGCTACCGGCGAGGACCGCTGCGGGACCCTTCGGCAGCGATAGCCGAACAGACCTCGCGTCCTTCGCATCTCCGCGCGCCCTGGCGATCCCAACCGCCAGTCCCGCCGAACCCGACGACAGCGGGCCCTTCAGCGCCATTGCGCCGAGGGGCTCCAAGTCCTCCTCGGTTATCGCGTCTGCCACCACGTACCCCGAGCCCTCGTCAGGGCCCGCACGGGGTTCCCAGCGGACCTCGGCTTTCGCCAGATCGAGCTCACCTAGGTCCCTCAACCGCCGCAGTTGCTGCCAATACAGCGCGCCGGTACGCCTTCGCGTCTGCTGGCGAAGCAGCGCTCTCAAGTCTGGCTCCAACATCGGGTTCAAAGGGTGGGACTTCATCGGCGACTCAGACAGCAGCTGGTCCCAGACGAACAGCTTTGACATGTAGACGGTACGCCCGTTCCTCGGAGCCGAGGGCGCGACCAGCACCGGCCCGGCTTCTAACGCGTCCGACAACGCGTCCAGGACCGGTCCTATGTTACCCCGTGGCGTCGAGTCGAACGTGGAACAATATTTAAAGTACACGTGCTCCACATCGGCCCGCTTCAACCATTGCAATGCTTGCAGAGACCACTCCACAGCAAGCGTTGGCTCAACTGAGCGCGATTTCAACGCGATAATGGTGCAGTCTGCTCCGATATCTGCCCACTTGCTCCCAGGACACCCAAAAAACTGCACTACCGACAGCCCTAGGGCCGCCAAGTGCCCCCCCAC
>JBMFUG010000118.1:0-5870 GCA_049966695.1 Acidimicrobiales bacterium | reverse complement strand
GTAGGCCAGGCCCGCTGTGTGGGTGAGCAGGTGCCAGACTAGCAGCGGCTTTTTGGGAGGACGGGTCTCTGGGGAGGCCGCGGTGCCGCCGGTTAGCAATGCCAGGTTGGCGAACGAAGCTACGAACTTGCTGACGGGGTCCCTCAGCTGGAGAAGGCCCTTTTCGTAACAGATCATGGCTGCCACTGCGGTGACCGGCTTGGTCATCGAGTAAGCACGGAACAGCGTGGTCGGCTCGACCGGTGCGCCAGCTTCGTCACGGCGGCCATGAGCCTGAACGTAGGCAACCTTGCCAGCACGGCTGACCACTACGAGCCAACCCGGTAGCAGGCCAAGCTCGGTGTAGGTTTGCAACTGTGAGCTGACCCTGGCCAGGCGAGCTGGGCTCAGCCCGACCTCTGTCGGGTCGACCTCTACCTCGAGCCCTGCCACTGCGCGACTACCAGTGCTCACGATGGCGGTACTTCAGTGCTCACGATTCCGGCGAGCCTACCCGAGACGTGCGGGTGGACAGTCCCCTGAGCGTGGCTTCGCTCAGGGTTCACCGGGCATGGGCGGCTTTGCGCGCGTTGGCTGGGCCGTCGGCACGCTCGCCTATTTACCGCCTGGGCCTGGCGTGGCTGCCTTGCTGGGGCGGCTGGCCCTGGCCTCGACCAGCTGGTCGTACCTGCGCCTGGCAGCGCGTGCCAGCCGTAAGAGGTCTGGGTCTGGCTGGTAGCTCTTCGTGGGGAACGAGCGCGCTACTAGGGCCCGCATCTCTGAGCGGCCGGCAACCTGGCCAGTGGCGTGCAGCTGGACGAGCAGGTTGCCTATCGCCGAGGCCTCTACCGGCCCCGCTACGACCTCGAGGCCGCTAGCGGCTGCAATGAGGCTAAGCAACAGGTCGTTGGCTGAGCCGCCCCCGACGACATGCACCACGTCGACGCTGCGGCCGGCGCAGTCCTGGGCATCGTCCAAGGCGGAGGCAACAGCCAGGGCCATGCTGTCGAGGACCGCCCTGGCCAAGCCGGCGTCAGTTTCCGGTGCCGGCTCGTGGTTTTTGGCGCAAGCAGCACGGATACGTGCCGGCATGTTGCCCGGTTGGCTGAACATGGGGTCGTCCACGTCTATGACCGTGGCGAAGGGAGGGTACGTGGCGGCCTCGGCCACCAGTTGGGCAGTAGAGGTCTTGCGCCCGGCGAGGGCCCAGCTCCGCTCGCACTCTTGGAGCATCCAGTGGCCCATGACGTTACGGAGGAAGCGCACCGCGCCAAAGGCGCCTAGCTCGTTGGAGAAGCCTGCCTGGCACGCCTTGTCGTTTATCACCGGCTCGGGCAGCTCCAGTCCCACGAGCGACCAGGTGCCGCTGGAAACGTAGGCGAAATTGGCGCTTTTTGCCGGGATAGCGAGGACCGCTGAAGCGGTGTCGTGGGACGCCACAGCGACGACGCTCGTAGGGGAGCGAAGCTCGACACTTTCGGCTACGTCCTCTAGGACTGGCCCGTAGGCCTCGCCCGGGCTGACCGGGGCTGCGAAGAGGTCTGTCCGCAGGCCGAGACGGCGCAAGAGCCCGTGCGCCACCTTGCCAGTGCGCACGTCTACCAGCTGGCTGGTGGACGCTATCGTCCGCTCAAAGCGGCGCTGCCCGGTAAGAAAATAGGCCATCAGGTCTGGGACCATGAGCAGTACCGCGGCGGCTTCGTAGGCGGCGCTACCTTGCTCAGCCATGAGCTGGAAGACGGTATTTATCTCCATCTCGTGGGTGCCCGTCGCCTCGAACAGCCCACCGGGGCCGACCAGGGCCTCTGCAAGGCCCAGTTGCCCCTCCGTGCGGCTGTCGCGGTAGTGGAAAGGCAGCCCAAGAAGACGGCCCTCGGTGTCGAGCAGCCCATAGTCCACGCCCCAGCTGTCTATCCCCACGGTCAGGGGCTCACCGGCGGCCTGGCGCGACACCTCGGCCAGGCCCTCGAGCAGCGCTTGGTGGACGCTCGGTAGGTCCCAGTGCAGCCCGCTGGGCAGGCGGACTGGTCTCGTGGGCTGGCGCATTACGAGTGAGGTGACTAGGCGCCCCTGCTGTAAGCGACCGGTGAACAAGCGGGTGTTTGACGCACCCATGTCTACGGCCGCGTGCAAATGAGGGCCAGTCACCGAGTTGCCATTTCTACTACCTGCACCGCCCCAAGCAGGTTTTTCAGCCTCCCCAGCTCGAAGCCGTCCCGCCGGCTCGCTCTTTTAGAGCTCGTTCGGCATGCCCCGAACGAGCGTAAGCGGCCAGTGGGTCGGGGTCGAGGCCCATCTCCTCGCGCAGTTCGGCCAGAAGGGGCCGCACGTCCGTGCTGAACGCGTCTACCAGGATCCCGTTAGCGGCCAGCACGTCTCCTTCTGATTGAGCCTTGTGCAAGGCCTCCCGGTCGACCAACAGGGCCTTCGCCGTGGCTTCCTGCACGTTCATGACAGAGCGGATCTCTGCAGGCACCTTCGGCTCCACGTTGTGGCACTGGTCGAGCATAAAAGCCACGCCGCTCCCGGGCAGGTGGGCACCAGCGTTGACTATCTCGACCATTATGCGGAACAGCTGGTACGGGTCGGCCGCGCCCACGAGCAGGTCGTCGTCGGCATAGAAGCGGCTGTTGAAGTGGAACCCGCCCAAGCGGCCCAGGCGCAACAGCGAGGCGACGATGAACTCGATGTTGGTGCCTGGGGCGTGGTGACCAGTGTCGACTAAGACGTTGGCTTTGTCGCCGAGGGCAATGCAGTGCACGAGCGAAGTGCCCCAGTCGGGCACGTCGGTCATGTAGAAAGCCGGTTCGAAAAGCTTGTACTCGAGCAGCAGGCCTACCCCTTCGGGCAAAGCGCTGTAGACAGTGGCGAGCGCTTCGGCCAGGCGGTCCTGGCGAGCCCCGATGTCGTCTTGACCGGGGTAGTTAGTGCCGTCAGCGAACCAAAGGCTCAAGTTGGGCGACCCGACGGCAGCTGCTATCTCCACGCACTCGAGCATGTGGGCAATTGCCTTCTTGCGCACTTCGGGGCGAGGGTTGCAGACGCTGCCTAGCCGGTAATCGTCTTCTTGGAAAAGGTTCGGGTTTATGGCGCCGATGCGCAGCCCGAGGTCAGCGGCGTACTTGGCCAGTTTAGAGTAGTCGTCCACCTTGTCCCAGGGGATGTGCAGTGCTACCGAAGGAGCCACACCGGTCAAGCGGTGCACGAGCGCGGCGTCCTCGATCTTTTCGTAGGCGTTCCTGGCTGCCCCGGGGGCCTTGAACACCTTGAAGCGCGTCCCTGTATTGCCGTAGGCCCATGAGGGTGTTTCCAGCCACTGCTGACGAAGGGCTTGCTTGATCTCTGTGCTCGGTGCCATTGCAAAACCTTTCTCCTGGCGGCGCTGGTACGCCTCTCCTGGCGGCGCTGGTACGCCGAGCCTGCCTCATGAGCTGGCTCCACCGGCGGCCTTCAGGCCGGACAGGTTATGAATCGTTTCAATAGGACGCTGCCGTCATGTTAGGGGCGTGCGCGGGTGCTGTCAAGGGGCGAGGATCCCTCTAGTGTGCCCGTACCGAGGCTCAGTTGGCCCATGTCACGGCGCGCTGTCCGCCGGGCGCGGGTGCTGCGGGCGGGCACAAGGCCGAGACGGCTCAGTGCGGCCGAGACGGCACCCACGAGCGCGGCAGGCGGGCGCCGTACTGAGCGACCACGGCGCCCGCGGCACGATGGCCTGCCTCGACGGCCTCACGTAGGTCGCAGCCAGCTGCCCACGCGGCAAGGAACGCTCCGGCCATGGCGTCGCCAGCCCCCGTTGTGTCCACCACGTCTGCAACTGGGGCCACGTCTACGCTGAGCAGCTCGGTGCCGTCGGCCGCGTAGACCACCGTGGGCCTAGGCCCGTGCTTCACTACGACCAGCCCAGGTGCCGTGACGTCACCCGCAGGCCACAACGCTGCTGCCTCCTCCTCGTTGGCGAAGAGGACCTCCGGTGCCAACTTGCGGACCGTGCCCATGAAAGCGGCACTGCCCTGTTGCTGGATGCGGGCGACGTTGCCGGCGTCGAGGCTGACCAGGCCGCCGGACCTTCGCACTGCTGCGACGGCTTTCCAGGCCCCCTCGGCTGTTGCGTCTTGGAAAAGGTCCTCGTAGAGGTGCAGCAGTGAGAGGCCGGCAAGCTGGCTTTGGGTGACGTCCTCGCTCGTCAGGGTGAAGCTGGAGGTGTCATAGGCCATGGTGCGTTGGCCTTCGGTGCCGACAAGCACAAGGACGCTTGCTGTGGCACCCTTACGGGTGACTGCGACATCGACGCCGGCGTCCTGTAGCTCGCGGGCCAAAGCCTCGCCCTGAGCGTCGGCACCAGCGTGGCCCAGGAAACGCACGGACGCTCCTTCGAGCGCTGCTGTCCAGGCGACATTGGGGCCAAAGCCACCGGGTGCAAAGACGATCCGTGACTTCGTGCTGCCGCCTGGTACTAAGGCCTGTAAAGGCTTCACAACGATGTCCTGCACGAAGCAGCCCATCACCCCGATCGTTGGGCGCGCGCCAAGTTCCGGCAGAGCTTTCAGCACTCGCCGATCATAAGCCTTCAGAGCACGACGAGGTTGTTGGCGCGCCTTTAGGGCACGACGGCTCTTCAGGGTGTGAGGAGCTTGGTGGCGCGCCAGGCAGAAAGGGCCATCATGGCTGCGGCCAGCGCCGCGAGGTAAGCGACGTGGCCAAGCAGGTCCCAGGACGGCTGGCCGAGGCAGAGCTCACGGCAGGTGGCCACGCCCTGGTAGAGGGGGGTGGCCTCGACCAAGAGCTGGAGCCAGCGTGGGAAGACTGAGAGCGGGTAGAAAGTGGCAGAGAACAAAAAAAGCGGCATCTGCACCAACAAGATCTTGTCGAAGTCGGTCCATGAGCGCATGTAGCAGGCCGAAGCGAACCCGGCGGCAGCGAAGGCGAAACCGATAAGGGCAGCGCATGGCAAGGCGAGCAGCGACCACCACGACCGAGTACCCGACAGCAAGGCCATCGCCACCAAGAAGGCACCCGAGTAAATAGACGAGCGGAGCACGGCGGAGGCCACCTCAGCCGTGGCGATGTCGGTGGGGGTGAGCGGTGTGGCGACCACGCCTTGGTAGATCTTTGCCCAGTGGAGCTTGTCGAAGATGTTCGTGGTGGACTCGTAGACGGCGCCGTTCATGGCGGAACTTGCCAACAAGGCGGGGGCGACGAAGGCCGCATAGGGCACGTGCGTGCCATGAGGCCCTGGTAGCTGGCCGACCAGGTGCCCGATACCAACGCCGATCGAGAGGAGGTAGAAGACTGGCTCGACCAAGCCTGTTGCCCACACGTACGGCACGGCCTTTTGCACGAGCAGGTTCCGTCCTATCAGGGCACGAGGGCGCTGGGTGCGTCGCAGGGCTGCGTTGAGCATGGTCCGAGCGCCGCTCAGCTGGCCAGGGCCCGGCGGTAGGTTACCCGCGCTCCGACCGCCCCGGCCGCGATGACCGCCACGAGGTACGCTAAATGGCCAAGGGCGGGCAAGAGGGCAAGCCGTCCAACGTACAGTTCGCGCGATAGCTCTACGCCGTGCCATAGCGGCAGCACGTAAGCGAGCGAACGCAAACCCGCGGGCAGCTGCGACAGCGGGAAGAACGTCCCAGAGAACAAGAACAGCGGGACCATGACGAGCCGGAAGATCATAACGAAGGGCTGCTCGTGGCGGGCAGTTACTGCGTAGGCGGCTATTGGGGCGGCAAAGGCGAGGCCCACCAGTGGCCCCACCACCAAGTCGGCTGCTGCGGCGGGCGAGCGCACCGCGCCGAAAGCAGCACTGACGGCTAGGTAAAAGGCCGATGCCATGGCAGCCCTAAAGGCGACCCAAAGCAAGTGGCCGTTCACTATGTTGCCCACCGACAGCGGGG
>JBMFUG010000117.1:0-5924 GCA_049966695.1 Acidimicrobiales bacterium | reverse complement strand
AGGTCGTTGACACCATCAGGGCGCTGCTGGCCCACATAGAAGCAACCGGCAACGACGAAGACGGGACTGACCTGAGCGGCTTGCTTGAGCGCCTGAGCGTTCTTCAAGCGCCTGGAGGGGCAGGTGAGGTTGCGGCGGGTGAGGTTGCCCGCTCGTCTTCACCTCCGCAGCACGTCGCGCCAGGGGTGCCCGCTGCACTTGCGCCCGAAGTGCCCAAAGCTGTGCCTGCCCCTGCGATGAGGACAGCCGTCGGCGCGCCAGCACAAGCCACCGTGCCAGCTGCTCCAGCACAGCCGGTCAAGCCAAAGGCTAGCTCTGCCAAGTCGCCGCGGGCTGCCACGCCCGGTCCCAAAGCCCCCGTGCCTTCGGACGTGCCGCCAGCGCCGGCGGCACCGGACGCGCAATTGGCCCTGGCGGCCGCCGAGCGGGCTAGCGGGCCATCGTGGGAGCTCGACGAGCGTTCGACCCAGCCCACCACAGGCGACCGCCCGGCCAGCGACCGCACTGTACGGGTGGACGTCGAGCTGCTGGACACGCTGATGAGGCAGGTGGGAGAGCTGGTGCTAGCGCGCAACCAGCTCGTATCTCACGGCGGTGAGCTTGCCGACGGAGGCAGGACGCTCCAGCGGCTCAGCCTCATCGTGAGCGAGCTGCAAGAAGGGGTCATGAAGACGCGGATGCAGCCCGTGGAACAGCTGTGGTCGAAGTTGCCACGCCTCGTGCGAGACTTGTCTCGGCGGTTCGCGAAAGACGTCAACTTGGTCCTGGAAGGCGGCGAAACTGAGCTCGACCGCTCCGTGCTCGAAGCTGTGAAGGACCCCTTCACCCACCTAGTAAGGAACGCTCTTGACCACGGCATAGAAGCTCCTGAAGAGCGTGAGCGTATGGGCAAAGCGAGGACCGGCAACTTGGTCGTGCGCGCTTCGCAAGCAGGTGGGCAGGTTATTTTGGAGATAGCTGACGACGGTGCGGGCATAGATCCAGGGCGTGTCCGGGCCAAAGCTCTGGCCACTGGCACCGTTACGGAGGCCGAGCTAGGGCGGATGACCGAGCGCGAGCTGGTCGAGCTGGTGTTCCGTCCCGGGTTCTCGACCGCCAGCGTGGTTACGAACGTGTCTGGCCGAGGCGTCGGTATGGACGTGGTGCGCACGAACATCGAGCGCATCGGGGGCACCGTCGACCTTTTGAGCACATCCGGTCAAGGCACGACAGTGCGGGTGAAGATCCCCCTCACTTTGGCGATCATCCCGGCTCTGCTTGTTGTGTCAAGCGGCGCTCGTTACGCAGTACCGCAGGCCGCGGTACAAGAACTGGTGCGCCTGGAGACGGGTGCTGTGGCAAGCCAAGTCGAGGTGGTCGACGGAGCGGCGGTGTGCAGGCTCCGGGGCAAGCTATTGCCACTGTTGTCCCTCGACATGGTCCTGGGACGCCAGGGAGCGGCGCTAAGCGAGCGGGCGTGTCTTGACGTTGTCGTGGTCCGGGCCGACGGAGAGCCCTTTGGGCTGGCAGTAGATGCCGTCGAGGGGACCCAGGAGATCGTCGTCAAGCCGTTGGCTCGGCAGCTCAAGCACTTGGACGCGTACGCGGGGGCGACGATCCTCGGCGATGGGAGCGTGGCTCTGATCCTTGACGTGGGCGGCCTGGCCCGCATGGGAGGGGTCGGCGCAGGCCAGGCTGACAGCGGGCCGGTTGTAGAGGGCGCCTCGGCTGCTCAGCAATCCGAGCCGCTTCTCGTGCTGGAGGTAGGTGAAGGGCGCCGAGCTGCGGTGCCGTTAGGCCAGGTGGCCCGCCTCGAGGAGATCGACCCGTCACTAGTCGAGCTGGCCGGTAGCCACCCGGCGGTGCAGTACAGGGGCGGTCTGCTGCCTCTAGCGTGGCTTGCTGAGCTGCTCGGGCTGGCACCCCTTCGGGCACAGCAGGACAAGTTGGCCGTGGTCGTCTGCAGCGACGGCCAGCACTCTGTCGGCCTTGTGGCAGATGGGGTCGTCGACGTAGTGGACGAGGCGGCTCAGCTTGACTCCCTTGGCGCTGGCCCTGGGGTACTAGGGACTGTCGTGCTCCAGGGCAAGGCCACCGATGTGATCGACCTCCCGGTGCTGGCTCGCCACGCTGGCGTGCCATTTGCCAGGGCCGTTGACCTGAGCCTTTCTGGGAGCCAGGAGGTGCTTGCCAGTGCCGCAAGTTGACGAGGTGACCGAGATGGCGCAGTTTTGCACCTTCTGGCTGGGGGGCCTGTTGGTGGGCATTGACGCCCGGCAAGTCCAAGAGGTGCTCCGTCACGACCGCATGACCGAAGTGCCGCTGGCCCCGCCCGAGGTGCGGGGGCTGATCAACCTGAGGGGCCAGATCGTGACTGCCATCGACCTACGCCACCAGTTGGGGCTGGAAGGCCGTGAGGGGCTGGGGGCGAGCGTTGTCGTGAAAGCTGGCGAAGAAGTTGTGAGCCTGTTGGTCGACGAGGTCGGGGAGGTAGTGAGCCCGGCGCTCGACGACTTTGAGCCGGTACCAGAGGGCGTACCTGTTCGTGTGCGTGAGATCGTCGGAGGCACCTACAAGCTCCCGGGGAAGCTCTTGCTAGTCCTAGATGTCCACAAGCTGGCCTCACACCTAGAAGCGCGGGCTGGTTCGCCAGAGCGCGTGCACCGGGACGGTTGAAGTGGCTGCGAGCAGCGTACCTATAACCGACGCGAGCGCAGGCGACAAGCCGGGACTGCAAATGAGCAAACAGGGGTGGCCCAATGGTGGCGAGCGAGCTGATGTACGGGTGCTCGTCGTGGACGACTCGGCGGTGGTGAGACGGGTGCTGGCGAGCGTTGTGCAAGACGAGCCGGGCCTTGTCCTGGCTGGTGAGGCTGCAGACGGCCGAGCCGCCTTGGCTAAGGTCGAGCGCTGCCACCCCGATGTCGTGGTGCTGGACATAGAGATGCCGGTAATGGACGGCTTGGCGTCGCTCGTCGAACTGAAGGCGCGTTGGCCGTGGTTGCCGGTCATCATGTTCAGTACGTTGACCGAGCGGGGGGCCGCGGCGACATTAGAGGCCTTGGGCAGGGGGGCCGACGACTACCTCGTGAAGCCAGTTTCAACCAGTGGCCCAGCCGGGGCCTTCGAGGCCGTGAGCCGTGACCTCGTACCGCTGCTTCGCACGTGGAGCCAGATCGGGCGGGCTCGTTACGCACGGAGGGCAGCCCGACCTGCTGGTGTTGCCCCTGAGACGCGGGCTCGGCTTCGAGGTGGCGTGGGCGGCCCCAAAGTTATAGCAGGCGTCCAGGCCAATAGCGTCGGGTTGGCACACGCGTCGTCGGTGAGCGGAGGTGCTCCGTACGCGAGCGCGAGCAGCAAGGCCGTGCGGCCACTAGGCGGCCTTGGCCCGCGTCCACTGGCCGCAGCGGTGAAGGCTGTCGTCATCGGGTCCTCTACCGGGGGGCCAAATGCGCTAGGGGTGGTCGTGCCTCTCCTGCCGGCCGACCTCGCTGTGCCCGTGCTAGTCGTCCAGCACATGCCACCGGTCTTCACGAGGTTGCTTGCCGAGCGCCTGGGCTCGCAGAGCGCTCTTCAGGTCTGTGAGGCCCAAGACGGCATGGCAGTAGAGGCCGGCCATCTTTATGTGGCGCCCGGCGCGCTTCACATGGTGGTGCAGGGTCCGGGCAAAAACCCGACGGTGCGCTTGGACGACAGCCCTCCGGAGAACTCCTGCAAGCCCTCCGTCGACGTACTGTTCCGCAGCGCGGCTCATGCTTGGGGTGAGGGGGTCCTGGCTGTGGTGCTGACCGGCATGGGCCAGGATGGGCTCTTGGGTGCGCGCGAAGTCATTTCGGCTGGCGGTGCAGTCATTGCACAGGACGAGGCCTCGTCGGTTGTGTGGGGGATGCCAGGCGCAGTTGTGAAAGCCGGGTTGGCCGCCGAGGTGCTGCCCGTAGGGGAGGTTGCACAGGCTGTCTACCGGCGCGTGCGAGGGGAAGCGCTTCGCTCGTCAGCGCACGCCGGTGCACCGTTAGCTGAGACGGCCTCATGAGCGTAGCCGCTGACCACTTCCGTTACGTGCGAGACCTGGTCCTCGAGCGTTCTGCTATCTCGTTGACAGATGACAAGCATTACCTGGTAGAGGCTCGTCTCGCCCCTATAGCCCAAAGCATTGGCGTAGATGGCGTTGACAGCGTCGTAGAGCAGCTGAGAGCTCGTCGGGACCCAGCGCTCGAAGAACGCGTCGTAGAGGCAATGACCACCAATGAGACCTCATGGTTCCGTGACCGTCGCCCGTTCGACGCGCTTAGCCGCTATGTGCTGCCCGAGCTCATTAGACGTAAAACTGCTGAGCACAGCCTGCGGCTGTGGAGCGCTGCGTGCTCTTCAGGCCAGGAGCTTTACAGCGTCGCAATGCTTTTGCTAGAGCATTTCCCCGAGCTTCACAGCGGCTGGTACATCGACCTGCTGGGCAGCGACCTCAGCAACGAAATGGTCGAGCGAGCGGCCAAGGGGCGTTTCAGCACCCTCGAAGTGAACAGGGGCCTGCCGGCCTCCTTGCTTGTGCGCTATTTTTACCAAGAGGGTACGAGCTGGGTGGCCGGGCCAGAGCTAAAGGCGTGGGCCCGTTTCATGAAGCTCAACTTGGTAGGGCCATGGCCTGCGCTGCCAAGCTTTGACGTTGTGATGCTTCGGAACGTACTTATTTACTTCGACCTGGATGCCCGGCGCCAAGTGCTACAGCGTGCTGTGCGCCAGCTCGCACCGGGAGGGTTCCTTTTTCTCGGTTCGGCAGAGTCTGCTACGGGCCTGGTGGACGGCCTCGAAGCGGTGACAGCCGAAGGCGCCCTGTTTTACCGTCGTGCAGGAGGCCGTCAATGAGGCTCTTATTGCTCGGAGAAAGGTTGGGCTTATGAAGGCTCTTGTCGTTGACGATTCTAGGGCCATGCGGACTATCCTCTCGAGGATCCTTGCCAAGGCTGGCGCGGACGAAGTGCTACAGGCTAGCAATGGACGCGAGGCAGTCCAAGTCTTGGCAGAGGGCGGCGTGCCTGACGTGGCACTGGTTGACTGGAACATGCCGGAGATGAACGGGCTAGAGCTGGTGTCGACTGTGCGACGAGAGCCTGCTTGGCGCCGCATGGCGATTGTCATGGTGACCACGGAGAACGAGCAAAGCCAAGTGGTCCGGGCGCTCGCAGCAGGTGCCCACGAGTACCTCATAAAGCCCTTTGACGAGGCGGCGCTGTTGGAAAAGCTGGCTCTGCTCGGCTTCGGGCCGACGGACGACGCCTCTGGGCTAGCGTCAACGAGCCACGAGACCACGGGAGAACTAGTACCATGAGCCAGCTTACGACCGACAACGTCGTGCAGCTCACGTACGAAGTATGGGAAGCGCTGCTGGCAGTGGACGGCCGGCCACAGCTAGAGCCGGGCGACCTACCGAGCCAAGACGTCGTTGCTCTTGCGAGCATAAGCGGCGCCTGGAACGGGACCGTGTGCTTGTCTTGCTCGCGCGCTGCAGCTGTTCAAGCTAGCGCTGCAATGTTCGGGATCGACGAGGCAGATGTGACAGACGTCGAGCTGGCAGATGCGGTAGGCGAGCTTGTCAATGTGGTCGGCGGTAACATCAAGAGCCTTGTCCCCGGCCCGTCATCGCTCTCATTGCCGAGCGTTAAAAGCGGAGAGGCCCTGGAGCTGCCTGCCAACCTCCAACTTCAGCAGGAAGTACGTTTTTCCTGGATGACGGAGCCGGTCGTGGTGAGCATCTGGTCTGACGAGGCAAACGAAGCCGGGCAAGCTAACCAGCACTGATCGACCAACCGACTGTAAAAGAGCTGCCGGGAGGCAGCTCTATGAGGCCGACGCCGTTGTTGAAGCTGTTGGGTAAGCATGTAAAAGGCTCGATGGCTAGGCCCTGCCGCTTGGCCTGGTCGAGCGTGTCCCCACTGTAAAGCTGGACG
>JBMFUG010000116.1:0-5955 GCA_049966695.1 Acidimicrobiales bacterium | reverse complement strand
TTGTCGTCGTGGTCGTTGTCGTCGTGGTCGTTGTCGTCGTGGTCGTTGTCGTCGTGGTCGTTGTCGTCGTGGTCGGTTTCAGCTTCGTCGTGAAGTCGCCCGTACGAGAGGAAAGTGCGCTGGTGGAGGCGCTGGGCGAGATGTCTGTGCCAAGTTGGCGGGCTACGGCCTTCACAAGCCCGTTGCCAACTGGCAGCCCAGTGGGAGCGCGTTGAGCGTCTGTTAGCACCGCTAGCGACCGGCGGAGCGTGGCAAGCTTGGCCTGCAGGGCGGCCGCGTGTGCCAGCGCCGATAGGCGCGTCTGTTCCGCCGCCTTGCGCTCTTGGCTCACCTCGCGAAGCGAACGCCGGAGGCTGGCCAATGCCTGAGCCAGGCTTGACTGCTCAAGGCTGTAGCGCTGGTTGGTCGTCTGCACGTTGCCGACAGCTACCTGTAGGTACTCGATCTTGTCAGTGAGCTCGGCACTTGTCGAAAAGGTGATGGGGACCATGGGTGCCGAACTGGTATAGGACACGAGAGCCTCTTGGCGCAGCAGGTACTCTGTACGGGCGAGCTTTGACTGGAAAGATCTTGCGTCCTGCACCGAGCCAGCTATCTGCAGGGACAGCACACTGACTTGGGCCGCGTCTTGTTGGTAACGGACCGTTAGCAAGTGCACGAGCTTGCCTTGCGCGATGATCTTGCTAGCAAGGAGCTTGGCCTCGGCGCGAGCCGTGGCAAGCGAGGTTGCGTCGGCGCTCACAGACGGGCCAACAAGCGCGGTGGTGACAACCGCACCCGCTAAGACTAGCGATAGCCTCCTGAGCTGGCCCGCAAGGCTGCGCCGCACTTGCCGCAACAGGGCGACCGGGAGCACCAGCACCTGACGCGACGCTGCCCGATCGTCGCGCGCACCTGCAAGGGGCGCTACATGGCGGCAACAGGGCGTCTTGGTTGCTTGCACCTCAGTGTTAGACAAGCTGCGATCTCTTTCGAGCTAGTCACATCCCTTGGCAACCGGCACCCTAGCTGACTCTGCGAGACGCTGCCAGTAGTAGGGCTACATGTGCTTTGGCGCGTACCAAGCGCGTCGCCTGGCCCAGTGGCAACGAGCCAGTTCGGTGTTGGTCACGAGCCGGGCCACTGCAAGGTGTTGCCTCGGTAGATAGCGTTCACGTAAGCGGCGTCCATCACGGTGGCCAGCTTGACTGGGCGAGCTATCAGATGGTCTGCAAGCAGGAGGTGGTACTCAGGTTGCCACTGCGCTTGGTCTTCGAAACCGACCCCGTGGCCCGGCACGAGCGTGCTGGTGACTTCTTGGGACTCGACGCGCCAGCGTTGGAGGTTTTGGTGCACGTCGTAACCGGCCTGGTGGCTGGCGGCGTCGTTAATGCAGGTGGGACCGTGCGACAGGCACCAATAGAAGGCGTGGAAGGTAGCCCGGAGGAAGTCTTCGAGCGTAGTGGTGTGGGCGTCAGCCCAGGCGCGGTTCACGTCTAGCACGTTGAACGTGCCGCGAAAGCCGAACGAAGTTGGGTCCCATTCGCGGATCTTGTAGCCATCGTCTTCTAGCTGTAGCGGCTCGTTGGACTTGTAGGCCGTGAGGCCCTGGACTTGGCCGCGCGGCAGGATGGTCGGGTCGTAACCGACCGCCACTTCCTTCAGGGACTTCATGTTGACCCCAGCCTTTTCAAGCATCGCCGTAATGATGGGGGGCATGGCCCCCTTATAGCCGATCGTCTTGCCGTCCAGTTGCCGCAGATTGGTTATCGACGGCATGGTGAGCAACGTGCTGGCCGTCATGTTGCCGTAAGTGGCGACCGCGTCAACAGGTATGCCGCCCGCTGCGGCGGTAATGGCGTCCGAAGCTGAGCCCAGCTCTCCGACGGTGGCTCGGCCTGCAGCTACCAGTTGGCTGGTTGAAGTGGGGTCGCCGTTGCCTGGCTTTAGCAGCACTTGCAGGCAGAGCTGGCTGTAGAAACCTTGGGCCTCGGCGGCCACCGGGTCCAAGATGCCGACTGAGGACTGCCAGCCGAACCCCGTGAGGTAAGTGATAGTGCCAGCATCGTGGTTCGCCCGACAGCGCGCTGGGCTCACGAGTACGGGTGCGCCACGCACTGTGCCGGAGCTGACGGTGGCGGCGGTGGCACTGCCGCAGCCGCCCACGAGCAGCGCGGCCGAGATGACGACAGCTGACAACACAGAACGCTTTAGGGGCATGCAAGCCAGTTTGGCCACTTGTGCGCCGACGGGCAAGGCGAGCGGCCGGCAACGCGAGCTGCTGGCTGAAAGGTGGTGGCAGATGCCCCAAAGGCGTGCTTGTGAACGCCTGCTGTGGACGCCGTGCGCCCCTTACTGCCCGAGCCCCCGCCAGCGGAGCACTCTGTTCTCGGCTAGCACGACTAAAGCTGTCAAGACCAAGCCGATGGCGGCCAGCGTGGCTATCCCCGCCCACGCCAAGTCCAGCTGGCTGTTGCTCGACCAGGTTTCGATGTACCAGCCGAGACCGTTGGACGTGCCGTTGGAGACCATTTCCGAAATGGCAGCACCAACGACGCCCAGCGGCACCACGACTCGGGCTGCAGCGAACAAGTACGGCAAACTGGACGGGAGCTGGAGCCGCCAGAGCACGTCCCACCGAGACGCGTGGAGGGTCTGCATTACTTCTAATGCCTGTGGGTCGGCAGAACGTAGCCCTGCGATGGTGTTGATGAGGGTGGGAAAGAAGGTGATCAAACCGGCTAGCACGATCTTTGGGGCACGGCCGAAACCGAGAGCTACCCCGAGGGCTGGCGCTATCGCTATCAGCGGGGTGACGTTCAGCACGACAGCAGCCGGCAGCACCGCGCGCATGACAAGCCGAGACTGGCTCATCACCACAGCAAGCAACATTGCCACGGCGTAGCTTATGGCCACTCCAGGCAAGGCTTCTTCCAAGGTGTCCGCCCCGTTAGCTATGTAAGTCCTCGGATGGCGTACCAACTGCTGGGCGACTGAGCCAACCGTTGGCAAAAGGTAGTGGTCGTGCAGGGCCAGCAGCTCCCAGATCCCGAGCACAATGCCAAAGACGACGAACGGCGGTGACCAAGTGCGTGGGTGCAGCCAGCTAACCTTGCGGCCGGTCACCCGACGTTTCGGAGCATGTTCAATAGGCAGCAAACCACGCCACCTTTAGCTGAGCTCGGAGCAAACGAACAAGTTCTTGGAACTCTTCAGTGTCTTCGACGCCCGCGGCCCTGGGACGGGGTAGGGGTACTTCGAACGCCGACGACAGGGCTCCGTCGCCCATGACAGCTACGCGGTCGGAAAGCATGACTGCTTCTGTGACTGAGTGGGTGACAAAAACGACTGTCCGGCGTTCGTCTTGCCAGAGCTCAAGCAGCTGGTGGGCGACTGATTCTCGGGTGAGCTCGTCGAGGGCGGCGAAGGGCTCGTCCATAAGCAGCAATGAGGGTGCGATGGCAAAGGCCCGAGCGATGGCCACGCGTTGGCGCATGCCGCCGGACAGCTGGGCCGGCAGCAATTTCGCTGCACCCTCGAGCCCGAGGCGCGCAAGGATGTCCATCGGGTCGAGGCCACGTTCTCCGGCACGGCGGTTGACCTGAAGCGGGAGGCGCACATTGTCGAGAACGTTGCGCCATGGCAAAAGAGCGGGCGCTTGCGGCACCCAACCGAGGTGCTTGGAGCGGCTGGCATCCCGTGGTGTCTCGCCAAAGATGCTGACTCGGCCGGCGTCGGGTTGCAAAAGGCCTGCGAGGATGCGCAATAGCGTGGACTTGCCTGCACCGCTTGGGCCGATGATCGTGTAGAAGTCGCCCCGGTTAACGACCAAGTCTATGTGGCGCAAGGCTGGTTTTACGCTGCCTAGGAAGGTCTTTGAGACACCTTCCAAGAGGATCTGCTCGTACGTGGCGTTGCCCGCACCGCCCATGCTGGCTTCCGCAAGGATGGCGTGCGGCAAAGCGGTTGTGGTCGGCCGGCCCTTTTGCGCTCTCATGCCAGGTTATTGGTAGTTCACGCGCCCCGTCGGCCTGGTTGCTTGCCCTGTCGGCAATAGCGCTCTGGCCGGCGGGGACGGGTGCGTGGCAGTGGTCAGTGCAGTTGGGTGTACACGCCGTCCACGCCAGAGGCGAGGGACACGATGACCAGCCCGAACATTACCAGCGCGAAAGCGAGGTCGGCCTTGTGGCTGATCAAGGCATAAATACCCAGCACTTCGGCTACCACTAGGCAGGCAGCAGCTACGTAGAAAGGCGTCATCGGACGTCAGCCCCACTGGTGCGCATGCTCGCCAGGTTAGCCTGCCGGCCCAGTACGGGCGGCGCCGGTAGGGTAGGGCGGCTGGTGCCGGTGGTCGCAGCTCGCCCAATGCGCCCTGGTAGTTTGGGATTACCCCGCAGTATACCTGCTGGGGTATGCTTGTCTGCTAGAGAGAGAACGTCCAGCCTTTTGTCACGGAGAGAACAGAGTGCAACTGTCGCCAGAGGTGGTAGATGACGTCCGAAAGCGCTTGCGCCGGGTCGCTGGCCAAGTGCAGGGTGTGGAGAGGATGTTGGCGGACGGTAGGGAGTGCCGGGACGTAGTAGCGCAAATCTCCGCTGCCACTAAGGCGCTGGAGCAAGCGGGGTTCAAGTTGGTCGCCGCAGGTCTCACTTACTGCCTCGACAAGCCAGAGGAAGCCGCCTTGGACGGGTACCCCTTGGAGGCAGTAGAGCGCATGTTCATGAAGTTGACCTGACCGCCTGCTATTGGCGCGCTCTAGTGCTACGGGCATGCGCGACGTTGCCAATGGGCAGGTCCCGGCCGGGCTTGTCATTGAACCTGGGCACCGTCGGCCATGCCCGGGTCTATGGGCAGGACTATTTCCACCTTTGTGCCACCAGACGAAGGTGAGGTAATGGTCACGTTGCCGCCGTGCGAGGTTACAACTTGCTGCACAATGGCTAGGCCGAGACCTGAGCCAGGCATGGAGCGGGCTGACGGTGCCCGGTAGAACCGGTTGAAGATGTGGGGCAGGTCCTCCGAGGCGATACCGGGCCCCTCGTCGGTGACCGTTAGGCGCCAGGCGTCGTCGGCCTTCAACGTCACCCCGACACGTCCGCCTGGCGGGCTCCATTTGGCAGCGTTGTCAAGCACGTTGAGCACGGCTCTCTCGAGCAGGGCAGACCTGGCCAGCACTGCCCCTGGTTGCAACGAGACGTCAAAGTGCAAAGACCCTGCCCGCCTCTTTGCTCGCTCGATCGCATGTTCGACGATCTGGTCGAACGGCACCGGTTCAGGCTCGGGTTGCTGTTCTTCCTCGCGCGAGAGGTCTACGAGGTCGCCCACCAGCGTTGTCAGCTCGCCCAGCTGGGCTCTGACATCGCCCAACAGAGCTTGGTAGTCTTCTTCAGGCAGTTCTTTGGCTCGCATCAGCACCTCGATGTTGGTGCGCAGGCTGGTGAGCGGGGTACGCAGTTCGTGGCCGGCGTCCGCCACTAGCTGCGCCTGTTGGCGGCGCGAAGCCGCCAACGCCGCCAGCATTGCGTTGAAGCTGCGGGCCAGACGCGCCAGTTCGTCGTTGCCCTCGTCATGGATGGTAGCCGAGAGGTCCTGGGTTGCTGTCACGTGCTCAGCAGCCACTGTGAGGTGCTCGACGGGGCGGATGCTGGCCCGTCCTACGGCCCAACCGATGCCGGCAGCTAGCGCGATGCCGCCAACGGCGACCAAGACAAGCACGAGGCGGAGGTAGGCAAGGGCGTGGTACATGTCGGAGAGCTGATAGCCGATCTGGACTGCCAGCGAACCCTTTATGACGCTGACCGTCGCTACTCGGTAGGGGTTGCCGTCGGCTCCGACCAGAGTTTGCAGAAGCACTGAGCCGCCGTCACCATTGGCGTAAGTTTGCCTTGCTTGGGCCGTGACTGGGAAGAAGCGCCCTGGTAGGAGGGCACCCGGTGATTGGACAGAATAGGCTTGGCCGTTGTCCAGCACCTG
>JBMFUG010000115.1:0-5955 GCA_049966695.1 Acidimicrobiales bacterium | reverse complement strand
GCTCTCAGGCTCCCAGCGTGATGTGGTGTTGTCCACCACCCCATCTTGGTCGACTGTGGGATCCCTGCTTCACATCGCACACTTGTTCGATCTTCCTACCAACGGATGTGTCAGGAGAGCCCAATATCATGCCCGCGTGGCTACGGGCCCTTGCTCGCGGCAACCCCATGTCCTACGAGGTGGAAGCCTTGCGTGGGCTCCTAGTCGGGGCCCACGCTCATTTGGGCCAGGATTTCGCAGCGCTGGCCCTGGCTGTGGTCGTGGGAGTGGTCGCTGCTTCTTCCCTCGTGGACCGCTTAGCCCGCTAGCCGCACAACCTGCCCCTCTTGCCAGCATGGGCCCAGCAAGGCTTGGCACGGCCTCCCAGCTAACGCGATTAGGGCTTGCAGGCTGTCGACGAGCGCGGGCTTCCTGAAGCTGGAGGGGTACCGAGCCGGCTTTTGCTCAGGCCGCCGGGGACGGCGTCGTTGGGCTACTGGGTGGGCGCGGTGCCCAGGATTGGCGGTTCGCCTGGACCTGTGTTGTGTCTGTCACCTGCTGGGCGGTGTAGGTAGAGCCGCTAACGGTCGCCTCGACCATTACCGTGTCGCCCTTTTTGACTGAGAGGATGCCTTCGTAGTCCGCGTTGACGACGGTTGAGGAGCTGACAACGTAGTCCTGTACGTAACCATCGGCACTTTTAACCGAGATGGAGCTAGAGGTTACCGATTGCACTGTGCCCACCTGGGTGGCGAGCGTTTCGTAACCGCCGCTAGGCGCTGGGACCGTGAACTGGCCGTGGAGAGCGCCCATCGGCCCGAACATGCCGAAGCCGAAGCCGCCCGCGCGCATGGACCGGCCCATGGACCCCCATGGACGTGCGGGCGAGGTGCTCGTCGCGCTGCTGTTCGTGGTGTTCTTGGCAGACGTACTGCTGGAGGTGGCAGCTTGGGCTACCGCTGCGGCCCCTGCGCCTGCACCGAGGACAACTGCCAAGCCCGCTGCAGTCCGGGTCAACCTCGAGCGTCGAACCCCGGCCCCCTTGCCTGGCGGTGGAGGCGGTGCAGGGGTGTAGGGCGGTGCAGGGGTGTAGAGGTAGGTATGCGAGCTGTCATTGCCTACTGTCATGGTCGAGTTGTCTCCTTTCGGTGAGCTCATCGAACAGCGTGGCGCGGCTATATGAAGGCAGTATGAGCGGGTGCTTAATCCTTGGTGGGTTTTGGGCCCGGTGCGGCGGACGGGCCCGGTGCGGCGGACGGGCCCGGTGCTTGGCAGGGCTGCGTGAGGCTGTGGCAGCGCGTCGCTATGCTGAGAAGTCGCGTAGGACCATGCCGGTAAGCGGCTTTGGCCAGAAGTAGGTCGTCTTTGGCGGCATGCGCTCTCCCCCCTCGGCGGTCTTGGCGATGAGCCCAATTGGCGCAGGCCGGCACAATAGCGCGAGGTCGGCCTGGCCGCTGCGCAGAGCGGTGGTGATGGCGTCGGGGCTGGCCTCGTAGCGAAGCTCGTGCGGTGGCCACTCGCCGAGGACGGTGTCCGCACGGCTCGAGTCTAAGTCGAGACCGCCTGAGGGCAGCCTGGGGCCGTCAGGCGAAGGTGTGGCGGTCCAGGCACCGTGAGCTGTCAAAACGCCAAGAGACCCGGCTCGGTTCATTTCTGCCAAGAGCTGAGGGACGTTGCCAGTGAACGGGCGCAGCTCAAAGCTCGCCCGAAGCGCAGCGGTGGCGTCGAAGCGCTGCGGCAGCCCCGAGACTAGGCGGTGGACAGCGAGCACCTGGAGATGGCGTTCGGTGAGCTCGACGACTAGGGCAAGCACGCAGTCAGGGCCGCCTAGCTGGGCGTGAGAGCTGCCGGCAGCAACATCGGGCCGGTGGGCGACGACCTCGGCCTGGTAAGCGAGGGCGACCTCATAGCGATGGTGGCCGTCGGCAATCAGCAATGGGCCTTGCCCAATGAGCTCGGAAATGTGCTCCTGGACGGTGGCGTCGAAGATGGGCCAGATCTCATGGGCAACCCCCTCGTCGTCACGGGCCGCGCTAGCGGCTTGGTAGGTCGGCTCGATGATGTTGGCCAGGCCGGGCCTCGGGCATAGGCACCAGACGGGCGACGTGTTGGCCTTGACCGCACGGATCAGCTCGAGGCGGTCGGTCTTTGCTTTCGGCGTAGTCCGCTCGTGGGGCAGCACGTCTCCACCCGGTGGCTCCAGGACAAGGGCGCCGAGCACGCCGGTGGCTTGGCGGCGCGACCCGTCGGGTGCCTTGTAGGTCATCCGGTAGCCGTAGAGGGCCGGTAGCTGCTCGCGCTTCAGCGCGCCGGTGGCTGTCCACTCAGCGAGGAGCCTGGCGGCCTCTTCGTAGTGGCCTTCGGGGAGCTCTACCCGGACTACGTTGAAGGGGCTGCGAGCCATGAGCGAAAGGCGTTGTTGTGCTGAAATGACATCGTAAGGAGGGCAGACCACGTTGTCCAGGGGGCCCGTGAGGGCTGGGTCGGGCCGTAGGCCAGCGAAGGGGAGGAGCTTGGGCATAGTAGTGTTCACTAGCAGCGTGGCCGGGTGGCGGCAAGCCAGGCAGTAGCCTAGGCACGGGACGTGCCCATAAAGCTCGCTGGCAAAGGTCAACCAAAGGCAAGGACGTGTATGGAGCTAGGCGGTCCCGTTCCGGCACCAGCGGTTAAAGCACCAGCGGGTAAAAAGTCTTGGCCGGCGGCTGGTGCCGTAGCTCTTGAGGGCTCCTCGGGGCGCACGGCGGGGTACTGGTGGCCCGGAGGAGGGTTTCAGCCAGCGTGGCCCGCCTGAGAGCTGGGCAAATGACTTGGGCCGGGCGGGGCGGGGCAAGGCCGTCGCTGCACCTAGCGGTCTTGCGCCGCGAGGTGGCCCCCGCTTCAGCGCCTCTTGTTCGTGTTGGCGCCGCATGGTGGGCGAGCGGCTGCTGCTTTGCACCCGGCGCTGAGGTTGGCCGGGCCGTTGGGGTTGGTCGTATTCTTTTGGGTCGTGCTGGTGGCTGTGACGATAGCTGGGGCTTACGCCATGTACGTGGCCCGGAGCTTGTAGTGCAGGGGTGCTGCAACTGACTTGGGCTCTTGACCTAGACGGCGTGGTGTGGTTGGCAGGCCAAGCTATAAGGGGTTCCGCCGAGGCGGTGGCGCTGCTACGGGGGTCAGGGGAGCGAGTGGTGTTCCTCACCAATAACTCCGGCCCGCTGCTGCGGGAGCACTTGGCGGCATTGGCGGCTATTGACATCGAGGCGCAAGAGGAAGATCTGGTGACGTCCGCACAGGCAGCGGCGTTGTTGCTGGCCCCCGGTAGCAAAGCCATGGTGATAGGCGACCCCGGCGTGCACGAGGCGCTCGCAAACCGAGGGGTCGAGGTCGTCCCTTATGAAGGCGAGCCGGAGGCGGTAGTGGTGGGACGGACCGTCTCGCTCGACTACTGGGCGTTGAGCTCGGCGGCGACGGCTGTAAGGCACGGGGCCAGGTTCATTGCCACCAACACGGACAGCACCTTTCCCACTCGAGAGGGACTTGTCCCTGGGGCAGGCGCCATAGTGGCTTTCATTGCCACAGCGGCTGGGAGCGGGCCGGAGGTAGCCGGCAAGCCGAACGCAGCGATGGCCGAGCTTGTCGCGTCGCGCTATGGCCGCCTCGAGGTTGTGGTCGGCGACAGGGCCGACACTGACGGGCTTTTTGCCCGGAGGGTGGGCGCACGTTTCGGGCTCGTCCTGTCAGGAGTCACGAAAGCCAATGGCCTGCCCGTGGAGCCTGCCCCGGACATGGTGAGCACCGACCTACGTGCTTTGGTGAGGGAGCACCTCCGCAAGGTTCGTCTTTAGCACGGCGGGCCGGCCCTCTGGCTCGTACACTCGTCTTTGTGGGAGCAGAAGACGAACTTAGGCGCTGCGCCAGAGCGGGGGCGGCTCTGGCGGGAGCAATGGCCAACCTGGTACACGAGGCTGCCGAGCAGCTAATGAGCGCTCGGGAACAGGCCCGCCGCGACGCGCTCCGCCGTGCTGAGAACCTGGCCAGGCAAGGCAGGTGCGCTGCCGCGGACGTGCTCGCCACGCTCCGACGAGACTTGTCGGCCGTGCTGTCCGAAATGGAGCACCTCGAGCGCTCGCTCCGAGCTGAAAGCGAGGCCGTCGGCCACAACGGGGCCGGAGGTAATAAGGGCCCGGCAGGTGACAAGGCCACGGACGGGGACAGAGGGCACTGAGCTGGCTGCAGCGCGCAGGAGGCTGGACCTCGAGCTAGTGCGGCGAGGCCTCGTGGCTAGCCGGAACGAAGGGGTGTGCCTTGTCGCGGACGGCCGTGTGCTTGTAGGGGGATCAGTGGCTGAAAAGCCGGCACGTCTCGTAAGCGCGGCCGACCCTATCGTCGTAACAGGGCCACCGGCGCGATTTGTGAGCAGAGGCGGGGAAAAGCTAGACGCTGCGTTGGAGCACTTCGGTATTGACGTGAAAGGGCGAACGGCGCTCGACGCCGGCGCCTCCACCGGGGGCTTTACAGACTGCCTGTTGCAAAGGGGGGCAGCCACAGTGGTGGCTGTTGACGTCGGGCATGGGCAGCTCCACCCTCGTTTAAGGGGCGACCCTCGCGTTGAGGTGATGGAGCGCGTCAACATCCGCTACCTCCAGCCGGCGCACCTGGGCGGCCGCCGCTTCGACGTCGTCACAGCCGACCTGTCTTTTATTTCCCTGCGGACCGTGGCGTCCGCGCTAACGTTTCTTGCTGGGCCTTGTGCAGATCTAGTGGTCCTCGTGAAACCCCAGTTCGAAGCCGGTAGGGCTGTTGTGTCGAGAGGAAGAGGAGTGGTGCGCGAGCAGCAAGTTTGGCGCGAGGCAATAAATGGGGCTATTGGCGCCTTTGTCGTGGCAGGTGCCAAATTGGTCGGAGAGATGGCCTCGCCCTTGCTCGGCGCTGACGGCAACCAGGAGTTCCTGCTGCACCTTCGGCCAGGTGGGTGATGGCAGTCATCGGTTTCGTGCCAAATTCGGGCCGGCCGCGCGCTGTCGAGCTGGCGAAGTCGGCCGCGGCCTGGGTCAAAAAAATGGGCCACGAGCCAGTTATGCTCAGTGACCCCAAGACATCTTCACCCTGCCCCGAAGGCTCTTGCGGGCTTGACCTGCTGGTGAGCATCGGCGGTGACGGGACGATGCTGCGGTCCGTCGGTATGGTGCTCAGCTCAGGAGTGCCGGTGCTTGGGGTCAACTTTGGCCGCTTCGGTTTTTTAACCGCTATAGAGCCAAGCGGCATCCAGACGGCTATAGAGCGTTTTTTGAAAGGTGACTACAAGCTTGAGCACCGGATGACGATCGAGGGGCGGGTGTTCTCAAAGGGGGCTGAAGAGCCACGGCTGTCTACGATGGCATTGAACGACGTTGTCCTCACCCGACCTAGCGGCGTTCACACCATCAACCTCAGTGTCTTGCTGGGCGGCACAAAGTTCTTGAGCTACACAGCCGACTCGATGATCGTCGCAACCCCGACGGGCTCCACGGGGTACACCCTGTCCGCTCGTGGCCCGATCGTTTCACCGGCGCTTCGTTGTCAAGTGATAACGCCCGTCTCGCCGCACATGTTCTTCGATAGGAGCCTCGTCGTCCCCGGCACTGACGAGGTCTGCCTGGAACTGGTGGGCCAGTGCACGGCTGAGCTGGTCGTGGACGGCGTGGCGGTAGGCGTTCTGGGGCACGGAGAAAAGTTGTCGTGCACCGCAGGCAAGTTCGACGCCCTGTTCGTGAGCTTCGGCGTTAGAGGCTTTGAGGCGGCACTTAAGAACAAGTTCCATTTGGTAGACCGCTAAGACGATGCTGAGCGAGCTCAGGGTCCGCGACCTCGGTGTGATAGAGGACCTGACCGTGGTGTTCGGCCCGGCTATGACCGCCGTGACTGGCGAGACCGGGGCAGGCAAGACCCTCGTTGTGGAAGCGATCGAGCTTCTTGTCGGGGGGCGTGCCGATGGCGTTCGTGTCAGGGGCGGCTCGT
>JBMFUG010000114.1:0-6067 GCA_049966695.1 Acidimicrobiales bacterium | reverse complement strand
GTGGAGGGAACTTTGGCTACTGACTACAGACGAAAGCAACCGCCTGCCGTCCTCCACCACGGCAGCCGCAGTCTCGTCGCAGGAAGTCTCGATAGCCAGGACCTTCACGCTTGGCCCCCCAAGGCGCTAAGGCGTTCCTGGACGCGCTCAGAAAGCAAGTCGTAAAGCCACATGATGATGGCGTCCTCACCCGTTTCCGTGTAGTAGTTGCGCCGCAACCCGGCTTCCTCGAACCCGAAGCGGTGGTAAAGCTGTTGGGCGGCCACGTTGCTCGCCCGGACTTCCAGCGTCATGGCGCGGCAACCCCGGCGGGTGCTCTCTTGCGCCAAGTGGGCCAGCAATCGCGTCCCCACGTGCTGGCGGCGAAGGTGCGGGGCCACCGCCAAGTTGGTCACGTGGGCTTCGTCTGCCACGAACATGAGGCCCCCGTAGCCTGCAACCTTACCGTCGACTCGGCAAATGACATAGTAACGGCTGTCTTTTTGGGCAAGCTCGCTCGTGAACACGCCCAGGGTCCACGCCCTTGGGTGGGCCCGGTGCTCGATACGCAGGACAGCCGGCAGGTGCCGCTTGCGCATCCGCTCGATCGAAATGCCAGCGCGACGTGAGATGTCGGTCGTCACTGGCCCAGCCCGCCCGGCCCAGCTCCCGACATCTGTTCCCAACCTATCCTCACGTCAGCTTGGCGAAGGTACAAAGGCCTGGGGAAGTCAGCGGCCGTGGTGCCGGCGCTCTCCAAGCGAGCCTCCCCCAGTTCGGCCACGGCTAGCACCGAAGGCCAAGCGTTGGCCGCCCCGGCGCAGGTCGCTTTTGGCGAAGCAAGGACGTCGCGGTAGCGCCAGGCTCCGTCTCCAACCAACAGCACCGGCTCGTCAAGCGAGGCAAGTTGCCTGCCGACGTCCTCGGGACCGGCTACTGCCGGTGCACGTAGTTGCTCCACCCCGCCCAGCCCGTCAAAACGGTACACGGCCCAGAAGACCTCCGACCTTTTGGCGTCCACGACTGGGGCGACGAGGCTGGCACAAAAGCGCTGCGGGTGGGCCAACGCCTCCAAGCTGTTCACGCCCGCGACCGGGGTACCGAGGGCGCTGGCCAGGGCGCGGGCCGTAGACAGGCCCACCCGCAGTCCCGTGAACAGGCCGGGGCCCACGTCAACGGCCACCCCCTCAATGTCTGTGGCTCGTAGGCCCGCTCGACGGCACAGGTCGTCTATAGCAGGCATCAAAGTCTCGGCGTGGCGCCGACCGGCGACCAAGCTGGACCAGCCGAGCGGCCGCCCACTGGCCCACAAAGCGCACCCGATCACCTCAGTAGCCGTCTCGATAGCCAGGACGTTCACGGCACAGCCGCCTCTTTTGCCAAACGGGCGAGCTCACCCAGCCGGGGCTGCCAACTTGGGCCGGCTGCTCGCAGCTCCAACCGGCGCGCGCCTCCCGCGCCCAGCACGTTGGAACCAGCCCCGGGCCGCTCAAAACTTACTGTCACGTGCAAGCAGTCGGCCGGCAGGGCGCCAGCCGCCCTTTCACCCCACTCCATGACGGCAGCCGCCCCTTGCTCCACCAGCTCGGGTACCGCCAGCTCGACCACCTCTTGGAGCTGTTGGAGGCGCCAGACATCGGCATGGAGCAGGTCCCAGCCCCGCTTGGTGGCATAGCTGTGGAGCAGCACGAAAGTGGGGCTGGTCACTGGCCCGTCAACCCCGAGGGCGTGCGCTAAGCCCTGGGCAAAAGTGGTCTTGCCCGCCCCAAGCTCGCCGCTCAGCAAGACGATGTCCCCAGCCTGCACCACCTCTGCCACGCATGCACCGCAGCGTCTGGTGCCTTGCGCCGTTAGCGCCACCATTACAAGGAGGCCGCCGTCGGCACTGCTGTGCACAAGCTTCAGGCTCACAGCAACGACTGAGGCTTGCCTGCCTGCGGTCCTTTGGACGCAAGTGGCCCCCCTCGGAGAGCTTCCTTGGCCCGGACAAAGTCGGCACGCATCTGAGCGACCACCTCACCACCACCTCGCAACGCCGCCGAAGGGTGGAACGTGGGCACCAGGTAGCCGGAACGGTACGGGTACGTTCGCCCGCGTAGGCGGCTGACCCCCTCGCTTGCCCCAAGGAGGGACCTGGTGGCGAAATTACCCAGGGTGACGACGACCTTGGGGTGAACTAGCTCGAGCTGAGCGTCCAAGTAAGGCCAGCACGCCTCGATCTCGTCAGGCAGCGGGTCACGATTTCCAGGGGGACGGCACTTCACGGTGTTGGCTATGTAGCAGGCGTCCCTCGTCATGCCCAGTTCCTCCAGCATCAAGCGGTCAAGTAGCTGGCCCGAGCGCCCCACAAATGGCAAACCTTGCAAGTCCTCCTGCTCCCCGGGGCCTTCACCGACGAACATCAGCTCGGCTTCAGGGTCGCCGAAGCCGAACACGACATGCCGACGTCCCTCGGCAAGCCGGCAACGAGCGCACAGCGCTGCCTGGCGGGCCAGTTCTCTAAGGCGCGCACGATCAGCTTCTAGCACCAAGCTGCCCTTGCAAAGTCCCTGCCACTGCCACTGCGCCAATCGTACTGCCCGCTGGCGGCGGCACCCACCGCCCCAGACGCCGACGACTGCCAACGCTGCCGGCGCTGGGACTGCCGGGGCGCACCTCGTGCCTCGTAACCGTACAGCCTCGCAGCAAGGCTGCCTAAACGTCGTTCAGCGCCATCACTTCCAAGATGCCCGGCGCCTTGCTCAAGTCCTCCACCACTTCGTCGGGCACCTTTTCGTCCAGCGAAAGGGCCATTACCGCAGTGCGGAGGTCGGTAGCCCGGCCCAGGTGCAGGTCAACGATATTGATACCAGCAGCAGCCAACTTGGACGTGACCAGGGCCACCATGCCAACTCTGTTGTCGTTGCGCACAACGAGCAGCCACCGGGCGAAGGGCAGCTCGATCTCGTGCTCGTCAAGTAGCACTATCCTCGGCTGGTCCTTGCCGAAAATAGTCCCTCCGACGCTACGGCGACCGCCCCGGACCGTCACCAGGTTGACGTACTCGCGGGAGGCGCTGGCAGTAGTAGAACGCACCTCGACCCCGCGCTCGGCGGCCAGCTGAGGCGCGTTCACGTACGAGACCGGCTCCTCGGTCGCTACCGACAAAAGACCTTTTTGCGCCGCCAGCGTGAGCACCCTCGTGTCGTGGCTAGCCAATGGCCCCTGGTACTCGACCTGCACCACCGCTGGCAGCTCCCGGGCCAGTGCAGCGAACAACCGCCCAAGCCGCTCTGACAATGGGACGAACGGGCTTACGACCTCGTCCATCTCCGCCGCGGGGACGTTCACCGCAAAGGGCACGAGGTCACCTCGTAGAGCAAGCACCACTTGCTCTGCGATCGTGACCCCAGCTTTGTCTTGAGCCTCTTTTGTGCTGGCGCCAAGGTGCGGCGTTACGACCACTTGGTCAAGGCCAATGAGCTCCGACGACTCGGCGCCGGGCGGTTCGGTGGCAAAAACGTCGAGAGCGGCGCCCGCCACACGGCCGGAGGATATCGCCTTGGCGAGAGCCGCCTCGTCGATGATGCCGCCCCTGGCAGCGTTCACCAAACGCAGGCCTGGCTTGGCCTGGGCCAAGAACTTCTCGCCAACAAGGCCGATGGTCTCAGCCGTCTTTGGCAGGTGCACAGTGACAAAGTCGGCCTGGCGCGCGAGCTCGTCTAGCGAGACAAGTTCGGCTCCCATCTGACGGGCACGTTCGGGCGCAACGTAGGGGTCATAAGCAACCAGGCGCATACCGAAAACCAGCGCTCGCTGGGCCACGAGGGCCCCCACACGGCCGAGGCCGATGATCCCGAGGGTCTTGCCGTACAGCTCGACGCCCTCCCAACGGCTGCGCTCCCAACGGCCAGCTTTCAAAGCGGCGTGCGCCTGGGGGATGTTACGGGCTTGCGCCAAAAGAAGGCCAATGGTGTGCTCTGCGGCGGAGATGATGTTCGACTGGGGGGCATTGACGACGATGACCCCCCGGCGGGTAGCCGCGGCGACGTCCACGTTGTCGAGCCCTATGCCTGCCCTGCCCACCACCTGTAGTTCTCGGCCGGCAGCCAAGACTTGTTCGGTGACTTTGGTGGCCGAGCGGACCACGAGGCCAGCCGCTCCTGGCACCACCTGGAGCAGCTCAGACGGGCTCAACCCCAAACGGACGTCTACTGAATGCCCGGCCTCAGCCAAAAGGTCGAGGCCAGGTTGCGCGATTTCTTCGGTGACAAGGACTCGGGCCATGCTCAATCCTTTCACCAAAACCGCTTTGGCTCCAAGTGCGCCCTGGCCCCAAGTGCGCCTACTTTGCGCAAGCCCTGGCATCGGGACCTTTGTCACTACCGGGCCGAGTGCGCCCTACTTGGCGAGCCTGGCAAACTGGCTACATGCCCGAACCCGCTCCTATCGACATAAAGATCCCAGCAGCGATGCTGCCCACCGACGGCCGCTTCGGCAGCGGGCCGTCCAAGGTGCGCCCCGACGCGGTGTCTGCCCTGATGGGCGCGGCCACCGGGCCGCTTGGGACGAGCCACCGTCAAAAGCCCGTGAAATCCCTCGTAGCCCGTTTGCGCTCGGGGCTGCGTAGCCTGTGGGGCCTACCAGACGGCTACGAGGTCGTCTTGGGCAACGGCGGCGCCACTGCCTTTTGGGACATCGCGACTTTTTGCTTGATCGAGTCACGCAGCCAACATCTGTCTTTCGGGGAGTTCTCTTCGAAGTTCGCCGCCGCGGCCAAAGCGGCACCGTGGCTCGACAGCCCTGAGATCGTGACGAGCCCAGCTGGTACCCACCCAAATGCTACGCCAAGTGAGGGTACGGACCTCTACGCTCTCACTCACAACGAGACCTCGACAGGGGTAATGATGGACATCCGCCGGCCTGCTGGCCCCGATGGGGCACTGGTCTGCGTGGACGCCACCTCTGCCGCTGCGGGCTTGCCAGTGGACCCCTCACAGTTCGACGTCTATTACTTTTCACTTCAGAAGGGTTTCGCCGCGGACGGAGGCCTATGGGTCGCAGTCCTTTCGCCCGCGGCGGTGGCGCGCACCGAGCAGATAAAGGCGTCAGGCCGTTTCGTGCCAGCGTTTTTGGACCTCTCCATCGCTTTGGAGAACAGCCGGCTTGACCAGACCTACAACACGCCTGCCGTCGCGACTTTGTTGCTCGCCGTGGACCAGCTCGAGTACGTACTGGGAAATGGCGGCATGGCGTTTTCGACCGGCCGCTGTGACCGTTCGGCCGACATCCTTTACGGCTGGGCCGAGGCCAGCGCTTACGCCTCCCCGTTCGTCCAAAAGCCCGACGAACGCTCGCATGTCGTCGGGACGATCGACTTCGACGAGTCCGTCGACGCAACCCAGGTCGCCAAAGTCCTGAGGGCCAATGGGGTAGTGGACACCGAACCCTACCGCAAGCTCGGGCGCAACCAGCTTCGCGTAGCTATGTTCCCAGCAGTGGAGCCTTCTGATGTCGAGGCCCTCACGCACTGCATCGACTTTGTCGTGAGCGCCCTCTCGTAGGACGGCCCGCCGGGCGTACGCACGCCCATCACGTCTTGGCCTGGGCCAAGCCCGGGCCGGCCTTTGGCAAAGCAGCCTGTCAGGTGTAAACGCGTGGCAAACGTGGAGAAAGGGCGCAGGTGACTTCATAGGCGATAGTGCCCAACTGCTGTGCCCAGTCCCAGGCACTGATCTCTTCATCGCCTTGGCGCCCTAAAAGCACGACCTCGTCGCCGGTCTTTACGTCGGCACCCGGGCCACAGTCCACCATCAGCTGGTCCATCGTGACCGAGCCCGCTATCGGGTAACGCTTGCCACCGATAAGGACTTGGCCGCCTGTGCTCGAAAGGCGCCTCGGCACTCCGTCCGCGTAGCCGACTGGGACGGTAGCGACGGTGGAACGCTGAGCCAACCTGTGGCGCAAGCCGTACGACAGGCCTTCTCCGGCAGCGACCTCCTTCACGTAGGAGACTTCCGCCTTGAACGAAAGAGCGGGCCTGAGCCCTCTCACCAACGCGTCGTCGGCTCCAGGTGATGGTGAAAGGCCGTACACGGCGATACCGGGC
>JBMFUG010000113.1:0-6097 GCA_049966695.1 Acidimicrobiales bacterium | reverse complement strand
GACCGACCACACGGCGGCCACGTCCCCGAACGCCAAGTGGCGCGTACGGTCGGGCACCACCGTCGCGCCAGCGACGGAGCCTCGAACCTGTAGAGAAAGTCCTCACAACCTAGGGGACCAGGGAGAACACGGCCGGCCGGGCGCCGAAGGCGGCCCGAGCCGGCCCCGCTAGCTCCGAGAGGCAGTGGACCGCCTGGGTCTCGGGGTCGTTGCTGGCTCGGCTCGCAACAGGTCGCTGCAACCGGGACGCGCCGACGAGCACGTCGGGCCCTTCGGACGCGTGACCGGCCAGGTGCGAAGCCTATATGGGGGCCACTTGGGTACCCGTCCTCGGCGGAGGCCAAGGCGGGGGGAACCGAGCGACCTGATGAGCGACAGCCTCGCCGCCTGGCATTATGGGGCTGAGGGCCAGCGGACAGTGAGGACGACCGAGTCGTGCAACGCTCGCCAGGAGTGGCCGGTGCCAGGCCCCCACATGAGGTAGTCGCCGGGCTCTTCGAGCAGGAGGCGCTCACCGTCGAGGGCGACCTCGAAGCGGCCGCTTACGAGCAGGACGACGGTCGTGCGGTGTTCTGGTTCCTGGGGGGCCTGGCGTTCCTCGGCCGCTCGGTGGGTGCCCCATTTGACCTCGACCTCGGGAGAGGACCGGAGGTCACCTTCGGGGACGAAGTGGCCGATGAGCCAGCCGCGGCGGGCCGCCCCGTCTGTTGCGGCGTTGCCGCGACAGAAGCGCTGCTTACCGCTCATCAGAGCTCGACCTCGATGCTCGGGAGCTTCACCTTGTCGGGAGCGTGCTTGGCGAGGAGGCGGAGGCCCTCTATGAAAGCGAAGAGCCCCTCGTCGCTCCAGCGTGGGTCGGAGATGACCCCGAAGAGCCCGTCGGTGTCGAGCGAGGAGTAACAGCGCGTCCCGCCGACCTCCCAGTTGGCCTGCAGGGCTTGGCTGTAGGAGGCGCCCCAGGCCGGGTCCTCGATGAGCGCCAGGCAGGCGACCTCGTAGTTGCCAGACAACAGGTTGATGCCGAATGCTGTGCAAAAGAGCTGGTAGGTACCCGGCTGCTCGAAGAGGGAGCGCATCGGCTCGGAGAGCGCGGAGGCGTGGCCGGGGAGCAGGCGGCGCCGCGCCTCGGGGGAGATCTGGTCGAGCTCCAAGCGGCCGAGCAGCTCCTCTTCGAGCTCCCGGTTGACCGTGGCCGAAATGCGCGTCTCGTCCTCCTCGGTGAGCGGCTGGTGGAACGCCTTCGGCACGACGGCCAGGCGGCCGGCGGCGTTCAGCACCTTGCCGGAGCGCTCCTGGACGACTATCAGGTAGTCCTCCTCCCGCGCTATAGCGAGGAGGCACACCGGCCCCCCTGCGCAGGTACGGTCACCGAAGGCAAGCGCCGAGTCGACCGTGGGCAGGTAGTGCTCCCGGAGCAAAAGCTCACCGGGAGGGCCGCCAGAGGACCTGGCCAGGGAGCCGAGGAGCTCAGCCGCCAGGAGGTCGACGCCGAGCGCGTAGGCCTTGAAGGTCGTGAGACCGAAGGTGAGGTCGATGTGGTGCTCGTCGACGTCGGCTTGGAGGAGACGGAAGAGCGGGTTGTCGACCAGCACCGACTCGCCCGCCTCTACCGCGGCGAGGCGGTCCACGCCAAGTACAAAGGCCTCGGGAGGGATCTTCACGACGAGAGCGTCATCGACGCTGCGGTCAAGGCGCGTCTGCTCATGGCCCTGGTCGAGGGGGACCGAGAGCCCGGTCCAGGCAGGGCCGCTGCGCACGCTCAAGTTGAGAGCGAGCACCTCTCCCTTGCTCGCTTTGACCGTCGCGCGGTACCAGGGGGCGCCTGGGGCACCGTAGTAGTGCTGGAGAGCTTCGGCGACCGTGCCCCGTGCCAGTGCGCGACCCTCGTGTTCTCGAGCGGCCCGCGTGACAGCGGGCAGGGCTTCGCGCGCCTCTACAGCCGCCGCCACCAGTTCGTAGGTGGCCTCAAAGGTGGCACCTGCCGAGCCGGCCAGGAAAGAGACGAGCTTCGCGTTGAGGGGCCGCTCTCGCTTGGCCACATAGGGAGCTCGGTCGAACAAAGAGACGCGGTCCGCAGGGCCGAGCAAGACGTCCCAGGGCAACCCGAACTCCTCCTCAAGGACCCTCCTTGTAACAGGCCTCGGTTCGTCCTTGACCTGGCCCGCACACCACCGGTCGAGCTGGCGGGTGCTGACCGTGAAAGTGGCTTCCTTCATCTTGCTGGCTCGGGCTTTCAAGCGCTTGACGACCTCCTCCCTCGTCAGGTTGTGCCGCTCGATCAGCTTTTGGAGGACGGTCTCCTCCTGTTCCAGCGCCTCGTCCGGACCGCCCACTTGCTTGAGGGTAGCGGCTCCAGAGGTTGGCCGGGGCCACCCGCCTTCAACACGGGCGCGGCAAAGGTCTAGGGACCAGGCCCAACAGCGCTTCGCCCGGCTGGTCTTGGCCCCCGGCTAGGGACGTCAATGAGATGTCCACCTAAGGGCGAGGCTATGTCCACACCTGGTGCTGGAGCATGGGGTGGAGGCCGAGAGACGGCCGAGAACAGGAACAGAGAAACAGAAAGGTTAGGGCTAGTGCAACTGGACATCGACACATCGACAATCACCTTCCTCGCCGCTGGCGAGGCCGAGCAGATGAAAGAGCACGACAGCGACAGGGCGCGCCTCGACAAGGACGGCAAGGCCCTCTTCGTCGTGCGCCTGGTCGCCCTTTCGGGGGGCCAAGCCGAGGTGCTCCCGGTCCGCGTGGCCGGGGAGGCGCCCAAGGTCGGCCAGGGCACCCCGGTGCGCTGCGTAGGCCTGAGCGCGACGCCGTGGACGATGGGCGAGCGCAGCGGCATCACCTATCGCGCCGAGCGCATCGAGGCTGTTACCCCGGCCCGCGTCGCGCCCGGTGCCCAGGCGAGCTGAAAGCGCCGGCAACCAAGGCCAGGGGCCGCGACGGCTCTCACCCGTCGCGGCCCCTAACGGCCAAGTCCTCCCGAAGAGCTGCATTAGCCAACAAGACCCCGAAAGGACACTCCTATGTCTACCAACACCCGTCCCACGCCGCCCACGAACGACGGCCCCGACATCTTCGACCAGGTCATCGCCGCCCTGGCAAAGGCCCTCTGGCGTTACCGGAGCGAAGTGGCCCTCTTCGTCCCTGTGATCGCCGCCTCCGCCGTGGCGGTGCAAAAGCTCGGCAGGCTGGCGGGGGCGGCCCTCATCGGCGCTGTCGTCGGCCTGCCCGTGGCGGTGCCCAGCACGCGGCGGTGGTTGTTCTCGCTCCTGTCGTCTGCCTACTGGCGCCGCCGGGTCGAGAGGGCCTTCGAGCTCGTGTCGAAAGAACGCTTCGGCGGTAAGAAGTTCCGCGTCTCCCGTGCCCGGCGGACGGCCGTCGGGGCGACTGCGCTCGTCCACCTCCCAGCGGGCTGCGCCCCGAGCGAGGTCATCGCCTCCGCCGAGCACCTGGCGAGCATCCTCCACGCCCGCGAGGCCCGCCTCGAAAGGGAGAGGAGGGACGCGAGCAGGCTCCTTTTCACGGTGCTCATGAGGGACCCCTTCGGGCAGGAGCCGCTACCTCCCCCCTGGGCCGCAGCCTCGTGCATGGACCTCTTCGGGGCGCTGCCCATAGGCGTGGACGAGCTCGGCCGGGCGGTCGAGGTCACCCTCCCGGGGAACAACTTCCTAATGGGCGGCCAGCCGGGCTCGGGGAAGTCCAACCTCCTCCAGCTCCTCGCCGCAGCGACGGCCTTGGACCCAAGCTCGTGGCTGTACTGCCTCGACCCGAAGGTGGTCGAGCTCTCACGGTGGCGGGGCGTGGCGAAAGGTTCCGCCGGGCCAGAGGTGGCCGAGGCGGTCTCGGTGCTCGAAGAGGTGAGCGAGGAGATGGGCAGGCGGTACGCCTACCTGGAGGCTCACGGTGCCCGCCAGCTCACCCGAGAGGACGGCTTCGGCCTAGTGGTGGTCTTGGTGGACGAGGCGACGATCTACCTTTCGGGCCCCGACAAGGCGGTGGCGTCCGAGTTCTCCTCGCTGCTCAGAAAGCTGGTCTCCCTCGGGCGGGCAGCCGGGGTGGTCGTTTGTATCGCAACACAAAAGCCCGCCACCGACGTCATCGCCTCCTCGGTCCGGGACAACATCTCTGTGCGCGCAGCGTTCCGCTGCACCACGAAGGAAGCGAGCGATGTGGTGCTCGGCTCGGGCTGGGCCACCAAGGGCACCTCGGCCTCAGAAATCGACCCCATGACGCCCGGGGTGTGCTACCTGCTGGCAGAAGGGGCGACGCCGGAGAAGATCCGCTGCTACTACCTCTCCGACAGCGACCTCGACCTGGTCGCTACGCGCGCCGAGGAGCTCAGGCGGTGAGGGCCGCCGAGATTAGCCCGGAGCTCGTCCCCTCGGTCGTAGAGGTCCTCTCCGACGAGGAGGGCTACGAGGTTTTCCGTCACCGGGCCCGTTCCTGCCGGTACTGCGCGGAGCCGGTGCGCCTCGCCGGGGGGGCGAGGACCGTCGAGCGGGCAACGGGGGAGGTCGTCGAGTCCTTCACGAGCGCGGCGCTCCCGGGAGGGGAGCTACTGAAGCCCTGCGGTACCCGGAGGGCCACCCGCTGCCCCGCCTGCGCGGCGGTCTACCAGGGCGACGCCCGGGCCCTTGTGCGTGCCGGCCTCGTAGGGGGGAAGGGCGTGGAGTCCTCGGTGGCCACCCGCCCGATGGTCTTTGCCACCCTGACGGGCCCCTCCTTCGGGGCGGTGCACCGCCGGCCAGCCGGCGGCGGCCCCTGCCAGGCGAGAGGCCCGGGGCGCTGCCCACACGGCGGGAAGCTGTCCTGCCTCGCGCACCACAGGGAGGACGACCCGGCCCTTGGCCAGGCGCTGTGCTCCTCCTGCTACGACTTCGAGGGAGCGGTGCTCTGGAACGCGCGGCTCTCGGAGCTGTGGCGCCGTACCGTGATCTACACCAGCCGGGAGCTCGCACGGCTCTCGGGGCTCCCCGCGAAGGCGCTTCAGGGCCAAGTCCGGCTTTCGTACGTCAAAGTCGCCGAGCTCCAGCGCCGGGGCGTGGTGCACCTGCACGTGGTGGCCCGCCTGGACGGCGCAGACGGGACGGGGCCGCCAGAGGGCTTCACGGCCGGGTTGCTCGCCCTGGCGCTGCGGGTGGCGGTCTCCAAAGTCGCGGTGCCCGGCACCGACGGCTACGGCGAGGCCCGCTGGGGCGAGCAGGTGGAGGTGGCGCCCCTCGACGCGCGCTCCCCCGAGCGCGTCCGCAAGGTCGCCAATTACGTGTCGAAGTACGCGACGAAGGGCTCGGAGGGGTCGGGGGCGCTCGACCGCCGGCTCCGCTCCCTGGAGCAGCTGGAGAGGCTCGACCTGTCGGGGCACCTCCGGAGGATGGTGGAGGCGGCCTGGCGCCTCGGGGGGAAGGAGGCCCTCAGTGCCCTGCGCCTCCGGGCTTGGGCGCACACCCTCGGGCTCCGGGGCCACTTCCTCACCAAGTCCCGTGCGTATTCAACAACTTTCAAAGCCCTTCGGGGGGCGCGCCAGGCCCACCGGCGAGCCGAGCACCTGGCCCGGGCGGGCATTGGTGTCGAGAGCGCCCAAGACCTCGTCGTGGTCGGGCAGTGGGCGTACCTCGGGAGAGGGTGGCACGGCCGTGGGGAGGCCTTGCTCGCCGCCCAGGGGGCGCGAGAGGCTGCGCTCGCACGGCGCTTCGCCTACGAAGAGCAGCTCGTGGCCAGAAGGGAGGTGCCGTGACACCCCCCGCGTGCCGGACGCTCGACGAGGCTGCTCGCCCGCCCCGCGCCGGGCGCCGGCACGACGAGCCGGCCGAGAAGCTGCAAGTGCCCGGTAGGACGGCACAGCGGGGCAAGGGCCGCCGACAGGACGTGGTCCGAGCAGGGGGCGGCCCCGCTCCTCGGAAGGACCGTGCCGATAGTGAAAAGGGCGCGCCGAGGTGGGACAGGCTAGGGGCCGAGGAGCGGCGCTCGTTGTCGGCGGAGATAGCTGCGAGCGAAGCCCAAGAACAAGGGCTGCCCGCTCTCGCCTCCCCAGCACAACACCGGGCCGTGGCGGCGGTCTTCGCCCGGGCCTGCACCACGGGCCCAGCCGATGTCGCAG
>JBMFUG010000112.1:0-6318 GCA_049966695.1 Acidimicrobiales bacterium | reverse complement strand
TCGGGACGCAGTCCCGAAGCTCACTCGGACGCCATTTTCACGCGGGCCCGGCGCCCCCGGCACACTGACTACTTGGCGGTAAACGCTTCGCCAGGCCTTTTGTACCGCCCCGCCATGCTCGACGTTCTCTGCCAGATCCCCTCTGGCCGTGCCCCGGTCGAGATCACCGAACAGCGTGAGTTCGACTCATATGAGCGACTGCGTGAGGTCGTCCGGCTGCTCCACGACAAGGGCATGCGCGTGGCGGTGGACGATGCCGGGAGCGGCTTCGCAGGCCTGCATCGGCTGGTCGACGTACGACCTGAGATTGTCAAGCTGGACCAGGGCCTCGTGAGCGAGGTAGCCACTGACCCACCTCGCCGTGCCATGGTGGCAGCTATGCGTCATTTCGCCGACGACATGGGCATCACTGTCGTCGCGGAGGGCATCGAAAACCAAGAGCAGCTGAGCATCCTGAGAGAAATAGGAGTCGACTGCGGGCAAGGGTACCTACTGGGCCGGCCCGGCCCGCTACCACCACTTCACGCTTAGCACGCCCTGGTCGCCCTCGGGTACACCCACCAGGTGCTGGCGCGCGCCATACTGTGAACAGTGCCCAAAGTACTTGCAGCTGGCGCGGCGCTTGTAGGGCTATCGCTCGTGCTCGCGTCGTGTAGCCTCGGCGGCAAATCGGCCACGACGACCACCACGGCCAAGTCCACGACGACCACTGCCTCCACCACGTCGAGCACTGTCGCACTCGCCCACGTCACCGGGGCCCGCACGGTGCTCTCCCCGATCGGCGTCAACGTAAGGGCCAAGCCATCGCTCCGTGCCAAAATCCTTGGCACAGCCGCCCAGGGAGCGGTGCTCTCCGTGCTCGGCCGAACCGGTGCGGCCGGCGGCTGGTTCAGGGTCCGCGGGGCCACAGTGACCGGATGGATGTCCGCCAACCCAGCCCTTTCGGCCACCGGTCACTTCAGCTCCTACAACACGGGCGAGTTCGGCCTGCTCTACCCGGCCAGCTGGACCGTGCGCAGTGCGAAATCGTCCGTGCACTTCAGCTCTCCGCTGCCTGGCGGCCTTTCCGTCGTCGTGAGCACTGCGTCAAGCATCAGCAAGCTCCCCCAGCTGCGCCCGGGCGTGGGTAGCGCAGTAGAGACAGGCTCACGCCATATATTGACCTGTGGGGTGACCACCTACCTAGACAGCTTTTCCGTTGGCAAACAGCAGATAGAGCAAGTACTACTACCCCTGGGCACGGCTCATGCGCTCGGGTTGCAGGGGTACTTGACGCGTCCAGCCCAGCTGAGGATCTTCCTTGATGTCGTCAACTCCGTTTGGTTTCCCTTGCCTCAATGCATAGGGGTCCCACCGGCCAAGCCAGCCCCAGCGGTGGGCCACAAAGCCCCGGCGGCAACGGCGGCAACCCACAAGGCCCCGGCGGCAACAGCGGTGGGCCACAAATCGTCGGGGAAGGCTGGCCCCCGGGTAGCCCAGTAAAGCTCGCCGGCCAAGCAAGCACCGCCACGGCGCCCCCCGCCGCGCCGAACAGGTTACCCAAAGCGGGCCTCGCTCGCCAAAGACCGCGCGACCACCCCCGGACGTGCGTTTAAACTTATAAACTTAATTGTGCAACCTGGTCCCGACAGTTACGTACAGGCCGTCCACGAAGGCATCGTGGTCTTCGACGGGGCCACTGGGACCAACCTCCAAGCCCTCGGCCTTGGGCCCGACAGCTTCGGCGGCGAAGCCTACGAGGGCTGCAACGAGATCCTCGCAGTTACCCGCCCTGATGTGCTAGCCGAACTGCACGAGTCCTTCTTCAAGGTTGGTTGCCAGGTCGTAGAGACGGACAGCTTTGGGGCGCTCCCCTGGGTCTTGGCGGAGTACGGCATAGCAGAGCGGACCTACGAGCTAGCCAGGGCGGCGGCAGCTATTGCGAGGGACGTAGCCGACGGGCACGGGCTTGGCCACTGGGTGGCCGGCAGCCTAGGACCAGGCACCAAGCTCGTGTCACTGGGCCAGATCGGCTTCACCGAAATGCGAGACGGCTACCAACAGGCTGCCGAAGGGCTGCTGTCAGGAGGGGTGGACCTGATCCTCATCGAGACAGTCCAGGACCTCCTCCAGGCCAAAGCTGCCGTGATCGGTGCCCGCCGAGCTATGGCGGCATTGAACCGCGAGGTACCGCTACAGGTGCAGGTCACGATCGAGCAGACCGGCCGGATGTTGATAGGCAGTGAGGTCGGGGCAGCCCTCACCACGATCGACGCCCTCCGACCAGACGTCATTGGGATCAACTGCGCCACGGGCCCGAGAGAAATGGGCGAGCACTTGCGTTACCTGGCTGCTCACAGTCGTGTGCCCGTCTCCTGCCAACCCAACGCTGGGCTGCCAACGGTCCGAGACGGCAAAATGCACTACGACCTTACCCCAGAGGAGCTTGCCAACTACCACCGGCGTTTCGCGACCGAGCTCGGGGTGAACGTCCTTGGGGGCTGCTGTGGGACCACCCCGGCCCACCTAAAGGCAGTCGTGGACGCACTAGAAAAAGTGGAGCCCCTGGCTCGCCGACCCGAATGGGAGCCAGGCTGTGCATCTCTTTACGCCCACGTCCCCTATGACCAGTCTCCTTCTGTCCTCAACATTGGAGAACGCACCAACGCAAACGGCTCCAAGGCTTTTCGCGACGCAATGCTGGCCAAGGACTGGGGCACCTGCACGACCATGGCAAAAGACGCTGTACGCGCTGGCAGCCACGTGCTCGACGTCTGCGTCGATTACACGGGCTCGGACGGACCGGCCAACATGGCCGAGATCGCACAACGTTTTGCCACCCAGGCCACGCTGCCTCTCATGCTTGACTCCACCGAGGCGTCGGTAATAGAAAGTGGCCTGCAACACGTCGCCGGCAAGCCTCTCATCAACTCGGTCAACCTCGAGGAGGGCGACGGAGCCGGGACCCGGTTAGACAACTTTTTACGCCTTGCCAGAGACTACGGTGCCGCTGTCGTTTGCACTTGCATCGACACCGAGGGCCAGGCGCGCACGGCCAGCTGGAAACTTCGAGCTGCCAAAGCCATCTATGCCATAGCCACAGAGCGCTACGGGCTGCCCCCGGAGGACCTGTTCTTCGACGCTCTCGTCCTGCCGGTCACCACAGGCATGCAAGAAAGCCGCCGTGATGCCCTCGAAACAATAGAAGGCGTCAGGCTCATCAAAGCAGCACTCCCCGAGGCGCGGACCGTCCTTGGCATCTCCAACGTCTCTTTCGGGCTAAACTCGCCGGCTCGGCAGGCTTTGAACTCGGTTTTCTTGCACGAATGCCAGCAGGCTGGCCTCGACGCCGCAATCGTCAATTCTGCTCGCATACTGCCGCTGGACCGCATCGACCCCGAAGTCACCAAGATTTGCCTTGACCTCATTTACGACCGACGCGACACCTCCAGCGGTTACGACCCCCTGGCAGAGCTGCTGCGCCGCTTCGAGGGGGCGACGTCCGACGCTCCGCAGCGCGAGGACCGAAGCGGGTGGCCTGTCGGCCGGCGACTGGAACAGCGTATCGTCGAAGGCCAACGCGACGGCCTGGAAGCCGACCTAGACGAAGCATTGGCCGGCGGCCTGGCAGCTCTCGACATAGTGAACGGCCCACTAATGGCCGGCATGAAAACGGTGGGAGACCTCTTCGGTTCCGGCCGGATGCAGCTGCCTTTTGTCCTCCAATCGGCCGAGGTAATGAAGGCGGCCGTCGCCTACCTAGAACCTCACATGGACAAGACCGCCTCGCGAGGCAAGGGCAAGATCGTCCTGGCCACGGTGAAGGGCGACGTCCACGACATCGGCAAGAACCTGGTTGACATAATCCTCACCAACAACGGCTACGAAGTCCACAACCTCGGGACCAAGGTGCCTTTGTCTGAGATGCTCCAGCGAGCCGAGCAAGTGGGGGCCGACGCCATAGGGATGTCCGGGTTGCTCGTGAAGTCGACCTTGGTCATGAAGGACAACCTGGCCGAGATGAACGAACGAGCCCTTTACAAGTACCCTGTCCTGTTGGGCGGCGCAGCACTGACGCGCACCTTTGTCGAACGCGACTTGCGGGCCGAGTACAAGGGCCGTGTCTTCTATGCGAAAGATGCTTTCGAGGGCCTGCGCACGATGGACAGGTTGATGGAGCTGTCGCGTTCAGGCACGGACGACCCCGGTTATGGCCGGGCCCTCGGTGGACGGCCGGGGGCCAAGCCTGGCCGAGCCGCTGGGCCCAGCCCGGCTGGCCACCTTTCCCGCTCGCCTAGCGTAGCAACCGACAACCCAGTACCTTTGCCCCCTTTCATCGGCCCTCGTGTCGAACGCGGCATACCCATTGACGATATTGCCCGTTACCTCAACGAGACTTCACTTTTCCGCAACCAATGGGGTTACCGGCCGAACGAAGGCGAGGACGACGCACAGTTCAAGCAGCGCGTGCGGGCAGTCTTGAGGGCACAGCTGGCCGCGGCCAGGAAGTCGGACGTCTTGCAACCCGCCGTTGCGTACGGTTACTGGCCGGCCAACTCTGACGGAGACGACCTCGTCATTTGGGCGAGCACGGACCGCTCGGAAGAGCTGACAAGGTTCCACTTCCCGCGCCAGCCAGTCGAGCCATGGCTTTGCATTTCCGACTTCTTCCGCCCGCTGTCGTCGGGGCAGGTCGACTATGCAGCTTTTGTCGTAGTGACCATGGGCTCGGCTGTTTCCGAGGAGACGGCCAGGCTTTTCCGATCTGACCGTTACACCGATTACTTGCACCTGCACGGCCTCTCAGTCGAAATGACGGAAGCCTTGGCTGAGTACTGGCACCGACGAGTGCGCGAAGAGTGGGGTTTCGCTGACGAAGACGGCCCCACGCTCCAGGGTCTTTTCCGCCAGCAGTACCGAGGTGGGCGCTATTCGTGGGGGTATCCCGCCTGCCCAGACCTAGAAGACAACGCACGGGCGGCTGCTTTGGTCGGAGCAGGGCGCATCGGGGTCGAATGCTCAGCCGAATCGTCTTGGCAGTTCCACCCTGAGCAGACGACGGCTGCAATAATCTGCCATCACCCGCAAGCGAAGTACTTCGTAGTCCGCAGAGCCTGAAAGAGCTTTGCAAGACCGCACGGCTACGTTCGCTACGTTCGTCCGGCTCGAAGCCGGGGTGGCAAGTACTTACCAGCAGGCGGTCAAGGGCTGATAGCGCCGTCGAAAAATGGTAGCCCCCCAATACGGACAAGCTCGCCCGCGTCGCCGAACTCGGGCCGCACTGGCCCCCCCACCTGGTCCCAACCAGCCTCACGAGCGGTTTCAACCAGGGGGCCAGACACGACAAAGTGGTCCACTTTCAGTGTGTTGGCCATGGCGACGACACTGGGGGCCCGGCTAGCAAGCCCGGTCAAGCTCCCCAAGGCCAGGCCAAGAGCCTCGCGGTCGTTTTGAGCGACTACCGGCAATTTACCATTGCTTAGCGCCCTGGAGACAATCGCGTTAACGTAGGTCACGGGCCAGTCGACCTTGCCGCGAAGACGCTCGGTCACTACGTCCGCCGACCCTACCCCGATCGCATTGCCGCCTGAAGCCTCGACTAGGTCGAGCACGACCAGGCGCTGCACCCTCGTCGGAGCAGTGATGTCAGGGTCAGGAAAACGACCTGTCACGTTCGGGTCCATACCCGCGCCAGAGATAGTTTTGCCCATTTCCGCCAATAGCATGACGTCCACAGAGGCGAACGGCAACCGGCCGAAGTGGGACCATGCCTCTTTCAGCAGGGCGACCTCGCGCTTCAACATCTCGCTTGCGGGGACCAGCTCCGCGCGCCTCAGCCGGTGCCACTCGTCCTCCAAGAGGGCTACCCCGAAGCTGACTGGGAGCCTTTGCAAGATGATAGACGCGGCCTCCGGGAGCAACTTGTGGAAAGCGCGGAAACCTGCGCTGTGCAGGCTGGACGCCCCCCGCTCCTTGCCAAGGCCTATCGTCAGCATCTTGGTAAGCCCGCTTTCGATAGGTGCGCGAAAGTCAGTGTGCGGCTTTACCCGGTTGACGAGGACAACGTGGTCGCAAGCAAGGGCAGCCTGGCTTACTAACACTGGCTCGCCACTAGCCAACCGGCCCACCTCTTCGACGTCCATGGAGGCATCGATAGGGGCCCCAAGGGCCCGCTCGTCCATCCCGAGCTCGTGCAGCACCTTAACCTGACCGGCTGGCGTAGCACCTCCATGAGAACCCATCGCCGGGATAACCACGGGGACGGCACCGCGATTTTTTATGTGCCGCACGACGACAGCAGCTATGTCAGCTATCTTGTCGATGCCCCTGCTCCCCAGG
>JBMFUG010000111.1:0-6422 GCA_049966695.1 Acidimicrobiales bacterium | reverse complement strand
GCCTCTTCGAGCTCCGCGGCGTCGAGGTCGCCGTCGTCGAAAGAGGCGGCGTCGAGATCCTCGACACCGATCCCGAGATGTGCGAGCTCGTCACCGGCACCGGGCTCGAGCGAGCCGGCGCTCCGCGCGCGTAGCTCGGCCAGGTGGTCCTCGAGACGCTTGCGGCGCCGAGCGAGGGACTGGAAGATCGCTTCGGGGGATGACGCGAGGCGGCGTTGGAGGACGGTGAGGGCGAAGCCGACGACGTTGCGCCGCCCCGACGCGAGCCGCTCGGCGCGGTTCATCTCCTCGGTCACATAGGTGGTGACCGCCTCGTAGAGGTCCTGCTCGGCCACCGACAGCTCGAAGGGGACGGTGTAGGCGCGGCGCTCGGGGAACAGGGGGCGTCCGTCGAAGCGAAGGAGCTTCTCTTTCACCATCCTGCGCATCAAGTCGGTGGTGTCGATCTGTCCCGACACAGAGCGCCTCCGGCCTTCGAAGCGGTCGGCGTCCAACAGGGCCAAGAACAGACCGAAGTCCTCGTCCTTGCCGGCATGCGGGGTGGCGGTGAGCAGCAGCAGGTGGCGGGTGGTGGCAGAGAGGCGCTTCCCGAGGCCGTAGCGGCGGGTCTCGCGCACCTCGTCGCCTTCGTAGTAGGCGGACATGCGGTGCGCCTCATCCACGACGACCAAGTCCCACTCGGTCGCCTTGAGGCGTTCCTGGATGTCGTCGTTTCGCGACAGGTGGTCGAGGCGGGCGATGACGAGGTCGCGCTCGGCGAGCGGGTTGCCGGTATGGCTCGCCTCGATGGCGTCGCGGGTCAGGATCTCGAAGTCGAGGCCGAACTTCTCGGCCAGCTCGTCCTGCCACTGGGCGACGAGCCCTCCGGGCGCGACGACCAGACAGCGGGCCACATCGGAACGCAACAGCAGCTCCTTGATGTAGAGCCCGGCCATGATGGTCTTGCCGGCTCCGGGGTCATCCGCAAGCACGAAACGCAGCGGCTGGCGGGGGAGCAGCTCGCCGTAGACGGCGCGGATCTGGTGCGGGAGCGGCTCGACCAGGGACAAGTGGACTGCGAGCAGCGGGTCGAACAGGTGGGCGAGGCGGATCCTCCGAGCTTCGGAGACGAGCGTGAACAGCTCGCCATCCGCGTCGAACCCGAAGCGAGAACCGGCGTCGCGGATGGAGAGATCCTCCTCGTCGGAGCGGTAGAGGAGACGCTCACCGACCCGGCCGTCAGGGTCGCGGTAGGTGAGGGTGACCGCCGAGGAGCCGTGCCAGGACAGCGCCACAGAGGTGACGTCCTTGGTGGGCACGACCCCCCCGATCACCGTGCCGGGGACTAGGTCTTCCAGCTGGGCGCTCACGCGCTCCTCGCCTCGGGTTCGGGCTGCCCGGGAGAGCGAGGGAGCGGCATCGGCTCCATCGTCACAGGTGCCTGCGACAGAGAAGCGGCTGCTGGGCGGTCGGGCATCTGGAAGCCGGCCAGCAGCCCGGCGGCGACGCGCCAGAGCTGCACGACGACCGGAGCGAGCAGCGCCGGGAGTAGCTCCGCCGCCGGCCGAGGGATCAGCGCCCGAAGCTCGCTGGGCACAACCTCCAGCAGCTGGACGACCACGGGAACCGCGCTCCGCAGCTCCTCGAGCGGGGCACCCTCGGCGACCTCGACGAGCTCTTCCATCGAGAACGCGCCCAGTACGCCATCCATGAACCGGGCCGCTCGGACCTGCTCGTCGGGCGGCAGCTCGGCGATCGGTAGCCCAATGCCGGCCAGCAGCTCGATGATCGCCGTGTCGTCGGCGACCTCGCCGCCCAGTGCGACGAGGAACAGGTTCGTGAGCACGCCGTCGGCCACGGCGCTCGGCGGCTCACTAGCGGCTACTCCGGATCGCTTCACGTGGGAGGTGACCAGCGCTCGGAGCCGCCGCCCGGCCGCCGTCGAGAGCAACTGGTCGACGCCGCGCTCGGCCACGTCCAGCTCGTCTTCGTCGCCCGACCCCTCGATCCTGAGCGCCCAGCGGTAGGCAGCCCGAACGGTCTCCTCGGGCAGCTCGGCACCGGCTGCGAACAGCGACAGAGCGACCACCTGCCAGGGCTGGCCCCGTCGCATCCGCTCCGCCACCCGCCGGCAGCGCTCCGCCATGTCGTCGGGATAGACGACCTCGGTACCCCGGCCACGTCCGAGCGAGCGCCGATGACCCCGCGGGACGAGCCCCACCCGGCGCCAGTCCTCCAGGCGGCGCGACGTGCAGTCCACCCCCTGGGCGCGCAGCTCCGCCACCAGGGCCTTCGTGGCGCGAGGAGGGGTAGCGGGACGGGCCATCGGACCAAGCTTACATCCCCCGGTTGAGGCGCAGGTGGGAGAGGTTGCCGGCCTCGTACGCTGTGTCTAGGTCGATCACGTACCCCCTCGACGCAGTGCAAGACAGAAGAGCTACTCCGAAAGAGAACAACCTGAAATGAACCAAGCGCAACTGGCAAAGTGCAACCAGATCGCCGACTTCCTCGGTCGGCGCATCACGTTCATCCCGCACGTCTACGGGCATCCTTGGGGCCGGACTGCCTGGCAGCAACCGTTGCCCAGTGTCGACCAGTTCGCAAAAGAGCTGGTGGCTGACGCTGAGTTCCGCTCGCTCCAGCTCGGGACCTGGCTCGGCACCACCGACGGCGAGGTCATCGAGACCGCGGTGGGCATGGCCATCCCGCCCATCTACAGGCCTGAGTACGACCTTGCGGTCGACGGCCTGAAGCTGGCAGCCCGCCTCCAGCAGCAGGCTGGCCAGGAGATGGCCGGTAAGGTAGCGCTCTCTGTCCTCGGCGTCAGCCTCTTTGCCGCAGGAGTGGTGGCGCTTGGTCGCAGTGCCGCCTGAACCAACGCAGTCTTCGGGCCTGTCAGCGCCCTCTGACGCGGAGCTGAAGGAACTGGTCGAACGTCTGGACGCGGCCGCGGCCGGCGTCAAGGACACGTACGGCCTAGTCGCCCGGATCGGCTTGACCGATGAGGACCGCCAGGGGCCCATGGGTGCCCTCGTAATGGCTTTCCAATACAACCAATCCCACAATTTGAAGCCAGGCAAGGCGTACTTCACGAAGCTCCTCGGCTACGAGGATGGATCCCAGTACCCGCCCGAACTGTTGGCAGTTCCCGATGAGGTGGCCACCCTCTGGGACAGGGGATCGGTAGTAGCGTCCGCACCACTGGTCAAAGCACGGTTGCACGACCTCTGTTTCGAAGGCCGATGGGGCAGCGTCGGAGATCACGCCCGACTCGCTGGAGAGGCCTACCTCGAACTCGCCGATGAGGTTGCACCCGGCGAGACATCGGACCAACTACAGGCTGTACGCGCACTACGGCAGTGCGAGGCACTGCGGCGCGCCCGAGTCCTTGCTCGGCTCACGGGCCAGGCCGATCTCGGGCAGCGAGCCGCAAAGGCCATCATCGACGCCCTCCGGGACGCCCTCGGTGCGGAACCCCTCGACGTCGGTCGTGGAAGACCCTGGGTTTGTTGGAGGCTAGTTGATCCGGTGAGTAACCAACCAAGCCAATAGGGGCTCGGTTGTCTTCGTTATAGCAGGAGAAGTTTGGAGGACGGAAGACGTTCGTTCTCCTTTGGTGTGGGTACGTATGTTCGGTAGTTTGGGCCCTGCGGGCCCTGCGGGCATAAACTGCACCTATCCGTGCTGGGCGAGGCGCCTGCGGTGGGCAACGTGCTTGCATGCGTCAGAGCAGTACAGCCGTTGCCGCCCAGTCCTTGGCTGGCTTATCGGCTTGTCGCGCACCGCGCAGGTCCCCGGGAGCGCCGGACGGCCGCTGAGCAGTGGGGTTCCCCCTGTGAGCCGGACATTTAGCTGCCTCTCACCGCCTCCGGAAAGCCCCGCAGGCTGTCTATGGCTCTGTGCGCTTGTTTTAGGCCTAGAGCGGATGCGAGAGAGGTACAGCACCTGCTGGGCCACGAAAGCCTCGGCAGGTCCTAGCTCTACATCAGCTCGACAGCCAACGAGTAATGGGCCGCGGGGCGCGCCAACTGGACCTACAGAGTGTTCCGGGAGATCGCCAAAAAGAGCTGGCGCTCACCCAGTTGTACCCCACCTGGAGCAGACAGCGGCGAGGGACATTATCGCTGGACCGGTCTCAAGGTCGCAGCCTCGACCACTCGCGGCCGGTCCCGGGTTACTACGTCAGCGAAGCACGAGCATGACAAGGCCGACAAGCTCTGAAGCTCGGGCAGCGATGCCGCCAAGGAGGGGTTGCACCAACGTCGCGATAACGGTATTATTATCACGTGGCCAAGGCCTCCCGCCCAGAGTGGACCGTCGAGTTCCATCCTGAGTGCGAGGTTTGGGCCAACGGCTTGGGACAAGCCGATGCCGAAGCACTGCTTGCCGCGGTCCGGGTGCTCCGGTCCGAAGGCCGGCGCTGGGCCGGCCGCTAGTTGGCACGGTCGAGGGAAGCCGCCACCCCAACATGAAGGAACTGCGGCCCGGGTCCACCGGCCGCACGGAAATCCGCGTCCTGTTCGCCTTCGACCTGGAGCGCCAGGCACTGCTGTTGGTCGGCGGCGACAAGAGCACCGACTGGGACGGCTGGTACAAGCTGAACATCCCGATTGCCGACGACCGTTTCGACGAACACCAGACAGAGCTCCAAAAGCGTAGGCGTACCAACGCTCCCGAGCCCATTAAGCGGGCGAAGAAAGGCAGTAAACGATGAGCATGAAATCCTGGGAGAAGAAGGTCCTGCAAGCGCCGGGCGCTCCCGAGCGTGTGGGCACCATCGAGAACGAGCTCCGGCTTGCCACCGGCTTGACTGCACTGCGTGAACAGGCCGGCCTGTCACAGCGGGCCCTGGCCAAGCTCATCGGAGTGACTCAGCCGCGCATTGCCGCCATAGAGCGGTCTACCAACGTGACTGTGGGCGTCCTCGCACAGTACGCAATGGCCGTCGGCGGGCACCTCGAGGTCAGCGTTGTCAAGGGCCGGAACAAGGTCTCCTTGCTCCCTAGTGCGCACCAGGCCGCCCGGGCGGCAGCGAAACGCTCGGCCAGATCTGTCGTACCGAGTGCAGGGCACTCGGCTTCCCGGACGAGCATGCCTATGACCGCTACTGCAAAAGCGACCAGGAAGAGATCGACGGCGTTAGCCGTCACCGGAAAGACGACGAAGAGCCGCTCGCCCCAAGGCCGACGAGGTGCGGTTCACCCGAAGCAATCAAGAGCCCCGGTCTCATAGACGAAGCGCACCTCCCAGCAGCCGGCAAGCGCCCCGTTACCCTCGCGACCGAGCTTCACGACGTGATCAGATACGGTCACCGACCCTCGGGCGCTAACGCTAACAGGGCTTGACCTGGAACGGCTGTTGCGACAAGTGGCTACATGACGCCGCCATAGCTGTCAGTTCGGCTCCGACTGACCTCGCAGTGGCTTGTCCAACGCGTCGTGCGTCGGGGGCACGGCCACCTCCCGTGCCGGTTCATCGGCGTCCAACCGAGAGACCCCTCTCACATCCCTCTCAGTAGGTCTTCGAGGGGGTCACGCTCAGGTAGCGCGAGCATCGCTTCGGGGGCCTTCTGTGGTGTCATTTCGACGCGCAACGGGCCCAGCCCTGGGTGCTCCAGGAGCGCCATAGCGCCATAGATCTTCCACGTGAGGGCTACCGCCAGTGGTGCAACGCCGGGCCCAAAGAGGGTGAGCTGGCGCCCTTCGCCGACAACCTCTACCCACTCCTTGCCTCTCGAAAGGTCGGCTCGGTAGGTGTCGACCCCGTCCCAAGCCCAGCCTGCCCAGGCACCTGAACGGAGCCTGCCAACGAGCCGCTGGCTGGTCGCCACCCAGCACGAAAGCGGGAGGCGCGAGGGGTTGGGCCGGGCCCATGGGTAGGCATCTAGCGAGCAGCGGGCCCAGGTCTCAGCCCAAGGGACTTCGCCCTGAGAAAGCGCCAGCCCGAGGCGGTAGGGGCGAGCTTCGATGGCCCGGCCATGGTAGAGGCCCATGGCGAGCCGACGTGCTTGTTCGACCAGTGCTGGCCTGTTTTTCTTTTCCCAGCGGGCAGCTTCCCGAAGAACCTTGCGCTCGACTGGGCGGTACATAGCCCGCTGCTGCTCAGCTTGCTGCACTGCTGGTGGCGCGTACCTGACCTCGCCCATGTCTGGCCTCCTTGTGCTGTCTGTCAGCCCATCCCCAAGTCAACACTTGGGCTAGGACCGTGCACGGGGGCGTGCGATAGGGCTTCTTGCTCTGCCTGGCTGGTCCGCCGGCAGGCGTCCAAGGCACGCTTGGCCCTTTCGTGCCTGGCCGTAGCGACGGCCTTGGTGGAGCAAGGCCCTTCGTGGCCAGGCGGGAGGACACAGCGGCCATCTTGCCTAAGCCGAAGTTCCCTCTGAGTCGGCAAAGCCCGGGTCATCTACCTGGTGTTTTCGACTTCCAGGTAGAGGGTCCCTGACT
>JBMFUG010000110.1:0-6721 GCA_049966695.1 Acidimicrobiales bacterium | reverse complement strand
CTCAGCTGCGCAGGGGCACGGACCGAAAGAGCGCCCACCGCCTTGTACAGCTGGCTCTCGCTGTCGTCTTCTTGCTCACCGCCAAGCTCATCGACTGGCGTAATCGCTGGTCACCGGTGTCGACGCGTGTGCGCTGGCACTTTTTAGGAGCGCACAGAGAATGGGTTGACAACGGAAAACGGCGCAAGTACCATTTGAACAACCGGTTGCGCAACCGGTTGCGACGTTAGGGACCTCAACTAAGGGCTCTTCGGGAACCCAACCTCACTGGTAAAGCATGCGGGACAGTAGACAAGTGGCACACCATCGATCGACAATTGGCCAGGTAGCAACGGCAGCCGGCGTTTCAAAGACAACCGTGTCACATGTCCTCAACAAAACGCGGCCGGTCAGCGAGGGTGCTACGCAGCGCGTGCTCGACGCAGTAGAGCAGCTGAACTATTGGCCAAGCGCAGCAGCACGGAGCTTGAGGACCAAGAAGTCTGGTGTGGTAGGCGTCATTATTTCTGACGCTAGGAACCAGTTCTTTGGCGAGTTGCTACGAGGTATCGAGTGGGGCTTCGGTCGTGCTGGCTACGCGATGTTGGTATGCAATACAGATGAGCAGCTACAGCGCGAGCGGCTGTATTTGGAGCTCCTCATGCGCCAGCACGTCGACGGCATCATTGTGGGAGCCGCTAGCCGCGATTGGCCGGTCCTCAATACCGCGCGCTCGTACCACCTCCCCATGGTCTTTGTGGATCGGCGGTTTGACCAAATAGCTGGGCCAGTAGTCGGAGTGGACAACGAGGGCGGTGCGTATCTTGGGACGCGCCACCTGATTGATGATGGCTACCGAGAGATCGGCCTGATCGCAGGGTTCTCCCGGCTTTCAACCATTCGCGAGAGGACCGCTGGCTTCACCCGGGCACTCCGGGAAAGCGGCCTTCAGGCACCCAAGAGCTGGGTAGCAGCCTCACCACTCAGTGTAGAAGGCGGACGCTCTGCAGCACGGCGTGTCCTTTCAATGAAGCGTCACCCAAGGGCGCTCTTTATAAACAACAACCTACTGACCCTGGGAACGCTCCTTGCGCTCAAGGACCTGGGCCTGCGCTGTCCCAGAGACGTTGCCATAGTCGCATTTGACGACCACGCCTGGGCCCCTGTCAGCGACCCACCAATTACGGTAGTAGACCAGCCTGTGCACAGGCTTGGTCAAATGGCCGCGAAAGCCCTTTCTGATCTTATGGAAGGTCGTGACGTCGACGATAACAATCTTACCCTGCCCTGTAGCCTCATACTTAGGGAATCCTGCGCTAGTCACGATGCAGCTAGTCACGATGCAGGAGCTGGCATATCATGACAACAATAGCGCACGGCAACAGTTCCGTAGCCCTGTGGGCCGGCTCTCTTCGGTCAAGGTCGTCTATCGCAGCAACGACACGCGAGAAGCCGGCAGCACCCGGGCCCGGAATGCCCGCAACCGCCCTTAACAGCCAGCCAGCGATAACGATAACGGTTATTTAGTGGGGCACGGGGGCCAAGCCTTATGGGTGAGCGGTGGAGCCATCACAAGCTAGTTGCTTAGTCACAGCACGAAAGGAGGTGGTGGATCGGACCTAAGCAGTTATATTTGTAGTACCTGCCGCGCGTAACGTTGCGGCTAGCATATAGGCCGTGCTGTTGTACTACGATGACCTATGACAGGCAAGCGAAGATATAGTAACGGTGCATGCCATTAGGCGGACTGCCGTGGTGACGTCAATGCGCCAGGTACTTGTGAGCCGGAATAACAGCTATAAGTTAGCGGCAGTGTACGGGTGTTGCGTGGTCCTGTAGAGGCCTTTTCAGCACTGCCGCGATGTAGCTGAACGATAAGTGGCAAGTATGGCTAGGTTGTGCAACGGGTTACGCCTGCGGTACTTGAGAGCAGTAACCAGCTATCGCATAACCACAAAAGAGGTTCCGAATGGCCCAGAAAAAGAAAGGAGAAACGCTACATGCGCCTACATAAGCTGACTACAATGCCAAAAAGACCGCACAGAACGCGCCTGCTCGTGACTGCAGGAGTAATTACTGGGGCAATGGCCGCAACAGGGATATCGCCGGTCCCTGCTGCCGCAGCTAGCCGCGTGACGTTAAACGTGCTCATGCTGGCTGGCTCTAGTACCACCATTATCACTCAGATGGCGCCGGAATTTGAAAGCAAGTACGGGATAAATGTGAACATCACATCAGCGCCGTACAACTCCATGCACCTAAAGGAGGTGGAGGATTTCGCCTCGCATAGCGACCGCTACGACGTTATAGAAAGCGATAACCCGTGGCTAGAGGAGTACGCCCCGGACGGCTGGGAGCTCAACCTGTCGCCGTACCTGGCTAAGGCGGGCTACCCAGTTACAAGCCGACTGGTCAATGGGCAGACGGTGCTCTCGATGGACGACATGATCCCTAACGTGCTAAACGACTACGGCAACTACGGCGGCAGGCTCTACGCGTTGCCGTGGATGCCCGGCGCGCAGCTGCTGTTTTACAGGAAGGACCTGTTCGCCAACAAGGCCAACCAAGCGCTGTTCGCTAAGGAGTACGGGTACCCTCTAGCACCGCCCAAGACCCTGACACAGCTGTACGATGTCGCAAAGTTCTTCACCAATAAAGCCAAGCACATGTACGGCCTTACTTGGTCGGGGGCGAACGGCAATGAATCAGAAAACGACTGGGAGGAGATACTGTGGGCCATGGGCGGGGACATTTTCCCGTTCGGCCAGGGTTTCCCGTCCACGTCGCACCCACTAATGGACATGCCCATAGTGGACAACCCGATCAGCCTGGCTGCGTTGCGCTACTTCGATAGCCTGAAAGCGTTCATGCCTCCTGGCGCTGGGTCGTTCGGTTGGGCAGAGATCACGCCGACTTACACCTCTGGTGACGCTGCGATGATGATCCAGTGGTCGGACTTCGTGACTTCTATAGCGTCGTCGCCGTACAAGAACGACACTGGGTTCGAGCAGTTGCCAGGCGACCCACAGGCGCCTAAAGTAAACCTGCCTGGAATAGTGCCGGGTAAGGGCTATTCATCCTTAGGAGGATGGGCGATTGCGATCAATAGCGCGACGAAGCACCCCAACAGTGCTATGAAGTTCGTGCTGTGGGCGACTGGCCTCACGATGACGCCTGGCCAGAGGTTGCACTACGAGAACGCCGCGTTTACTGGCTTTGGCACGGTCAGCAGCTATAGCAACCCGGCTACGTTGGGCTATAAGTTGGGCGGCTTTATGCCGACATTGACCGCTTTGGAGACCGGAGTACGTCGGCGTCCCGAAGTAGGGGCGGGGCTTTCCGTCCAGACGATCATCGGGGACCAGGCAAACGACGCGTTCGTCGGGGCGGAGACGCCGCAAGCCGCGCTGTCAAAGATGCAGTCTGAGCTGTTTAGCCTTATGCAGTCGAAGGGATTCATCCCCGGGAGCGCAAAGTACCAGTGGCCATCGCAGTACGTTAACCGGAACGGCACCCCAGCGTAACTGCCGGGCCGTGTGGCTGTGAGCCGACGGGCGTGGCTTTGCTACGGGTGCGACCGGCTGGCTGACGGTGACAGAAGGGGCTGCGGACGGGCGTCGTGGTTCGGACGCAGCCCCTTCTCCGCGAGGGGTGCTGCACGGAGGGTCAGGGGGGTAAAGGGGGAGCTGGGGAGGTTGGGGCGGGGCGCGCATTTTGGCGAGTTGCCGGAGCTCAGAGGTGGAGATCGAATGGAGGAGAGTAGTGGAGCGGTTTGAAATTGACGTAGCGACAAGGATTGTGTTCGGGAGGGGGGCCGTTGGTGAGGTAAGGGGCCTCGCGCGAAGCTTTGGGACACGGGCTGTGCTCGTGACGACTCCCGACGTGAAGGATCGTTTTGACGAGTTATTTGTTTCGTTGGAGCGGAAAGAGACGGGCGACGGCTTAGAGTGTGTGACCTTCGCAGGCGTGGTGCCGAACCCGACAGTTAAGGTCATCGAAGAGGGCGCAGCGATGGCGCGGGAGTTCAAGGCGGACGTGGTGGTCGGGATCGGCGGGGGTTCGAGCATGGACGTGGCTAAGGCCATTGCGCTCGGCGCCACGAACGCGGGGCCGGTGTGGGACTACAGGATAGGGGGGAGCCGGCGAGTTGAAGCGGAGGTGCTCCCCGTAGTCGTTGTGACAACGACGGCAGGCACGGGCTCACACGTTACGCCGGTGGCAGTGCTGACCAACTCAATCACTGAGTCTAAGTCCGCCATCGTAGACGGGAGGCTAAGGCCTAGGGCTGCCATCGTGGATCCGTCGCTGTCGGTGGGGCTTCCGGCAGGGACTACGGCAGCGACAGGTTTCGACGTGTTCGCCCATGCGTTCGAGAGCACCTTGCACCCGTCGCGCTCGAGGTTCGTCGACTTGCTGGCCGAGGAGGCCATGCGGCTAGTGGTGAGATGGCTGCCAGAGGCGCTCGCTGACGGGAAGAACTATGACGCCCGCAGTGCGATGTGCTGGGCAGACACGCTGGCTGGGCTGTGCATCAGCCACGCTGGCACTACGCTACCGCACGGGATAGCCATGGCTATTGGAGGGCATGCGCCCCATGTGGCTCACGGGCAGGCGTTGGCGGCGGTGTACGCGGCGGTGGCCGACATCACCTGGGAATTCGCAGTCCCACAGTTCGCCCGACTGGATGCGCTGCTCCGAGGGGGTAAAGACGATGGTGCCGCGCCGGAAGCTTGCGCTCAGCGCGCCGTTGGTGAACTGCGTGACTTCATTTCGGCCATCGGGCTCGGCGGAGGCTTGCGGTCGTTGAAAGTGCGCCGCGAGCAATTTGGTGACATCCAACAGGACACGTTCGAGCTACCAGACTACAAGATGCACCCCAGGCTGATAGACGGTGCCGAAGTGGCCAGTGTGCTTGAGGCCAGTTATTGACATGAAAGCCTGGTAATGATGAAGGTGAGCAGACGTAGCCGCAGGCTGGCAGATAACCCCTGGTTCTTCCTGGGGCCAGGCCTGGTGTTCCTTATTGTAATCAATATTTTCCCGCTGGTGTACTCGCTCTGGGTTAGCTTGCACGTTGACGAATTAGCAAACCCTAGCATAAACCACTTTACTGGTTTCGAAAACTATATCCACGACCTACGGGACTCGGAGTTCCTATATAGTCTACTAACATCTCTTATACTTACGGCCGCAACGGTCGCTATCCAGTTCGCTGTGGGCTTTGCCATAGGACTAGCGCTCTACAGGCGCGACGTGCGTTGGCGAAGACTATTCACGTCGATCCTAATACTGCCGCTAGCGGTATCGCCACTTGTTGTGAGCATTCTTTGGCGGTTCATGCTTGACCCTGCCAATGGCATCTTGCCGTACCTATTTGGCCGAGTCGGAATAAACTTGGGCTCGCCGCTAACTTCTACGCTGGGTGCATATATAGTGCTCGTTGTAGTCTACTCATGGGAGTGGACCCCTTTCGTCGCGTTGTTCCTCTACTCTGCGATGATGGGGCTCGACACCGGCCCGTTCGAGGCCGCTACGGTCGACGGGGCTACTCCTGTGCAGACTGTGCGGCATGTCATGGTGCCAATGTTGCGGCAGCTGATAACGATCTTGGGGCTGCTAGAAGGAGTTACGGCATTTAGGATGTTCACAGTCGTTGACATCGTAACGTCTGGTGGCCCAGGGACATCGACGCAGTCGGCAAGTTACCTGGTATGGCAGAATGCATTAAATTTTTTCAACATGGGCACAGCGACGTCGATGTCGTGGATCATCATTGTCATTATGTCTATCGCTGTGCTGATAATGATAAAGGTATGGCGGTTTGAGGTCTAGAGCCGGGGAGGAAGGTTAGCGGTGAGAAGAAGACAGTTAACTCGCTGGGCTACGATGGCCTTTTTGGTCGTAATTAGTGCTGTATTTTTGTTTCCCGTGTTTTGGCTGATCAGCTCAGCATTTAAGAGCACTACTGACATGTTCAAGCTCCCGCCGATTTGGATACCTCATAGTGGCTGGGAGCACGTACTGAACATCATTAGGTCAAACCATTTGATGACCTATTTTCTTCATAGCGTTGTCGAGGCAGGCGTCAGCACGGTGGTAGTTCTGTTGTTAGCCACAATGATGGCGTACAGCTTGAGCCGACACGGGTGGCGGAGACGTACGGGCTTGGCAAACTTCATCTTGAGCTTGAAGATAATGCCTCCTGTCGCCGCCGTTGTGCCCGTATATTTGCTCATGACCCACCTGAAGCTGTACGACACGATCCAGGGCATGATCATCGTGTATATTATGTTCAACCTCCCGTTGGCGACGTGGCTGTTGCTTGGGTTCTTGCGACAGGTTCCGGTGGCGTTAGACGAGGCTGCGACCATCGACGGCGCCAGCCAGTGGCAGGTACTGCTTCGCGTAATCATGCCTATACTGCGCGCCTCGCTTGTCGGTATCGGCCTCGTGTGCTTTATGTTTGCCTGGAACGATTTCTTCTTTGCGGTTTCGTTGACGTCGTCTCATGCCGTGACGATGACAGTGGAGACGGACAGCTTCTTGGGCGATTATATTTACCAGTGGGCGAGCTTTTATGTGTCTGGTGCGCTTGAAATTGTCCCCATGTTAATTATCGGTGTAGTTATGCAGCGTTATCTTATCCGTGGGTTGTCGCTCGGGGCGCTGGCGGGGGCCTAGAGTGCCTAGATGAGGAGGTAGTTGTCCCAGGGAGGGTGAGAAGGAGTGTAGGTTGGTGGTG
>JBMFUG010000109.1:0-6957 GCA_049966695.1 Acidimicrobiales bacterium | reverse complement strand
GCCCGGCACCAGGTGCGAGCACATCGCCTCGAACGCTGCACGAAAACCTGCTTGCTGGTGGGCGGCACGGAACCGAGACCAATGTTCGTCGAGGCTTGTGAAGTCGGTTTCAGCCCAAATCTCGTTCAGCTCACCAAAGGCGCTGACCCAGGCGCGGAAGCGGGGAAGCCCGAGAGCGGCTGCCTCAGAGTTAAAAGCTGAAGCTGCTCTCAGGAACTCGTCCAGCTCGCCGAACTTTACGATGGCCCTGAACTGATGACGGAACATGGCACCTTGATAGTAGCCACGGCTCTCACCTGGCGCGCTCGCTTCCTTTCTCAGGCCACGACCGCAGGAGTCGTGTAGTGTCATCTGCGGTGGACGGTCAAGGCTTGGCCATCGACCTGCTCGGCGCCTTCCGAGTGAGACGCGCTGGCGCCCAGCTATGGCCCAGGCTGTCGCTTAGGTGCCAGGCTCTCGTCGCGTTCGTCGTCTTGAAGGGCGAGGTTGCTGACCGCAGCCAACTGGCGGGCACTTTGTGGCCAATGTCCACGGAGGGCCAAGCTCGGACCAACCTCCGCAAGGCTATGCACGAGCTGCGCTACGAGGCGCCCGATCTGTACGACAGCCTCACCCTGGGAGGCACCGGGCTGGGTTGGCAGACCGGCAACGGCACTACAGTAGATGTCGCCGAGTTCCGCTCCCTGGCCGCCATGCCGGTGCTTGGCTCGCTGCAGCAGGCAGCGGCCCTCTATCGTGGCCCACTGCTACCGGCCCTGTCAGACATTTGGCTAGTCGAAGAGCGGGAGGCGCTCCAGCTTGAGCACCAGCGGGTGCTGCGTTCGTTGGTCGACCTTCACCGGAGCCGAGGTGAACTACGCGAAGCGCTCGAACACGCAGCAACGCTCACGCGTGCCGACCCTCTCGCTGACGACGCTCACGTGCGGCTGTTCGAGCTGGCCGCTCTCCTGGGCGAGCGCGGCCTGACCGAGCTCGCCTGGCAAAGGCACCAACGCTCGTTAGACGAGCTCGGCCTCAAGCCAAGCCCGACAGTCGCCGAGGCCTACGAAAAGGCTCGCTTTGCTCAACGTGCCCGCCCCGAGCTGCTACGGCTCAAGACGGCACCGCCAGAGCACCGGGGAGAGCAGCGAGCCCACAACTTGTCGGGCAGTTCCGACGGCCCGCGCCTTTTCGGGCGTGACGAGCACCTCGGCCAGCTCCTCGAATGGCTCGGTACCCCTACCACCAAGGCGTTGGTGCTTACAGGAGTGCCCGGCGTGGGCAAGAGCGCTTTGCTGGGAGCATTTTGCCGGGAGCTAGCTCACCAGGGACGACCCTTCGCAGTCGTAGACGGCCACCGGTCCGCAGCAGCTCCGGCAAGCATCTGGCAAGCGCTCGGGGCCAGCGACCACACAGGTGCCCTGGAGTGGGCTGAGCGCAACCACGCCGTCTTAGTCCTCGACAACTTTGACGACATTGGGCCACTAGGGCAGTACCTGGCAGACGATTTCCTGCCACAGCTGGGAAAGCGCGCACGAGTGGTCGTCGCCACGCGCTCGCTATATCGGCACACATCGACTTGGGGCTCGTACGGACGAGGCTTTTTGCGCGAGCTTGAGCTGCCCAGTCTGGAGAAGGATGCAGCCCTAGAGTACCTGGCGAGCCGGGGCGTTACCGACAGCAACGTTGCCGCTCGCCTCGTCGGGCGCGCTGGGCTAACACCGCTTGCGCTGTCTCTTGCAGCGGATCTCGTCACAGAGCTGGCACCCGGCTCGGCCTGGTCAAGCCGTCACTGGCACTACTTGAACACCCGGCTACTAGAAGAGTGGCTCCACGACGTCCCTAACGATAGCTTGAGAGAGCTGGTCAGCTCCGCAAGCGTCGTGCGCGAGGTTGACCAAGATATGCTGGGCGCCCTAGCGGGACGACCTGTGACGCGCGACGAGATGACCAGCCTAGCCAGGCTGCCAGGCACCCGCATGACCGAGGGTGGCCTGCGCATCAACGACGACTTCCGCCGCTTACTGGCTGAAGACTTGAACTGGCGCGCCCCAGACCGTGCGCGTCAGCTACGTCTACGAGCCTTAGAGGAGTACCAGGCCCGCTTGCCCAATGCTACGCCGCGTAGACGCGAGCACCTGGCAGCTGAGCTACTGTTCCTGAGCCAGGACGCATTACTACAGGACTTGCTGTTCTGCCCAGAAGAACAAGGCCAGGTTTACAGCGAGCAGGGCCGTCCACAACAGGTGGACGAGCTCGAGCGGGTGCTGCACTCATGGGGCGACCAACGCATGGACCTCCCACGCCCTCGTCGCATGGTCGCAGCTACTAGGGCTATTTTCAGCTACCGGGGCACGCTTTTGCGTTTGGTGCGACGAGAAGGCGACGGGACCATCGTCGCCCTAGCAGCGGTAGTCCCGGTCTGCCAGGAGTCAGCCCGCTTGCTCTTGGACCACCCCGGGATCGAGCCGTACGCCCGAGCACGCTGGCCGCAAATCGCCGCTCTGCCCGCACTTCCTGAAAACAGCAGGCTGTTCCACTTCACCCACGCTGCTTACCGCGAAGACCTAGGAAGTGCGTCGCGGGCGGCTAGGGCGCGGCTACTACGAGAAATAGTGGGGCTGTTAGCGAGGCAGGGTACCTACTCATTTTCTACCCCCGACCCTCAGTACCATGCCCTTGCAGAGGCGCTTGGCTTTCGCCGCGTCACCGAGGTACGCCACGCTCTTTACGGCAGGCACCATATGTGCGAGCACTACGAACTCGACCTTAGCGATGGGGGCTTCGCTGGTTGGGTCAACGGCCTATTGCGCCCGGTTACCCCGGCCTAAGCGCCGAGGGTTGTGCCGTCAGACGGTCGCTCCAAGCAGCCCCGACATGACTAGGCTCGGGAATAGCGCGTGCCAACATTTGGTTGTGGCTACGTGTGGTCGTGCTTGGCTGCCTAGGTACCTAGCCTGGTGTTGGCCAGCGAACGGCTAACGACCTAAAGCACTTGGCATCCCCGAAACACAAGGAGCGGGCCAATGATCAAGAACGCACCTCAAGCGGTCCTGGAAGTGCGCGGCATGACCTGTGACGACTGCGCCCACCACGTGACGGCGGCTCTCGAGGGCGTGGGCGCCCAAGCGGTCTCTGTTCACTGGCAAGCGGGTGAGGCGCGCTTTTTGTGGACTGAGGCCCTCTTTGAAGAAGACCTGCGCTCTGCAGTCGAGCACGCCGGCTACCGCCCAGGGGCGTTGCACCTCATAGGTACCGGCCTGCAGGGACAGGCAGCTCATAACGCCGCCGACTACGACCTGGTAGTGCTCGGCGCAGGTTCGGCCGCTTTTGCAGCAGCGATCAAGGCCACCGAGGCCGGCTACAAGGTGGCGCTGGCAGAACAGGGCACTATCGGCGGGACCTGCGTGAACGTCGGCTGCGTACCCTCGAAGGCGCTTTTGCGCGCCGGTGAGCTGGCGTGGGCAGCCGGGCACCACCCCTTCGCAGGCCTTTCCACGAGCTCTGGCCCAGTGGACCTGGCCGCCTTGGTCGCCCAAAAGGACGAGCTGGTTGGGGCGCTGCGCAAGGCCAAGTACCTCGACCTTGTCGAAAGCTACGGTTTCAGGGTAGTCAACGGCCACGCCCGCTTTGTCGGGCCCGACGAGCTCGAGGTCGACGGCCAGAGCCTTCGCTCCAGGACCTACCTAGTGGCCACGGGAGCCTCGCCGGTCGCCCCGCCCGTCCCGGGCCTTGAAGAAGCTGGCTACCTCACCTCGACTAGCGCGCTCGAGCTCACCGAAACCCCAAAGCACCTCATAGTCATCGGGGCCAACGCAATAGGCCTAGAGCTGGGCCAGTTCTTCTTGCACATAGGCTCCCAGGTCAGCTTCGTCGACGTAGCGGAGCGTATAGCCCCGTTCGAAGAGCCCGAGGTATCTCAGGCGCTCACCTCGGTGCTAGTTGCCCAAGGCGCCACTGTCCACACCTCTGCGCAGGTGCTCGCCGTGCACCACTCCCACGGCCAAGCAAAAGTCACCCTCAGGGTGGGGGAGCACGAGCTCGTCCTCAGCGCCGACCAGGTGCTCGTCGCTACTGGCAGGCGCCCCAACACGCACGGCCTCGGGCTTGAAGCAGCCGGCGTCGAAGTCAGCGCACAAGGAGCTGTCGTGGTCGACGAGGAGCTGCGCACCTCCAACCCCAGGGTGTTCGCCGCCGGCGACGTGACCGGAGCACCCCAGTTCGTTTATGTCTCTGCCTATGAAGGCGCCCTGGCCGTGGACAATGCACTGCTTGGCGCCCGAAGAAAGGTCGACCTCACCGGCCTGCCTCGCGTGATCTTCACGTCCCCGCCAGTAGCAAGCGCGGGGCTCACCGAAGCCCAGGCCCGTAAGGCTGGCTGGGACGTCGAGACCTCCGTCCTGCCTCTCCAGGCCGTGCCACGCGCCCTTGTGAACCGCGACACCCTCGGGCTTGTAAAGCTCGTCGCCGAGGCCGGCACCGGCCGGCTCCTCGGCGCCTCAGTCATGGCAGAGGGGGCCGGTGACGTGGTCCAGTCGGCCGTGCTCGCGATCCGTCACGGCATCACGACAGCTGAGCTCGCAGCGACGTTCCACCCGTACTTGACCATGGCTGAGGCCATGAAGCTCGCGTCCCAGACCTTTACCCGCGACGTCGACAAGCTCTCCTGCTGCGCAGCGTAGGCGCGCCAAAGGACAGCTCCGCCTACTCGGCTTCACCGGGCGGGGACGACTTGCCTTCGCGCGACTTCACCCCGGGGCTTATATAACCCTGCGCCCTCGCGCAGCCCCTAAAGCTAAAGGACGCCGCTGATCATGGCGTTGACGGTTTCCTGGCTTGGGAAATTGCCAGCCGAGCGTGAAAACTCGCCAGCCACTCTCCCATGGCGCATAACGATGACGCGGTTGCTCACCTCTAGGGCTTGCTGGGTGTTGTGCATGATAACGAGGACGGCTATGCCGCTCGCCGCAGCTCGCCTGATGTACTCGAAGACTCTCGCGGTTTCCCTCACCGATAGGGCTGCTGTCGGCTCGTCCAGCAGTAGGAGCCTCTTCTCGAAGTACACCGCCCGGCCGATGCTCAAGGCTTGCCCCTCCCCGCCAGAAAGAGTTCCTACAGACTGGTCCACCGAGCTCAGGTTGGCAAGGCCGATCTCGCTAAGGGCGCGTGCAGTTTCCCAGCGCATGCGAGCCGTGTCGAGCACGACGCCCTTGCGTAGTTCCGCACCGAGGAAGAAGTTCCTCCACACGTTCATAACGCCAACCAAAGCTAAGTCCTGGTAGACGGTCGATATACCTGCTTCACGAGCAGCCTTGGCGCTCCTGAACACCACGCGCCGGCCACCAAAGCGGACCTCACCCGAAGTCGGGGTGTAAACCCCGGAGATGATCTTCACCACAGTTGACTTGCCAGCTCCGTTATCGCCCAAGAGGGCAAGCACCTCTCCACCGCTCACGCTAAAGCTCACGTCGTCTACGGCCAGCACTGGACCGAACTTCATCGTGACGTGGTGCAGCTCGAACACTGTTGCAGCAGCCCCCCCCGGCGCCGCTCCGCCGCCGTCGGCTGCCAGGGCCACAACTCCGTCGCCGGTAAGCGCTGCCTCGTCAAGTGATCGGTTCGCCCGACCCGGGCTGTCATTACCGGTCGCAGGCGCTGCAGCCAGCGAAGGGGTTGCCTCCATGCCATGAGCCGACGCTCTGCCGCCGTTCGCGCTGATCGTGTCAGCGCGCAAGCGCGAAGACCGACCGGCGTGCCCAGTCGCCCACGCAAAGTTGAGGCGCAGCCGCCTAGTGATGCTCGAAAGCCCCTCCATCTTCACTTGGAGCACCACCGCACCGATGAGGACGATCCCGACGAAGAACTCATAATAGGTAGTAGAAGCTCCCGACAAGATCAAACCTGTCTCAATGACCCCTAGGAAAAACGAGCCCAGGACACCGCCGTAGACGGTACCAATACCTCCGAACAGCGCAGTCCCCCCGATGACCGCAGCAGCGATAGCCTGCAGCTGTAGGCCTGACCCTGCAGACGCCTCTACATCGCCGTACAACGCGAAAAGGACAACGCCCGAGAACGCGGCGGTTGCCCCGCAGATCATAAAAAGAGCCATCTTCGTCCAATTGACCCGCACACCAGTGTTGCCTGCGGCCTGCTTGTCACCGCCCACGGCAAAGATATGGTTGCCGAACGCTGTCTTGTGCAAGACGAACGCCCCGATTGTCGCGAAGCCAAGCCACCACAGGACCTGCCACTGGGCTTGAGAGCCTGCAATGCCAGCGCTAAAAATACGAAAGCTCCGCGGTACCACTGGCACGCTCACCGGGGAGCCGCTCGTGATCATTAGGATCACTCCGGCAATTGCGTAATATGTCCCGAGCGTGGTGATAAAGGACGGTATCCCAAAAGCTAGCGTTATAAAACCGTTAATAAAACCGATACCTACACCTAGCGCAACAGAGATCAAAATAGCCGGCGCAATGCCCAACGGCTGGAACAACGCTGCAAATGCCATGGCCCCCGCCACAAAAGTCTGGCCCACAGAAAGGTCGAACTCCCCGCCGATCATCAGCAACGTCACGCCGATCGCGATAAAGCCGACTTCCGCGCTGGTGCTCAGCGCCCCCCCCATGTTGTTGACGCTAAAGAGCTTACCCCCGCTAGTGCCTTCGAGCACGAGCACCAATGCCACCACAACTCCAACAACCGTGATCATGCGAGCACTGACGTACGATGTGAAACGCCGTGACATCAGCGGTTGGACCACCGGCAGTCCCTTTGGGTCTTGCGCCGGTGCGAGTGGCTCCAGTGATCTCACTATCTCTCCTAAAAGTACAGGCTCGTCTTGTAAGTGCGAGGCGGCACATCTCGCACTAGCAGCGGCCGCCACCCCCGTGGACGAAGCTCAGCTCCACTTCACGGGGGCAAGCGGCCTTGCCGCTAAGAACCTTGTCTGTTGGCTCTACAGACCCGTCTGGC
>JBMFUG010000108.1:0-6977 GCA_049966695.1 Acidimicrobiales bacterium | reverse complement strand
CCGCCGTCGGTGGTGGCGAGGGCGGTGGCCACGTCTTGCTGGGCGGCCGTGTCCCAGCTGTAGCCGGCCGCGTAACAGTCCGAGGCGCTCGGGCAGGAGATGGCATGTAGTTCGGTGGCTGTGCCCGTCAATGCCTGCTCGGCCCACGAGCTACCGCCGTCGGCAGTCGCTACGAGGGTGCTCTGCACTGTGCTGGTCTGGTAGTTGTCCGAGTAGCCGGCGGCGTAGCAGTCCGAGGTCGTCGGGCAGGACACCCCGTACAGGTTGCCGCTCCCGGCGGGCAGGGGCTGTGCCGTCCAGGTGGCCCCTCCGTCGGTCGTGGCGTAGGCCTGCGCGCCGACGGCGTAGCAATCCGTGGTGCTCGGGCAGGAGATGGCGTTCAGGTTGGCCGAGGACTGGGCCACCGTGCTGGCCGACCATGTGGAGCCCCCGTCGGTGGTGGCGAGCACCACCTCGTTCTGGTTACTCGTACCCGACAAGCCGAGCGCGTAGCAATCAGTGGTGCTCGGGCAGGAGACGGCGTTCAGCTCACCACCGCCTGGGCCGGTCACGGCGGCCGGCAATGGCAGCGAGTACCACGTGGTCCCTCCGTCGGTGGTGGCCAGCACCACCGGCTCGTCGGTGCCGGCAGCCGAGCTGAAGTAGTAGCCGACGGCGTAGCAGTCGGCGGCGCTCGGGCAGGAGATGCCCGTCAGGTTGCTCACATCGGTGCTGCCGGCCGGCAGCGCCTCGCCGTGCCATGTGGCCCCTCCGTCGGTGGTGGCCACTATGGCCGCTGGGCTACCGTTGCCACCGCTCTGGCCTACTGCTACGCACTCCGTGGCGGTCGGGCAGGCCACCGCGCTGAGCTGGGACGTCGCAGCCAGCACAGGGGAGGAAAGGGGCGTCTGTAGTGCCCATGGCGGCGGGCTCAGCTCGGCCAGGCTCGTAGTCGCCTGCCACCCGGCGGGCGCAGTGGGCACAAGCGCCCCCGACGCCGTGCTCGCCGTCACGTCCGCGGAAGGGGAAAAGTACGCCCCGAACGTCTGCGCCAGGCGCCCCGGGACGAGCGAGGGCGAAAAGTCGTAGCTCACCTGGAGAGCTGCCTGCTGGTCCCGGCCGAGGGCCAAGCCGCTGCTGCCGAGGCTGAGCGTCGCCGTGCCGCCGGCGGAGAAGGTGGCGGTGCCAAGCACAGTGGCGCCTTCGGACACGCTGGCCGACGCCACGGCGGTGGCGCTGTCGCCGGTGCCGGACGCGTGCAGGGTCAGCGAGGACACCGTGACTGGTACGGTGCCGTGGTTGGCCAGGCTCAGCGAGACCATGGGGACCGGCCCCTGGCCGGGCCGCACGTGGACCACCGCCGGCGGCGCCGAGGGCACGTAGGCTTCCACGTCTGACAACGGCGGGTCTTCGTAGACCAGGTACCAGCCCGGGTAGTCCTGGGCGGCGTTGGACGCGTTGATGCCGAAGTAGCCGGCGTAGGTGCTCGAGGCCCCGGAGAAGCTGTCGTCGGAGGACCATACGACGGCCGAGGACGGCCCGAAGGCCGTCACCAGGCCGTAGAAGTCATAGTCGTAGCCCCACCCGGAGCTGCCAGGCTGGGCCTGTTGGTACCAGGTGGCCCCCCCGTCGTAGGACGCGAGCAGCACGCTCCAGGTGGTCCAGGTGTCCTGGCCATAGTTGGCGATCGAGCCACCGGTGGACTGGACGCCACCGCTCACGCTCGGGCTCTGAGACCAGGTTTTCCCCCCGTCGGTGGAGAAGGCCATCTCGGAGGTGTAGGAAGAACCCGTCGGCCCGGGGTCGCCCGACTCGGCCGCGAAGACCCCGCCGCCGTAGGAGACCGCCAGGTTGTTGCCGTAGTAGCAGTTGGCGCCGCCGAGCGTCGAGTACAGCGCCGTGGTGGTGGTCGTCTGCCATGACTTCGGCCCGGTGCGGTAGGCGACCCAGACCGGCTCGGTGCCGCAGTTGGCACCGGTGCCTGTCGCGCTCAGCAGGACGGCCTGGCCATCGGGGGAGACCGCCACGTTGGAGCCGAAGCTCTGGCCGGCGGGAGGGACCTCGACGGGCGCCCAGCTGGCCGCCCCGTCGTCGGACTCGAACAACGCGCTCGGCGTCCCGTAGGTCCCGTCGTCCTCGTACTGCCAGTTCGCGGTCACGAGCACGACATTGGAGCTCCCGGGGACCGCGGCCAGCGACTGGACGGACGCCGGGCACGTCCCCGGCGCGTACGGGTAGTCGTTGTTACCGCTGGTGCAGGGCGCGAAGTTGTCCTTGGTCCCAGCGGGCGGGGCCAAGGCTCCGCCGTTCGTCCAGGTCTTGCCGCCGTCGGTCGTGTACTCGACCGTCTGGCTGGGCCCGAAATAGTTTGACTTCGCATTGCTACAGCCGCCAGAGGGGCACGCCAGGCCGTTGAAGACCATCCAGCCGTCGTTAGCGTTGGCGAAGACGATCCCCGGGGCCCGCTCGGGAGCGCCGGGCGCGTCCGGCGTGCTGTTGCCCCCGCTGCAGCCGTTGTTGTACGCGTAGGGCCATGAGGCGACCGCGCTCCAGGTGGTGCCGTCGGTGGTGTGGTACAAGACGTCGGCGCAGTCGGCCGCCCCGTTGGCCGGCGACTTCGAGGTCGTGACGTCCCAGACCATCACCCAGGCCGTGGTGGCGTTCAAGAAGAAGGCGTCCCGGGTGCTCACCGAGGCACCGTTGGTGTCGGTGAGGGCGGGAGGGAGCTCGACGGTCTGCCATTTGAACTGCAGGTCGATGTCGACACCCGAGAGCCCACCGGCCGGCACGGTAACGGTCTTCTGCAGGCTCGGCTCTTGGTAGGCGTCGGTGCCTGGCTCGGCCTCGGCGAGGAGCGTCACGGTGCCAGTCGGCACCCCTGACAAGCTGAAGGTGCAAGCCGAGCCGGTATTGGTCACCGGCGAGGAGATGTCGGTCCCCTCGACCCGGACGTCCACGATGTCGGCACTGCCGGTGCAGGCGAAGTCCTGCGTGCCCTTGTCCTCGGAGGGAGGGTACGCCCATGAGGGCGACACGCTGACGGTGCCGCTCACGGTCGCTGTCTCGTAGCTCGCCAGTTGTGCCCGCAGGACGGCGGGCCCTGCGCCGGTTGCCGGCCCGGGGCTCACCGGAGGCAAAGTGGCAAGCGCCACAAGGCACAGGCTGGAAACCACCGGTACCGAAACCATAGCTAGCCACCGCGCCCGCTGGCGTGCCCGGCCAGCTACCGGGCCCCTGGCCGACAGGCCACGCTGTGCCCTCTGCCACAAAGTCATGTTGCTCCAGCTCCCTTTCAGGCTCGCATTGCCTAAATCCATCGCGACATCTCCCGTAGAGGACCCGACAGCCCGCTAACAAGTAGCCGTTGCGGCTGTGCTCACCGTCCATGTGCGGGACAACGCACGGACTGGAACGTAAAGACGTCGCGTACCCGCAGCGCACCCGACTAGCGATCACAGCCAGTGCAGCACGACATCCGTGCAAGGCCAGCGCGATGTGACCGGGGCGAGCAAACGTGTCACGACGTAGGTGCGCCGCGGGTGCGCACGGACGTCACCCTCACGCGAGCGAGGCCACCTGGGGCCCCCTGGCAGCAGCCGCCACGGCTGTAGCGCTCAGGTGCTCGATGGCCTCCGCGACAGCACCTTGGTCCAAGAAAGGAGCCAATTGTTATGACTATGACCGCAGCCGCGCCCACGAAGCCCAAAGGGCGCCGCGGCACCGGACTGCTAAGTACGCTCTCAGTTGCCTTGCTCGCTTTGCTCGGAGGGGCCGGCCCCGCGCCCTCCGCGGCGGCGGTGCCGACAAGGGACCTGTTCGTCTCACCTGCTGCCAAGGCGTCGGCAGCAGGCAGCTCGTGCAAGACAGCGCGCTTTGCCACGATCATGGCGGCGATCGGGGCGGCCAAGCCGGGCTCGACGATAATCGTCTGCCCTGGCACTTACCACGGCCAGGTAACTGTCATTAAGCCGCTCGTGCTCGAAGGCGAGCACGCCACCATAGATGCGACCGGCTCGGACAACGGCGTCACCGTGCCCTCGTCGGGCACAACCGTCGAAGGCTTTACAGTGACTGGGGCGATCGGAGAGGGCATCCTCGTCGTAGGCAAGCCTGGTGTGCCAGTTACCCACGTCACCATCAAAGACAACGTGGTCACCGGCAACGACCGGGGCAACTTCCTCCAGAAGCTGACCACGAAATCGTCCTACCGCGAATGCAACGAACTGGACAATGTGCCAGGGGACTGCGGCGAAGCAGTCCACCTGATGGTTGCTGCAAGCTCAGTCGTCGAGGGCAACACCGTCGAGGGCAACGGGGGTGGCATCCTCCTGAGCGACGAGTTCGGGCCGGTTGACCACAACCTCGTCGAAGCCAACACCGTCGAGCACAACCATGATGGCGGCATCATAGTGGTGAGCCATGCTGGACTGGGCTTCGTGAAAGGCAGGCTGCGCCCCACTGCTGGCGGCGACTACGCCAACACGATCGAGGCGAACGTGGTCGAGGACAACCCTGGTGCCATCGTGCTTGCGACACCGGTACCTGGTGGCGCTGTCTACAACAACGTGGTGAAGGGGAACATTGTCAGCGGTAACGGGGATTCCGGGGTTACAGTGCACAGCCACGTGCCGGGCCAGTACATGAACGGCAACGTCGTAGAGGGCAACACCATCAAGCTGAACAACCTCGACGGAGACCCGGACTTCAAGCCGGTCGACCACGCGACCACCGGCGTGCTCGTCGGGACAATAGGGCCCCTTTCGATCACGATCGCCCACAACACGATCATCGGGGACACCTACGGCATTTGGTACCTTCACCCGGCGACGGTGACGGGCGTGGCCACGAACACCTTCAGGGGGGTGCGCGTCAGGGTTCACGCCGCATAGGCCAAGGCAAGCGCAGAGCCGCTCGGGCGGTACAGGAGGGTAAAACTCACAGGCAGCCCGGCCGGCCGAGGCTCGCTTCGTCCACGTGCCCTGGCGCCTCAGCCAGCCAGTCCCTCGTCGACCAGGCGTGGCAACCCGAACGGGGCTGAACCCAACCCGAGATGCCTCAGCGTCGACCATGAGCTCCGAGCGCGGTCAGCTAAACGTCCAAAGCCTGCAAGAGCTGCACCGCGCTGCGCCCGGCACCAGGTGCGAGCACAACGCCTCGGACACTGCACGCGACATGCTGATGGGCGGTGGGGGACTGAAACAAATGTTCTTCGAAGCTCGTGGAAGCTCCTGCTGCCAGGCCAGGTCGCCCAGCTCCCGCTGCCCGTGGGCCAACGCCTGTGGCCTTTCAACGCCTGTGGCCTTTCAACGAAGGACCTGCGAAGGCCCTTGAGCAGGCTCGGCTCCCGGAGGGACCTGAGCAGCGACATCCAAAGTACACGGTGGGTGCGCAGTAGGTGCGCCCGGCTAAGAGGCTGTCGGGACATGAGGGCCCGTGAAGGGCCAAGAGCGAAGGGAGGACCGAGGACAGTGCCCATGACACAAGTACCTGGCGGCCGCTGGGGCAGACGGAGCAGGAGGTGCTTTCTCTCCCTCGGCGCTGCGTTCCTGGTGCAGCAGCTACTGGGAGGGTGGGCCACCGCCAGCCCGCTAGGGTCGGTTACAGCAACGGCTCGCGTGCTGGTGAGCGGCCTCAACGCCCCCAAGCACATAACTGTAGGGCCAGGTGGGGAGCTCTTCGTTGCCGAGTCGGGGTCGGGCGGCATAGTCGGCGGCACCAATTGCGCGACTGGGCCTGCAGCGGGCGGCCACGGCGTAACGACTTACTGCGAAGGGACGACAGGGGCAATAGCAGAGATCAACGCCGAGGGCCGCGTGAGCGACTTCGCCAGCGGCCTCCCTTCGGTCGTAGAGGCCGATAACGCTGAGATCGCAGGACCAGCAGCGGTGGCGTTCAACCACGGCTGGACCGCAGTCGTCTATCAAGACGAACTGGTCGGCCCAACCGGGGCCAACAGCCTGAAGGGGGCAGCAAGAACGACGTTCGGTACGGTTGACATAGAGCACGCCGGCTCGACCAACATGGTTGATATCGCGCGTTTTGCCGCTGCTCATCCCCAGGCTGCTGCCACCCTCGGCGGCCCGCCCCACGCCGAGACCACTTACGACAGCGACCCGTACGACGTCACCGCGTACGGTGACGGGTTCGCGCTGGTAGATGCAGCCGCCAACGACCTCCTTTTCGTCTCCGACACCGGCAAGGTCAGCCTCTTGGCACGTTTCCCCACGGTGGCGCAGCCCGTCCCGGCCCACGCCATGGGGAACCCGAAGCCCATTACGATCGACGGCCAAGCAGTGCCGACGGCAGTAGCGGTGGGGCCTGACGGCGCGCTTTATGTGAGCACCTTGTCCGGCGTGCCGTCGGAGCCGGGCACCGCTCGCGTCTACCGTGTCGTCCCAGGCAAGGCCCCCACCGTCTGGGCGAGCGGCTTGACCGCGGTCGCAGCCATCGCGTTCGACGGCCATGACCTCTTGGCAACCGAGCTGAGCGTCGGCGGCCTGCTGGCGCCACCGTCGCTGCCGGGCGCTCTTGTGAAGATCGGGCCGAACGGCAAGACCCTAGGCACGGTGACGCTGAGCGGGGTAGGGAAGGGGCTGTTCGACCCGACGGGCGTAGCTGTCGCGCGAAATGGGACTGTCTATCTCTCGAACAACGGGACCCAGGTAGCGACGGCCAAGGAGCCTGGCGAAATCCTTGAGGTCACTGGGTTGTCGTAAACGGCTCGCCCTCGGCCAGTTGTGCCACCAGCCACCAGGGGCAACTTTGGTGGCTGCAGGGGCCTTGGTGCCCGATGCCCAGTCGGAGTCCCGGCGAGACGCCCGCGCCGGGCCCGACCGGTTTCTGCGACTTCCCCGCACCGGCGCCGTGCGGGGCAAGAAGAAGCATGCACAGCGAGCACGTGCCAGGGACGCCCTCAGCTAGACCGAAGTTACGGCCGTTTTGAGGGCGGATTTGGCACTTGACCAGCGCGGAGAGGCGCGAAGGGCCCACTCAGTGTA
>JBMFUG010000107.1:0-7248 GCA_049966695.1 Acidimicrobiales bacterium | reverse complement strand
GTCCCGACTTCATCGAGAGTACAGGGCTCACCGCTGCCCAGGCCGTAGCGGAGCCTAAGTATTTCCCTTTCCCTGTCTTCGAGAGGCGCGAGGAGTTTTTCCACCTCCGAGCTCATCATTTGTCCGGCGACCACCTCGAAGGGCGATGGTGACGACAGGTCGGCGATGATATCGCCAAGGTCGGCGTCGCTCTCTGGGCCTAAAGGGGCGTCGAGGCTTACTGGGTCAGACGCGTTCATGAGCAACCGGTTGACATCTTCTTCTGGCATGGCTAGCTCGAGGGCCAAGTCCCTCACGCTGGGGGAGTGACCGAGGCGGTTTTCGAGCTGGCCCTTGGCTCGCAGCAGCCGACGGACCTGGTCTCCAGCATGGATCGGGAGGCGGATGGTGCGGCCCGCGTTGTCTATGCCTCGGCCGATCGCTTGTTTGATCCACCACGTCGCGTAGGTGGAAAACTTGAAGCCCTTTCGCCAGTCGAACTTTTCGACGGCATGGACCAGGCCGAGGTTGCCTTCCTGGACCAGGTCCAAAAGAGCCAGGTCCGACGACTGGTACCTTTTGGCGATAGAAACGACCAGGCGAAGGTTGGAGTTGATGAACTGCTCGGCCGCCCTGTCGCCTTGGCGTGCCATCTGAAGGAGCTGGCGCTTGCGCGCTCCGGTGGTTTTTCCCTTCGCCAGCTCTCGGCGCGCCGAGCGGCCGTTGCAGATGAGGCGCGATAAGCGGACCTCGTCTTGCCTCGTCAGCAGTGGGTACTGCCCGATGCTGTCAAGGTACAAACGGACCAGGTCTACGTCCGGGCAGTCAGTTCTCATAGGCCACGTCTACTCCTTGTAGGGCTCCTAGCGGGCGCAATGCTTTCTCCCCATCGGTCAAAGCAGGTACGTTGCTTAGTGCACTCCCTGCTGAGGCGCCGTCTGTGCCAAACTGAGAACATCATGGTGGCCGTAGCTCAGTTGGTTAGAGCGCCAGGTTGTGGCCCTGGAGGTCGGGGGTTCGAGTCCCCTCGGTCACCCCAGCCAAAGGTCTGTGCACCAGGCGCGTTGGCCTTGTAGCCTCGCGCTAGGTACTATCAGGCACTCGCGCCTCTAGCTCAACGGCAGAGCAACGGACTCTTAATCCGCAGGTTCTGGGTTCGAATCCCAGGGGGCGCACTGCAAAGTAGCTGGTAGATGCAGCAAACGGCCGGCGGCGGGCGGTATACCAACAAGCTCCCTCCCACTAAGTGGCGCGGTATACCAGTGACCTACCGTTCGTATACTCGCTGCTGTGGACGAGGAACTGGCTCGAAGGTTCGAGGCCAAGGTCGACCGTTCCGGAGAGCACCATCTCTGGCTTGGTGCTTGCAAACGCGACGGGTCGGGCATCTTCAAAGTCGGAGGAACGAGCCCAGTAATGGCGCGCAGGGTCGCATGGGAACTGGCTTACGGCCCCGTCCCAGCCACAGCGCAGGTAATGAGCTGCGAGGTGAAAGCGTGCGTCCGCGTCGAGCACCTGCGGTTGAAGCGGGGGAGGGACCGGGCGCCTGCGACGACGAAGGCGGCACGGCCAGGCGGTGCCCGCGTGCAGGTCCAGGTGAACGGACAGCGGGCTCACCGCCGAGTGCATGGCGGTCGAGCCGAAGTCGAGGCAACCAGGGTGCAGCTCCGCGAGCAGCTCAGCCAGGCTGGGCCGCGGGACCGGGACGCCACCGGGTGGAGCCTGGACGACCTGCTGGACCACTACCTGGTCTACCTGGAGGAACAGGGCAGGGAGACAAGAACACTAGCCCGGTACGCAGACGTGAGGAAGAACTGGCTGTCTCCCGTCATCGGCAAAAAGGCCGCTCGGAGGTTGACGGCGGATGATGTCGACCGGTGCTTCGGCCGCATGCGCAAGGCCGGGCAAAGCACCAGCTCGATGAACCAGGCGAAGGCTCTGCTTTCGGGAGCCTTCAAGTGGGCGCGGCGCACAGGGAAAGTGCTCCACAACCCGATGATCGGCGTCCAACTCCCGAAGAGCACCTACGTGCCCCATGAAAGGCTCCCGCCAGAGGCAGGGGAGGTATCTCTCATCCTGAACGCCGCCCTGGAGCACACCCCGGACATCGCCCCCATCCTCACGCTCGCAGCTACAACCGGCGCCCGCCTGGGCGAGCTAGTTGCTCTCCGTCGCTCGGATGTCGACTGGGCACGGCGCACACTATGGGTACGGGCCGCCGCCGACATCGACGGGAGCCTGAAGAGCCCCAAGCGGGCCCAGCACCGGCGCGAAGTCCCCTTAGACGACGGGACTCTCGCCGTGCTGCTCCGGCAGATCGAGCAGATGACTGACCGGGCCGCATTGATGGGTGTCCCGCTAGCCCCGTTTTCCGCACCGCAACAGGGTTAGTCCTCCGCCCCCTCGGGCCAGGGGAGGGGTATGTCGAGTAAGGCGAGGATGACCCGCTGGACCTGGGTGAGCCGGTCAAGGGCGAGGCCGTTTGGGGTGTAGGTGACCGAGAGCCCGTCGAAGCTGGCGAGTGCGGCGCGCGCGGTCGGCTTGGCGGCTCGGCCCTCGGGCAGGATGCCCGGCAGGCTCGCTCCCTCGCCGAGTGCGGCGCGCAGCTCGGCCTCGATCAGTCCGAAGACGAGCAGGGCGATGCCGATCACTGCGATCAGTGCCTCGATGCGGGCGTCGTTGTGCAAGAACACCGGCCGGGCCCGAAGGGCCTGCTTCAGGTCGCGGTGGCGTTGCTCCACGACCCACTGGTCCTTGTAGGTCTTCAGCACATCGAGAGCAGACAGGCGCTGGCCAGCGAGATCGGGAATATTGGTGACCAAGGCGTAGAGGCCATCGAGCACGCCGGCTTCGCCGGTCGCCTCCTCGTTGCGTGACCAGCTGAGGGTGGGCTTGGCGTCGCCTTCAGCGGTCGAGACGTCGATCAGCCCGTTGACGCCCTCCGAAAGGATCACGGCCACCCGGTCGTCGACTTGCTTCTTGGTCTTGTAGTAGCGGCCGCCGAGGCCGTTGCGGACACGCCCGAGGGCGTCTTCGGCCTTTTTGAGAGCGCGCTCACGGGCAGCTTTGACCGAGGAGGCCTCTTCGGAGCTGAAGATGTAGGCGACACGCAGATCGTGACGGCGACCGCTGCCGTCGGTGACGGGAAACGGGCAGACGAGCCCTTTCCAGGCGGTGCGCCGCTCGAGAGGAAGCCTGCGCTCGCGCTCCGAGCAGTAGTCCAGGTGCTTGAGAGCACCGAGGCCAGCGGGCACGTCTTCTACGAAGCGCTGCGCCCATCCGGTGTCGGCCCGCAACGGCACGACGAAAGACACCTTGGCCGAGTCGAGCGCGCAGAGGTTCTCCAGGTAGCCGAGCCCGGAGCCTCCGACCACGACCAGCCCTGGCGGCAGTGCGCCGGCGAGGGTCTCGATACCGGCCATGAACGCCGGTAGCTCGCTCGAAGCACCCTGGTGGGGGCGGAAGTACAGCGCCACGCCGGACTTGGTGGAGGCCTGAAGAGCCTTCACCTGCCTCTCGATGCTCCGACCTGCTGCCCAGCCCTTCTTCACCAGCGACGAGCCCTCGTAGTGCCCGGCGAAGCGCACTGCGGTGAGGTCGAGATGCAGCCGGCTGGCGTCGACCTCGCAGCGCTCGATCGTGCGCAAGAGCAGCCGGCCTCTTAGGTCCTCGGCGTGCGGCGCGAGGGCGTCGAGCGCCCGGCCCAAACGGTCGTCGTTCAACAGGCCTGAGGGCACACCGAACAGCTCGGCGACGCCGGCCGAAGAGGCCCAACCCGAGATGTCGTAGAGGGGGGCGGGAGCGCAGAGGCGGTTGGCGACCAGCACGGCGACCACCTCGCCGTGAGTAAGCAGCGAGCGACCGCGCATCGGGGCGACCTCGTCGACCAGTTCGGCCAGACCCAGCCGGCGCAGGTAGTGGGCGACGAGCAGCAGCGGGCCGACCTCCCTGCTGGTGCCCACCGCAGGCGGATCCAGGCGAGCGAAGGAACCCGCGAAGCGGTCCAGCTGGCCGGATGCCTTCAGCTCGTCAAGACGCCCCAGGGTTGCCACAACGCGTTGACGTACCTTGCCGCCTTCCCGGTGGCCTTCGACCAGCTGCACGTACTCGTGCACCTGCTCACCCCGGCGGGCCCGTTTCACCCTCGCGTACATGTTGGCACAACATTACCACAGATCCATCCCTAGTTACAAGTATATAACTAGACTTCGTTGGCACAACAGATCGGCGTTCAGAAGACCGTCGGTGCCCGAAACCCTAGGTATCACAAGGGAAAGTCGTGACCCGTCCCAACCCCTTGGCGCATTACGGTGCGGAAAACGGGGCTAGTAAAGACGGGGACAGCTCCTTTGACCGGGAAGCGGCCAGCCACCGGCCGTCCCCTGGGACGGCCACAGCTATTGCTGAGGTGGCCTAAGGTGCCAAAAGCACCAGCCCGGTGCCGCGCTCCTGAAGCTGGCGCCTCAACCGGTACCAGACCGGTACATCTGGTCGTAGCGGTCCCAAGAGCTCAGCAGGCAGACATGGGACAGAATCCCACGTTTTGAGGAACGGTACGGACAACGTGCAGAGGCTTGGGCATGCCCGTCTGGGTGATAAGACTATGGTCGATGCGATGTTGCCAGCGTTGGGCGCAGTTTGTGACGCGACCGGCTCTGTCGAAGTGACGGTTGATGCGTGCCTCGTGGCTGCTGCAAAAAGTGCACGTGAGGGCGCGGAAGCAACTCGGTCATTACGTGCGTGCAGGGGACGGGCCACTTATGTGGGTGAAGCTGAGGTCGGTGTGGTTGACCCGGGTGCCCTGGCAATAGCAATGTTCTTTCAGGCCGGTGCAGATACCGTCGCACAGATGGCTTAGGTGGCAAATGGGTTTGCGAGCAGGACTGCAATGGCTGAGCTAGGAAGGAGATAGCTGGGTCATGGCCGACGGTCCGGGGCTTAGCGTCGCTTGGATAGGCACAGGGGTCATGGGCGGGCCAATGTGCATGCACTTGCTGGACGCCGGGTACCGAGTCAGGGTCTTCAACCGGTCTAGGCACCGAGCTGACCATCTTATAGAGCGGGGCGCGCAGTGGTGCGGCTCGCCTGCAGAGGCAGCCGATGGCGCTGACATAGCTGTGACGATGGTGGGCTATCCTGCCGATGTCCGGGAGGTGGTACTGGGCCAGCGCGGCGTGCTTAGCTCAGCCAGGCCAGGGTCGATCGTCATCGACATGACGACGAGCGAGCCGCAGTTGGCCAGGGAGATCTTCGATGTCGCCACGACAAAGGGGGTAGACGTCTTAGACGCACCGGTGTCTGGTGGGGATGTAGGGGCACGCGAAGCTTCGTTGGTAATTATGGTGGGTGGCCGCGAGGAGGTCTTCAACCGGGCGCTGCCTGTGCTGAAGCACCTGGGCCGGGTCGTGACGCTCCAAGGTGGCCCAGGGGCCGGCCAGCACGCGAAAATGGTCAACCAGGTTGCCATCGCTTCGGGGATGGTCGGTGTCTGTGAGGCTTTGTTGTACGCGTTTCGCGCTGGCTTGGACATGGAAAGAGTGCTCGGCACGATCGGCACCGGCGCTGCGGCTTCGTGGTCCTTGGCCAACTACGCCCCGCGTGCTTTGCGGGGCGACTTTGAGCCTGGTTTCAAGGTTGACCATTTCGTGAAAGACTTGGGTATAGCCCTACAGGAAGCCCGCAGGATGGGTTTGGCGCTTCCGGGTTTGGCGCTCGCAGAGCAACTGTACGTAGCTGCTAGTGGCCAGGGCTACGGCCAAAAGGGCACGCATTCGCTCGTTGTCGCTTTGGCCCAGCTGTCCGGTTGCCAATGGCAGGCCTCCGAGGGCTGAGCGGCACCACCCGCGAGCCCTGCGGGCGGGGGCATGGTCGAGCTGGATCTTCGACCACGTTAGGACGCTCGGCGTCGGGCTGTGCGACTTTGGCAGGCTGGGGAGTCTCAGGCGGCGTGAAGGTTGCAAGTGGTACCAGAACTGCTTGGCACCCATGCGCCAGGCAGGGCCGCAGCGAGCGCGTGCTGAGCTCGCCAACCGGTGCAGTGGCCGGGGAGGACCACCTCGGGGCTAAGTTCGCTGAGCGCTGCCACAGTCGGGGCTATGGCGGGCTCAAATGACGGGCCGCTTAGGTGGAACCCGCCTATGACCGCACAGAGCTTGTCGACGCCGGTGAGGCGTACTGCATAGCGGACGATGTTGACGACACCGGCATGACCGCAGCCGGTCAGTACAACGAGGCCTCTTCCCCTCAGATGGGCCACCAGCGCTTGGTCGTCTATGACCGTTGCGTCGTGGTGCCAGCCGTGGCCGTCCCAGGCCTGGTGCGACGGCGGCATGCCGAGCTCAAAGTCGGTCGTGCGCTCGACCTCGCCGGTCACCAAAATGCTGCCGTCGGCGAGCAGGGACGGCCCGCTTTGCTCGGTCACTTCAAAGCCTTCTTTGCTCAGAGCGTCTGCCGATAAGGTTGGGAGCTCGACAGGTTCAGCGCCCGGCAGGGCGGTGCGGCGCCTCGACCAGACGGCGGGGTGGGCAATAACCGGCAGGCTTTGGTGGCGGCGTAGCCGGGCGAGGCCAGGGAAGCCTCCGGTGTGGTCGAAGTGCCCGTGGCTCAGCACGACACCTTGGATATCCCCGAGGTCGAGCCCGAGACGTCCTGCGTTGGTGGCCATCGCGTCTGGAGAAGCACCGGTGTCGAACAGCAACGATGCCCAAGTGGTGCCCCTGCGCACCCTGACCAGGGCGGAGAACCCGTGCTCCGCAAGAAGACCTGCCAGCGCGCGGCCACCCTCGAACTGGGCCCCCGGCACGAAGCCAGTGGCAAGCGGAGGGCGCGTGACGCTGTCTTGAGGCGTGAGCAAAGCGTCAAAAGTGTTGTCGACAAGGACTGTGACCGTCACCTCGTCCACCGGCAGCAATGTGACGGCGCTGCTGACGAGCCGATCGGTCGGGCGGGTACCGGAGGAAATATGCGGCACCGTACCGGCCGACTGCCCAACCATGGTGCCAACCGTAGCAGGGCCGTGCTTGTCGCCCACTCGTGGGACGGGCCATGTCCCGGGCAGTGCTGGTCATCACCCGGGCAGTGCTGGGCACCGTTAGTTCGGCCGCTCGCACAGCTGTACGCCTAAAAAGGTGGCTCAGTTGGTGTGAGCGGGCGCAGGTGTGACCGTTTCGGTCCCTTGAGCCACGAGCGGTACGGGCAGCGGGCCGTAGCGGAGGAGGGCTGCAATGCCGAGCGCGTCTTGGCGGTTGAGGGGGTGGTTGGTGGGGCCGC
>JBMFUG010000106.1:0-7487 GCA_049966695.1 Acidimicrobiales bacterium | reverse complement strand
AACCGAGACAGGCCCTCCTTGTCGAGCTCCACACCGTAAGCTTACATCGCGCGCCTAGTAATCGCGCGGACCCTAAGGTGCTCGGCGACCAGGGCGACCATGGCCGCCCACAAAGCGGCGAGGTCCCACTTGCCGGCTCGTACGAGGCGGTGGTAGGCGTCATGGGCACGTCGGCTGCCCGGCCCCATGACCGCGACCATCCCACAGATGGTGCGCCGCCCGGTGGCGCAGGCCCAGGCGGAGAGGAGCTCGACGAACAGGGCGAACGAGGGGGAAGTGAAGGCACCGGCGGCCCGGGCGAGGAGCGCCTTCCAGGTCTGCCCTGCCGGCTTCATCGTCTCTGGCCTCCCCGGGAGGAGCCGAGGCGGGCGCGCAGGGTTGCTACCCCCGCGTCGGCACGGCGCTCGAGCTCGGCTTTGGCCTCGTTGTAGCGGGCCAGCGCTGAACGCACCTCGTCGAGGTCGACGCCGGTCAAGGTGAGGGTCTTCGCCTTGCCAGCCTCTAGGTACGAAAGGGCCGGGCTTTCGTGAGGTTCGCCCGAAGCGCAACGGCAGTTGGGCTTGCCGCAGCGCCGGCGGAAGGTGAAGAGGCTCCCTCTTAGCATAAAAGGTTCGTTGTTGGGCCGAGAACGTGGCATCGGTCCCTCCTTGTCTGTAATGAGTCGCAACTTACAGACAATCGAACCACAAGAGCCAGGCCGAGTGGTGGATGGTGGGTCAGAAGAAGCTCAGGGACCAGTGAGGAAGATCTTCAAAAGTGCGAAAGCCGACTCATGAGCGGCTGACGTGCCCGGACGGCAAAGCCGCTCTCAGCAAACAAAGCCCGTAGCTCAGTGCCTACTGCAAGCGGATCGCCAAGATCATCGTGGTAAAGGCGAACGCGATTGCAGTGAACACAGTGAAGCGGTCCAGGTTGCGCTCCACAACGCTAGAAGAGGCCGCAGCTGAACCTAGCCCACCTCCGAACATCTCGGAAAGCCCGCCGCCCTTGCCGCTGTGCAGCAGCACCGAGACGATCAAGGTCGCGCAAAGTACTATGTGGACCGCGATCACTACCCACGTGATCACCACTTAGCCGGCACCTCCTCCGTTTGTCGAAGCCGTCCCTACAAGCGTGCCGGCCCAGCGAGCCGGCACGCCCCTAACCTAGCTCAAACTGTGAGCGCGCTCATAACGCTCGCTCGTGCGGGAGCAGCCACGCGCTCAGCGCCAGCGCACGATCTGTGCAAAGCGCTCTGCGTCCAAGCTGGCCCCCCCTACGAGGGCTCCGTCTATGTCCTCCTGCGCCATCAGCTCAGCGATGTTGGCAGGGGTCACAGAACCCCCGTACTGCACCCTCACTTTGGCCGCGAGCTCAGTGCCGAACTGCTCGCTCAGAGCAGACCGGACGGCCTTGCAGACGGCTTCGGCGTCCTCCGGGCTGGCATTGCGACCGGTGCCGATGGCCCAGATCGGCTCGTAGGCGATAACGACCTTGGCCAACGCGTCCCTCGGGACGCCGACCAGGCCGGCTTGGAGCTGGCCCAGCACTTTGGCCTCTGTCCTGCCGGCTTCCCTTTCCTCCAAAGTCTCACCGACGCACATGATCGGCGACATTTGGTGCTTGAGCACGGCAAGCACCTTTTTGTTCACCTGCTCGTCTGTCTCCCCGAACAACTGGCGGCGCTCTGAGTGGCCCACTATCACGTACGAGACGTTGAGCTTGGCGAGCATCGGCGGGCTCACCTCGCCTGTGAACGCCCCGGAGTCGGCGTAGTGCACGTCCTGAGCACCCAAAGCGATCGGGATGTCGTCAGCTTCGAGCAGCGTTTGTACGCTGCGCAATGCTGTGAACGCGGGATGGACCGACACGTCGGCACGCTCATAGTCCTCCGGGGAAAGGCTATAGGCCAACTTCTGGACTACCGCTATTGCGTCCAGGTGCGTGTGGTTCATCTTCCAGTTACCGCTGATCAGCGGCTTGCGTGCGGCCACGGCTCAGGACCGCCCACGCTCAGCGGCTTGGCGCAAGGCTTCTAGGCCAGGCAGGTCGCCCTTCTCCAAGAACTCGAGCGAGGCGCCCCCGCCTGTAGACAAGTGGTCCACACGGTCGGCTAGGCCGAACGCCTTGAGAGCACTAGCGCTGTCACCTCCGCCCACGACAGAAAAAGCTTTCGTAGAAGCCACGGCTTCGGCAACGGCTCGGGTGCCGGCTGCAAAACGGGGGTCCTCGAAAACGCCCATGGGGCCGTTCCAGAAAACAGTGGCTGCGGAAGCGATCTCGTCGGCAAAATTGGCCGCGCTAGCCGGGCCGATGTCGAGGCCGACCCAACCCTCGGGCACGTCTGCACCCACTTGGCGCACCTCTCCGCTCGGGCCCTTACCGGGGCCAAACGTACCCCCCGGTGAAAGGACGACGAGGTCAGTAGGTAAAAGTACCCGCTTGCCCGCTCCCAACAAGCGCCGGCATGTTGGCACTTGGCCCTCTTCGACCAAAGAAGCGCCGACAGTGTGGCCTTGGGCAGCGAGGAACGTAAAGCACATGCCGCCACCGACCACGAGCGCGTCGACCCGCTCCAGCAAGGCCTCGATGACGCCCAGCTTGTCGGAAACTTTAGCGCCCCCAAGTACTGCAACGAAGGGCCGCTCGGCACCGTGCAGGAGACGGTCCAGAACCTCCACCTCCCTGGCCAGCACACGACCAGCCGCCGAAGGGAGCCGAGCGGGCGGGCCCACGATAGAGGCGTGCGCCCGATGGGCAGCCCCGAACGCGTCGTCGACGTAAAGGTCCTGGTTTTGGACCAATGACTCCACAAAGGCAGGGTCATTGGCTTCTTCGCCTGGGTTGTAGCGCAAATTTTGGAGCAGCTCGACGCGCGACACGTCCGCGCCCCTTGCCTTTAGCAGCTCGTTCAGGCGTACCCTCACCGGCTCAATGTCGTACTTGGGGTCTGGCTTGCCCTTTGGCCGGCCCAGGTGGCTGCACAAGGTCACCTTGGCTGCACCCTCGTCCAACAGCCAGGTGATCGTCTCCAGCGGCAGCCGGATGCGCAAGTCGTCAGTTATGACGCCGTTGGCAAGTGGGACGTTGAAGTCAACTCGGACCAGCACCCGCCGGCCAGTTATGGGGCGGAGGTCCTCTAGCTGAGGTAGTTGCACGGCCCTAGACGGCGCGGCCGACGATAAGGGTCAGGTCGACTAGGCGCGAGGAGTAGCCCCACTCGTTGTCGTACCAGCCGAAGACCTTGACCAGGGACCCCATGGCCATAGTGAGCTTGGAGTCGAACGTGACCGAGGCCGGCGAGCCCACGATGTCCGAGCTGACGATAGGGGCGTCGGTGTAGTACACGATCCCCTTCAGCGGGCCGGCGCTGGCCGCAGCCTTAAAGGCGTCGTTCACTTCTTCGATGGTGACCTCTTTTTTGAGGATCCCGGTGAAGTCAGTGATCGAGCCGCACTGCACCGGCACCCGCAGCGACATCCCGTCTAGGCGTCCCTTCATGGCCTCGATCACGAGGCTCGTCGACCTGGCAGCACCAGTCGTAGTCGGGATGATGTTGACCGCCGCGGCGCGTGCGCGACGCAGGTCCTTATGTATAAGGTCCAAGATGTTCTGGTCATTGGTGTAGGCGTGAATGGTGTTCATCAGGCCTTTTTCGACTCCGAAGGCATCGTCGAGGACCTTGATCATGGGCACGAAGCAGTTAGTCGTGCAGCTGGCGTTGGAGATCACTCGGTGCTTGGCTGGGTCGAAAGTGCTGTCGTTGACGCCGACCACGAACGTGCCGTCGACGTTGGTCGCGGGGGCGGAGATGATCACCCGCTTGGCCCCGGCCTCCAGGTGGGCGGCTGCCTTTTGGCCATCGGTGAACTTGCCGGTCGACTCGATCACTATGTCCGCTCCCAGGTCTGCCCAGGGCAACGCCTTGGGATCCCTTTCGGCGAAGACCCTGAAGCTTTGCGAGCCGACCGTTATCGTGTCGTCCGTGTGCTTCACTTCCTGAGGCAGCACGCCAAGCGTCGAGTCGTACTTAAGCAAATGGGCGTTGGTCGCCGTTGGCCCCAGGTCGTTGGCCGCGACGATCTGGATGTCCGCGTCCCTGGACAGCACCGAGCGCAGGTAGTTGCGCCCGATACGGCCGAAACCGTTGATACCAACCCTGACAGGCATTGCCTTCTCCTTGTGTCGTCGTTTGCTTGGCTCGCGAGGCGCCGCTTCGCCCACTCGCGATCTTACGCGCAGGCTGCCTTATGCGGCCCGCCGCAATGCAGGGCACCAGGTCAGGACCCCTAGAGCACTTGGTCACAGCGCCACCGGGCACCAAGCGCCCGAGCAGCCTGTGCACTGGAGGTAGCTCACGGCGAACCCTTTCAAGGCCCGACTTCGCCCGAGCAGCACGGTCGCGCGGCGGGGCGCGGGGCACCAAACAAGCAGTACAGACAAGCAGTACAAAGCGGTAGTTTGGTGCCCCGTGGACGTCGAACGGGTGCTCCTCGCTTCACCGCGCGGTTTTTGCGCTGGTGTAGAGATGGCGATAAAGGCGCTGGCCTGGATGGTCCGAGTGTTCGAACCGCCCGTCTACTGCTACCACGAGATAGTCCACAACCAGGTGGTGGTGGATCGGTTCCGTGAGCTTGGCGTGGTGTTCGTGGACGACATCGGGGAGGTGCCGCCAGGCCGGCCGGTGATGCTTTCGGCACATGGGTCGGCTCCCGCAGTCGTGGAGGCAGCCAGGGCGAACGGCAGCACAGTCGTCAATGCGGTCTGCCCGCTCGTCACCAAGGTCCACCACGAGGTCAAGCTGCGAGCCTCCAAGGGCTATAGGATCGTCTACGTCGGCCACGAGGGCCACGAGGAAGCTGTGGGGACGATGGCCGTGGCTCCCGACGCGATCAGCCGGGTAGAGAGCGCGCAGGAAGTCAATGCTCTCCCCAGCACAGACGACCCGGTCGCCTTCCTAGCCCAGACCACGCTGGCCGTGGACGAATGGCAAAGCATCCTCGATGCGGCCCAGGCGCGCTGGCCCAACTTATGGGTACCGGGACGCAGCGACCTCTGCTTCGCGACGACCAACCGCCAGGCTGCTCTTCGCGCTGTTGCCCAACGGTGCCCGACGATGGTGGTGATCGGGAGCGCCAATTCTTCGAACACTTTGGCCCTGGTGCGCACCGCTGAAGCCGCCGGCTGCAAGCGAGTGCTCCGAGTCAACACCGCCCTCGAGCTACCTGATGACTTAAGCGGGGTCGTGGGGGTGATCGCCGGAGCGTCCGCGCCCGAGTCCCTCGTCCAAGAAGTGATCCTGCGCCTTTCCCCCAGGGCAGGCGTCGAAGAGGTAAGGGCGGTCCAAGAGGACGAGTACTTCCCCCTCCCCCGCGAGCTACGAGAGCTCCTGCGCGGTGTCGCCACTGCGCTGGCCGTTGCCACGTTCGCTCCCGCCGGTGACCCGGTTGGGCCGCGCACTGACCAGCCAGTGCTGGACGGCCGAGAAATCCCAGCCGCAGAGGTGCTCGCGGGGCTCGGTTAGCTTCGAGCAGCCCCCCGGAAAACAGCCCCAGCGGCCCCCCAGAAAACAGCGGCAGCGCGAAAGACGACTTGTTGGAGCCGATCGAGTGGGACGTGGCCCTAAGGCCAAGGGGGAGCGCTCGAAACGGCTGTAGAAGCCCGTCAAGAGGGGCTGGTGCGCTTCGTGGGGGTCACTGGCCACGGTGCTCAGGTGGCAGCGACCCATCGCAGGAGCCTTAAGCGCTTCGACTTCGGCTCCGTGCTGCTGCCGTACAACTTCGTAATGATGCAAAATGACTATTAAGCCGCCAATTTCCAGGCCGTCTTGGCAACTTGCGGACCACGCGGCACTGCTGCGCAGACCATAAAGGCCATAGCGAATGCTCCGTGGGTAGGGCGCCCACGTACTTACAACACCTGGCACAAGCCGTTTGACCAGCCTGGCGACATCGGCCTGGCCGTATGGTGGGTACTTGGCCGCCACGGGGTCTTCCTCAACAGCACAGCCGACACGCGCCTTTTGCCACTGGTCTTGGGCGCAACGCCCAGCTTCTCCGAACTGGGCTGGAGCGCCCCAGCGATGAGCAAATGCAGGACCTCGTAGCCAGGCGCGAGGTCGTGCCCCTGTTCGTCTGGCGCGTCCATATGGATAGCTGCAGCCCCGCAACGAGACAACCCGGCTCACGCTGGCACGGCCCGAAAGCTGCAGGCCCGGCCCGCTTGCGCACGGGCAGCGTGCGCAAGCACTTCGCCCACGTGCGAGCATGGTGGCAGAGCGTGCTCCGGCGGCATCTGGTATACCGGGCTCATGCTTAGAGCCCGTTGGCACAGCCCAGGTAGGCGCAAAAGCTACCGTCTCGAACGTCGCCCGCCGCTTAGGCACAGACCCGTGCGGAAGGCCATCGCTGCAGCATTCAGCACTGCGGTCCTCTTCGGCGGGGCCCCGGCAGCGCTTGCTGCAACTGACCAGCCGACCGGCGTCGCCAAGGCACCGACGACGGCCCCTCCGCACCCCCTGCTCCCGACAGCCGACCCCTTCTATACCTACGCCGGGCCACTAGCCCACATCGCACCGGGCACGGTCCTAAAGGCCCGCAAGCTCTCTGTTGGGACAAGCTCCGGGCTGGACGTCACCCAGGTCCTTTACCGCACCACCGGCGAGCTGGGCGAGCCTACCGTGACCGCGGCCACCATCGTCGCCCCAGAGCACCACAGCAGGACGACAAGGATCCTCGCCTACCAGGAGGCTTACGACGGCCTGGGCCCCCAGTGCGAACCTTCATATGAGCTCCAGTTCGGCCTCGGCGACCTGAAGGTGATCGGCTCTTACGCCACCTCGGGGCTCACGTTCGTCATCGCGGACTACGAAGGCACCCACTTCGAATGGACAGCGGGACAGGAGGCCGGTTACGCCACCCTCGACGGCGTACGAGCGGCTGAGAACCTGATGCACCTCCCCCAACGGTCCACACCTGTAGGGCTGGTCGGCTACTCCGGAGGAGCTATAGCAACCGACTTCGCCACAGAGCTCGCGCCAAAGTACGCACCCGGGCTCGACATCGTGGGCGCTGCAGAAGGCGGGCTCGCCGTGGACTTGGCGCACAACCTGCAGTACATCAACGGCAGCCGGTACTGGTCGGCCGTAATACCGATGGCACTGGTGGGCCTTGCGCGGGCCTTTCACGTCGACCTCAGCGACTACCTGTCGCCCTACGGCAAGTCAGTCACAGCCGCCGTCGCTGGCCAATGCTTGGGGTCGGTGGCTGGCAAGTACCCAGGCCTCACCGTGCAACAGCTCTTCTTGCCCCGCTACAAGGACATCTACACTGTGCCCGCCTTCGTCAGGATCCTCAACCGCCTCATCATGGGCAGGACCGGTACTCCTCGGGCACCGCTTTTCATCGGAGAGGGCAACTCCGATGGGACAGGTGACGGGGTCATGGTCTTCAAGGACGTAGAGGCGCTCGCCCGCACTTACTGCGAGCGCGGGACCTCCGTCGACTTCC
>JBMFUG010000105.1:0-7543 GCA_049966695.1 Acidimicrobiales bacterium | reverse complement strand
GGGCTGGGGATGCCCCGACGAGGTCAGCTCGGGCCACTCAAATTACAAACTTGAGTTTTTCGGGAGGAAGTAGCTAGTGCCGGCTCAGAAACTACCGGCGGTGCACGCCGGGCAACGGCTAACGGGGTCTCGGAAGGCATTGTTTTGGTGGCCAGTGCTCTCCTGCGGGCTGAAATGCGTGGGCCCGTGGAGAAGGAGGCGGCCACGGGGGTGCATGTTGTCCTATCGGCTCAGGTCTCAGGAGAGGTGGCCCGAGCCGTTGGCGCGGCTTCTACCGTGCTGATCGGCGAGGGCACCAACCCCCTTGCGGGCCACGGTCGGCCAGAGGCCCAGAGGCAGGGACGCTAGCAGCAGGAGCCACGGACGGCTCACTGAGAGTGCTTGCGTTAGGAGCAGAGGTGAACAGCTGTGCTAGCGTCGTCTCGATCTTGTCGAGGCGAGCTTGCATCTGGCGGTTGTCGCGGCCGGAGGTCTCCTCTGCAAAGAAGGACGCAACTGTTGCAGTGATGGTGCCCATGAGCCCGATGCCGACGAACATGAGCACCACGGCGATAGCGCGGCCACCGGCGGCTACGGGGACCTTGTCCCCGTAGGCGACCGTGCTGACTGTCACGAGCGCCCACCAAGGGGCGTCGCTGTAGTTGTGGATCGTTGCTCCCCTGGTTCCGTGCTCAGAGGCGAGCTCGAGCGCCGCCATCGCAAGAACTAGCAGGAAGGCCGCGAGGAGGACGAAGTGGAAGCCCCTGTGCGTGATGATGGCCCGGGCACGTTTCAGGCCGTTCGCGAGGACGCTGCCGACGCGGGCAACCCGCAGGGCGCGCAGAGGCGCAGGGCGCGTAGGGGGCGGAGTACCGGGACGGCCACGACGACTAAGTCAAGGACGTGGTGCGTGAAGAACTGGCGCCTAGACGGCGTGAGGCGAAGTTTTACCAAGTACTCGACGACGAAGAGGGCCCAGACCAGGTAATCGATTGCTTTGAAGCCTGCAGCCATGCCCGCCGGCAGGTGGGCGACGAGCGGCACCACGATCAACGGCAGCCACAAGACAGCGACGGCACCGAGTGGTAGCTCGACGGCTTTGGCGAAGCGCTCGTGGTGCTCGTCCGAGCGCATTTCGGCCTCCAAATGCTTCAGCGGGAAAAAGCCGGCACCGGCGGGCGAAGCTCGTCTATCTTTGCCAGGTCCTGGCGCAGCTGTGCCACGAGGGCCTCTGTGGTGCCCCTGTAATGGGCTAGCGCCAAGTCCAAGCGGAAGTCGAAGTGCGGGGAAAGGCCGGGGCCGTAGTGGACGGTCACGGGCTTTTGGCGGTTGGAGACCGAAAAGGTCGTCGAGCCTGCCTGATCGTCGTGGGAGAAGCCGACCAGCTTGGCGAAGGCAATTTCTCTGGTTTGCTTGGGGCCTGTGAACACGACTCGGCGGTTGGTGACGTAGAGCGCCCCACGGTCGATAGCGGCGAGGACGGGCTCACCCTGCACGTAGTGGCCCCGGGTCGCTTCGACCCGGTAGCGGACGCCGCCTCCGATCGGGACCGAAAGCCCGGAAGACGCGCCCTGCTAGTGGCCGGTGCTCCGCGACTCCAAGAGCGCGGCGCCGGTGACCTTATAAAAGAGCGCTTCTCCAGGGCCGAGCACGATCTCGTTAGTGGGGAGGCCTTTGAAGCTCTCGGCGAGCTGCACGAGCTCGGAGTAGCCGTCCCGTTCGGCCTGCCACTTGGCGAGGGTGCCCTCGTGCTCCTTTTCCAGCTTCTTTTCTTGGTGCTTCTGGAACATCTTGTGGATCTTCGGCAAGGTCGTCGTCCACCGTGAGCGTCACGGCTTTTAGTCGTGCTCGTCGCTGGCGGAGGCGTTGACCGTCCGGCAGCCGTGAGCGAGCCTGGTTGCCGCTGGCTCGAAGGGCACGGAGAACATGACCTGTACACCTCCGAGTGTGGGCATCTCGCTGTCCGTGCCGGCGGCGACGTCGACCCCGAAGGCTCAAAGCCGCGCTCTCAACCTTAGAAAACCGAGCTTGTCTATCTCGCAGCGAGTTGGCTGGAGACTGCTGTTCTCGCCGATGCCGTTGACGGCTTCGACCTGGGCGTTGGCGTTGTCGTGACGCTCGCTCACGCCGGCCAGGGCAGAGGCGCAGGCGCGCAGGAGATGCCCTACCGTTTCGACGCAGGAGGCCTCGGTGTGGGAGCGGCCGGGCGGCCCTGGTCGGCCAGGGCCGACGGAAAGCTGTTCAGGCTGGGACCGGGAGCGAAAGGGTCTCGCTCGCCCCCTCTGGCCCGTTCTTGGCTGTGCAGGCGTCCAATTTCGACCCGCTTTGCCGTCCACACAGAACCGGCTTGCTCTACCAAATAGAAGCTGCAGACGACAAGATGCTGTCTCGCCAGCCGCTTGGGCTCCCCCTGGCCGACGACCCATGGCCAGCAAGACGATCTTGGGCAATGGCAGCTGGTAATCGGTACCGGCCCCTGCTAGGGGCACAGGGCCGCGCCGTTCAGTCAGCCACAGTGGCCGGGGACATGCAGCACTTCATGCCTAAAGGCCGCTGTGCTGGATGTTGTGACAACCAGGCTGATGGCACGCAGGGTGTTACCGCGCCGCCCACCCCAGCCCCCGAAGCCAAAACACGTGGCTTATGGCGAGCACCTCAAAGAACGCCGGGGTGAAGTGCGCCTATACAAGTGAGCTGGCTTCGGCAAGTGGTTGCGGGGCGGCCTTGGCTTTCAGCATGAGCAGGGCTACCAAAAACGCAGCAGCAGTGGCGATGGCGCCAGTGCGGATGGCCATGTCGTAGCCGTGGACAACAGCCGCTTTCGCCAGTACTGCCGAGGCTGGCCCGCCGTGCACGTCAGCTAAGCGGTGAAGGTGGTCCTTTGTAGCGGTCGCTGCTACGGTTGCCAGGGCTGCCAGGCCGAGGGACCCGCCGACTTGTTGGCTGGTGTTGAGCAAGGCCGAGGCAAGGCCGGACTCTTGACGGGCGACTGATGAGACGGCGTTCAAGGTGAGCGGGACGAACGAGCAGCCCATGCCGATGCCGACTATCACCAATGGCCCGAACACCGCCCAGTAGCTCGACGAGGAGCCGAGCTCGGAGGCCCAGAGCAGGCCGCCGGTCATGAGCAATGGCCCGACCGTCAAGAACGGGCGTGTCCCGAGGTGCCTCACTACTCGCGAGACGAGCACGCCCGTGATGGCGACACTGACGGGTATGGGCAGGTACGCTGCACCTGCCACCACGGGGCTGTAGTGGAGGACCTCCTGGAGGAACTGGGTCAGAAAGTAGATGAGCGACAGCATTGCCGCTCCGAGCAACAGCATCACGACGTACCCGGCAGCGCGAGCCCGGTGGCGCAGGAACTGCAGCGGGACAAGCGGCCTGAGGCTAGTTTTTTCGATCACCACGAACACAGCGATGGCAATTGCTGCACCAGCGAACTCCGCGAGGGTGCCAGTGCTTGACCATCCCGAAGTCGGGGCTCTCACTAAGCCGTAGACCAACAGCGCCATGCCTCCGGAGGCGCTCACAGCGCCTGGGATGTCCAAGCGCCGACGGGCGGCGCCTGGACCACCGTGGGCCTTGTCGGCTGGTAGTGCCACTGGGGCCAACAGGAGGACTGCTGCCCCGATGGGCACGTTGACGAACAGCACCCAGCGCCAGGAGGAGATGTCGACCAGTACACCGCCGAGCAGGAGCCCAAGTGCGCCGCCGGCAGCGGACATCCCGGCGTAAATGGCCATAGCACGGTTGCGCTCGGCGCCTTCGTGGAACGTCGTAGCAATGAGAGCGAGGGCGGTGGGTGAGATCACTGCTGCACCTATTCCTTGCACGGCGCGTGCTGAGATCAGCCAGGCCTGGTCTGTGGCGAGGCCGCCGACAAGTGAGGCGGTTGCAAAGGCTGCTATGCCCAAGGCGAACATCCGCCGTCGGCCAAATAGGTCCCCAGTACGCCCGCCAAGGAGCAAGAGGCCGCCGAAGACGAGCACGTAGGCGTCAATGACCCACGTGAGGTTTGTGGAGGAAAAATGCAGCTCTCTTTGGACTGAGGGCAAGGCGATGTTCACGATAGTGAGGTCCAGCATGACCATCAGCTGAGCTGCGGCGATCACCACTACGGCCAGGCGGTGGTGCTGGGGCACAGCGGCCGATTGGGCTGCGTCCTTTTGGCCAACAGCCTTTTGTCTTGGCGTCTGGGTGACGCCGACTGGTCCCAGTGTCATCGGCCTAGCTCTTTCTCCGCTGGCGCAGCGAGCTCTTTCTTGGCCGGAGCGGTAGCCCAGGCCACCACGTTCAACGGAGGGCCCCCATCTCCTGCGGAATGTTCGGTGCTCCACACTTGCGCTTCGAGCGGGACCAGAAGCCGAGCGAGCAGCTCTTCTGTGTAAAGCCGGTCTGGGTCAGGCGGCCCCCCACGGCCCAGGGACCTGACGTGGTGACCTGTCACGAAAATGTGGCCGCCGGGAGCCAACGCGGCCTTGGCATGTTCGAACAGCTGCTCGCGCTCATCAGGGGGAAAGTGGAGGTTCGCCATTACAACAAGTTCGAATGTCCCTGGGGCCAGCTCGTAACCCAACAGGTCGGCCTGGACCAGCCGGACGGTGACGCCTGCCTCCTCGGCACGGCGGGCCGCTTGGCTGAGGCCGACAGCGGAAGCATCGATGCCCGTTACGTCCCAAGCGCGAGTGGCGAGCCAGACGGCGTTGCGGCCCGTCCCACAGCCAAGGTCGACGGCGCGTCCGGGGGCTATCTCGCCGAGCAGTTCGACAAGTTGGGGATCGGGGTGCAAGGGCCACTGGGCCCGGGCATAGTGCTCGTCCCAATGAGACCGCTGTGGCGTTTCATGTCTTCGTATGTGGCTGTCACCTAAGTTGGGGTGCTGACCGGAGCGCCCACCCTCGTCGTCATTGCTCGGCTTGCTCATATGGTTAGTTAACTGTAGTAGTAACTACAGTATTCCCGGGCCGTCGCTGCCCAGCCCGCAGATGCCCAGCCCGCAGATGCCCAGCCCGCCGTTGCCCAAGCTAGCGGTTCGAAGCGGAAGCTGTTTTATCGCCGGCTTACTGCCACTTCTACGTCGAAGCCGCCGCGCACGCTTTCAGTGACCACGCAGAAGTCCTCGAACAGCTTGAGGCAGCGGTCGAAACGGGCGTCTGCGCCCTCAGAAGTTATCTCTGGAGCGAGGACTACTCTCATGCCCCCGATGCGTAGGCGGCCTGCCTGGTTGCGCACGGAAGTGACCTCGACTTCGGTCTTTAGGCTCTTCACCTCGATGCGCGCCCGCCGGAGGCAATATAGGAGGCTGGCGCTCAGGCAATTGCCCACCGCTGCTGCCAGCACGCGAGACGCGTTGGGCCCGCTGCCTGACCCAAGTGGTTCCGGCTCGTCCATCACGAGCGGTGAGAAGCCTTCACCCAGGTCAACACGGAAGCGGTAACCCGTTTCGAGCTCGAGGCTGACCCGGGTCGCCTGGTCGGTACGGGAAGAGCTTTGTGCCATTGGCCCGACGCTAGTCAACTGGGAGGCCGTGCCTGCCTAGAGGCGTCGCCGCCTCGTGGCTGAGCCAAGCTCGGTGCCAGCTCAGGCAGCCCCCTGCCACCGAAGGCCCCGTGGCCATCTGGAGACCTCAGCGCCCGCCCTTTCACCCTCCACGCCCTTTTACCCTCCACGAAAAGGCTAGGAACGGGCTACCTTCAAGGTGCATCTTGCTCGGTACCGAGGCAAGCCGCGCCCAGCCCCGCCAGCCTGCTGTTCCAGCCATGGGCCCGTGACCACGATGACAGGCGTCTTCGTACTAGAGCCCGAAGGACCGCTGCGTCGTCCTGACGCGACGCGCTGAGCGACGTTCTTTTCGTAGACGGCAAAAAGGTTGCCAACGGCTTTTGTGGGGTCGAGGCACCTGGCCCTGGCGCCGGTTCGAAAGCGCCAAGCCGAGACGTAAGAGCTAAGCCGAGACGCTGTCGCGCGGGCTCGTTTGGAGGTCCCGGCCCAGCCACCGCTCAAGGAACCGTCAGATGAAGAGGCTTGCTCGATGGCCGGAACCCCAAGGCCCTGTCGGCCTGGGTGCTTAAGGGCCCCTGTGCGCTGTGGGCTCAAAGGCCGCCAGGATGGTCGCCGCAGCCTTCTGGATGCGCTCGCATGATGCCTTGATCCGACTGATGGCCCGTTCACCGCCACCAGCCCAGGTCGCGACGTACCCGAAGGAGTAGCCGCCTGAGTCGACCCCGAGCGCCTGGCACACCACGTAAGCCGTCGATTCGGCTTCAAGCTCGGCCTGAGCCCGGCTGTCGAAGCGCTCGTGGAGAAGAGCATGGGCGAGCTCGTGAGCGAGTGTCTTAACTCGTTGCGCTGGAGTGTTCCGAGACTCTACCCGGATGAGGTGCTGGCGGTGGCAGCAGTCTCCGTTGGTAGAGCCTGCGAACTCGTGGTCCTCCACGGTGAAGCCGATGGACCGGGCAACTCGAAGGAGCGTCGCGTAGTGCTCGGCTGGGTCATCGCCGTCCAGCCGGCTACAGATTTCGGGGATGTCCTCGCCGTCGGTCTGGGTGACGTCGAACACAGGGACGAACTTGAAACCCCGCACGACGCACACGGCGCGCTCGCTCTCGCCCTCCTCGCTGTTGCTCTCCTTGTAGACCATGGGGGCGAGGACCCAGATGGCCTTTTCTCCCTTGCGGACGAAGCGTTTCATCTTCCGCCAGGTGTTGAAGCCTGCCACCTGGGTCGCTTCGCGGCACTGGGCAGCGATCAGGAGCACGTTCCCGAAGCTGTAACGGTGGAACCGGCTCTGGAACGTCAGGTAGTGCTGCCACTGCTCGGACGTGGTCAGGTTGCTTATCCCTTCTGTCAGCTTCTTGATGAGCTCTGAGTGGTTGTTCTTAGTGGTCATTGTCGAGCTCCTCCGTAGGGTGCGGGCCTGGTGCACGTGGAAAGGAAGAGCAGGGCCGAGCACGACAGCCCCGTAGGCTTAGGGCTGGACGTGCCTTGTAGCCTGCCGCTCGCAGTGCAAAGCCCTGTTAGGGCGAGCGCACAAAGGCCCGCTTAAAGCGGGTAAGGACCCGCACCAGCGCTCCACGCAATCTCGACGCCGGCGGGTCAATAGGGGACCGTGAACGATCCGAACTGAGAGGCGACGCTAGCGACGACCAGTGACAACTGACGGCTAGTGGCAACTATCGTGCCGGTAGCGGTGCCCGTGACTTTCGCTGCTCCCAGGGGCGACCGGTTCGTTGCTCGGCGCTCCGCTTGGCCGATGGGCAGGCGTGACTAGCTTCCCCGCCGTTCAGACGATGCTATGCGACGCGCTCAAGTGATAACCGTGCCGGCACCAAGCCGACATCCTCGTGCCCTTTGGCCGCTTCAAGCCTGGTGGTCGTAGCGTCCAGGTCCGCTCTTACCGAAAGCTGGTTGGTCCGGGGCGACGTCAAGGGCACGTAGCCGGCCCCCGGCGCTAGGTGCTCGGTACCTCTGAGAAAGCAGTACTAGCTACTTCCTCCCGAAGAACCAGGGTTGCTGACCAGGGCTTTTAGCCGGGAGGATCCGCCAAGCACGGCCCGGATGC
>JBMFUG010000104.1:0-7555 GCA_049966695.1 Acidimicrobiales bacterium | reverse complement strand
CCCCCGTTCGAGCCTCTTTGCAAGGCCCCGTTGCACACGCTGGCAAACCCGATGCCTCGCCCGACTGTGAGGACTACGAAGTTGGGCCGTCCGCGCGCCCTGCCGAAAAGGCGTTCTGCGACGGCCAGCGCCTTAACGTCGTTTTCTACCAAGACGGGCACGTCCAGGCCTTTACGCAGGTGGGCGCCCAACTGCATGCCGGCCCAACCGAGCACTTCAGCATCGACGTCGCCTATGTCAGGACGCCCGACGACACCTGGCACGCACACGCCGACCCCGAGCAGCCGGGACTGGCCACGCTCCACGAACGAGCGGACCATGTCTAGGAGCTTGTCGGCCGCACCTTCTGCCGTGGCGTCGAAGCCTTCGGTGTGCGTCGCTACGACTTGGCCGTCGAGGCGGACGTCGACCAGCACGACATGGTCGGCAGCGACCTTGGCCCCGACTGAGCGCCCGGCGTCACCGACGAGGCCGAGAAGCTGGCCCGGGCGGCCCCCCTCTGAGGGGGCGAAGTAAAGCGGCTCGACGACTCCTTGGTGTATGAGCCGTCGGGTGACCTGGCTGACTGTGGCTGGGCTCAAGTCCAGCTCCCGTGCCACGATGGCCCGCGAGGCCGGGCCCTGGCGGCCCAAAAAGGCGAGCACTTCCATTCGTGTGAGGTCGCCACCAGCTACGTCTTCTGTCACAGTGCCGAGGTTACTATATGTGGTAACGCAATGTACAGGGACTGGCTTATGGAGCTGATAGCCCGATGGCCCGTGCACATGCGCGCTTGAGGCCGACTTGACACGGTCCTGACCTAGACCTACTTTATCTTGCATATGAACTATCCAGCAGTCGAGCGGTCGTCGGCGTTCACCTGGCAGGACCACCAGGTCGGCCGGTCCGTGGAGCGGATCCTGAGCTGCCAGGATGAAAACGGGGCGTTCGTGGCGTCGCCCGACTTTGCCCAGTACCGCTACTGCTGGCTGCGCGACGGCTCGTTCACTGCTTACGCCTTGGACCGGGTTGGCGAGCACGACGCCGCAGCGCGCTTCCATGCCTGGTGCGTTCGAGCAGTTTCCGGTGTCAAGCCACTCGTGGAGGCGGCTCTAGCTCGTCATCGTGCCGGCGAAGCGCTACAAGCCTCGAAGATGCCCCCTGCCCGCTTTGACCTGGCCGGGGACGCTGTCGACGACCAGTGGCCGAACTTCCAGATGGACGGTTACGGGACGTGGCTGTGGGCACTAGGCGAGCACGTCCGCTTGAGCGGTGCTCCGCTTCCTACGGAGTGGGGGCCCGCTGTGGCGCTGGCGTCGCAGTACATAAGCGAGCTAGGCACTTCGCCTTGCTTTGACGTATGGGAGGAAAACGGCGGCTTGGTCCACACGACTACGCTGGCCTGCGTCTATAGCGGCCTGCGAGCTGCGTCGCGCTTGCTCGGTGACGAGCAGCTCGGGCAAAAAGCGGAGGAGCTTCGTGGCTTGCTCATCGCCCATGCGGCACGCGAAGGCTCGTTTGTAAAATCTGACCGCGACCGAGAGGTCGACGGGGCGCTGCTTTGGTTGTGCGAGCCCCTCGAGCTCGTGGAGCCTAGCGCCCCGCTTTTCGCCGAGGCTCAAGGCCGTATCGTGGCAGAGCTCGAGCTGGACGGCGGAGTGCGGCGTTACGCAGCCGATACGTACTACGGAGGGGGTGCCTGGCCGGTCCTCACGGCTTCGCTCGGGCTCTGCTATGCCAAAGGCGGCGACATGGCCGGTGCGCGTCGCTGCCTGGCATGGGTAGCCGAGCGCGTAGACGCCGAAGGACGGCTAGGTGAGCAGTACGGCGGAGAGCAGCGCGACCCGGAGCATTACAGGTTGTGGGTCGAGCGCTGGGGGCCACCAGCAGCCGACCTTGTGTGGTCTCACGCTATGTACGTACTGCTCGCGGCCGAGATCGCGAGTGCCAGTGGCCGCGTTGCCCAAGTGCTGCGGAGCAAGCGCGATAGCTTTTCCCACCCACCAACAACATAGAGAAAGGAAGAACAGGCCAATGAGATATACGGGAACACAAAGACCGACCATCACTAACAAGACAAAGCGTCGTCCGCGGACGGTCCTCCCGGCCGTCGTGACCGCTGCCCTTACCCTCGGCATGATGGCAGCGGCGGCCCCAGGCAGTGCCGAAGCAGCAACTTCACCGGTCACGATCAGCTTCTTGAACTACTACACCGGCTCCGAGCTGACGACGCTTGACAATGTCATCATCCCAAGGTTCGAGCAACTGCACCCGGGTATAAAAGTTGAAAGCGAGGTGGTCCCCTACTCGGACTTGTTGACAAAGTTCCTGGCAGAAGCGGCCGCTGGCAACCCGCCGGACGTGTTCCGCTCCGACATTGCTTGGACCGCGGAGCTGGCCAGCGATGGCACAGCGCTCCAGGTGAACGACCTCCCGTGGTACAAGTCGGACAATATTGCCAAAAATTCCTTACCCGGGCCGTTGCTCACGACCGAGTACAAGGGCAATGCTTATGCGTTGCCCCTCGACACCAACACAACCGCTTTGTTCTGGAACAAGAAGGACTTCGCCGCAGCCGGCATCTCGGTTCCCCCGAAGACCATCCCTCAGCTGGTCGCAGATGCTAAGAAAATGACGGTCCCCTCAAAGGACCAGTACGGGCTGGGCGTCGACTCGACCGACATCTGGGACGTCTCGCCTTACATTTGGAGCGAGGGTGGCAGCTTCACGAACGCGAGCTATACGACAGCTAGCGGCTATATGAACAGTGCGGCCACGAAGGCTGCTGTCACGATGCTCGTCAACGGCTACGACCACGGCCATGGCTATATTGGCCCTGACATTGTCAACACGACCGGTGACTCGGGCGAGCAGGAGTTCCCCTCGGGTAAGTACGCCATGTACATCGACGGCCCATGGGCTGTGCCGACGTTTGCCGCACTGAAGCCTGTCCCGAGCTACGGCATCACGCTGATGCCTTCGGGCCCCGGGGGATCTCACACCCCAACGGGCGGCGAAGACCTGGTGATAGCAAAGGGAGGCCACAACCTGGCCCAAGCAGAGCTCTTTGCCCAGTTCATGACTGAGCCGTTCGCCCAGCTAGCCGAGGCCAAACAGGGCGAGATGTCTGCTTACTCGACGGACTCGGCAGCCGAAGTCAAGGCTGACCCCTATTACAGTGTGTTCGCACAGGCACTTAAGACTGCCTATGTCCGTCCTGTGACACAGTACTACGGGACCCTGGACACAGACTTCTCGAATATGCTAGAGGAGATGCTGGCCGGCAAGATCAGCGTAGCCGCAGGGCTGGCCCAAGCTACCGCTGAGGCGAACGCAGCCCTGGCTGGTAAAGGTTGATCGCAGACATCTCGGGCACTGACGTAGTACGCCGCCCCGTGCGAACAGCACCGGGCGGCGTACCGCCCCTCCAGGCGCAAAAGCCTCGGCGCGGGCTTGGGGCCAAAGCCGGGCAAAGGGTCACTCCTTTCGTCCTGCTCCTGCCGGCAATGGCGGTCTTCGCGGTCTTTACGGTCTACCCGGTTTTCCGCCAGTTCGACGTCAGTTTCTTCAACTGGCAGGTCCTGCCTGGGGCTAAGAGCCCGTTTGTTGGCTGGTCGAACTTCAGCCACATCTTCCAGGACCCCGAGGTCCGCACGGCTGCGTTTAACACACTGCTGTATATCGTGATCACGATCCCGGTGCAGATGGCGCTCGGGCTCTTTGCAGCAGCAGTGCTCACAGATCGCCTTCCCGGCTCGGCGCTGTGGAGGGCGCTCGTCTTTATCCCCGTCGTCACTTCTTGGGTTGTCGTTAGCTACTTGTTCGCGTTCCTGTTCAGTCCCCAGGGAGGCTTGGTCGACAGCTTTCTCGGTTTGTTTGCCGGCCATGCTGTCCATTTCGACTGGCTCGCGTACAGGTGGACCACCAACATCGTCATCTGGCTGGTCGGGATATGGAAGGGAGTCGGCTGGTCGTTCATCATCTTCCTCGCTGCTCTTGACGGCGTGCCGAGGGACGTCATCGAGGCGGGACGAGTCGACGGAGCGAGCGAGCGTAGGGTATGGCGTTCGCTGATCATCCCTTCGATCCGCCCCTCGATCACGTTCGTGCTGGTGCTGCTCGTCATTGGGGCTGCTACGGTCTTCCAGTCGGTCTGGCTGATCACCTCAAGTGGAGCAGCGGGCTCAGCAGGCAGCCCCTACGGCTCTACGCACGTGCTTTACACGTACGCTTACCAGCTTGCTTTCACTGACTTCCAGTTCGGTTACGCGGCAGCGATAGCTTCTCTTCTTGCAGTCGTCTTGTTCGGGTTGAGCATTGCCGAGATCCACGTGCTCAAGCCACGAGGGGAGTGACGTCCACATGGCGATCGCGACCAGCACTGCCTCTCCACGACGGTTGCGTGCAACCGCTAGGCCGGGGCTGTTCGGTGTGAAGTCGTGGAGAAAGACGCGGCTTGTTATAGCTGTGATTTTCGCGGCGGTCTCGGTAGGCCCGCTGCTCTACATGGTCTCGCTTTCGCTGGAGCCAGTTTCAGAGATCGCCAACGGTTCGTTTGTGGCATTCCCTTCACACCCCACTGTGCAGAACTATGTCCAGGCATGGGACACCGTCGATATAGGGCGGTACTTCCTGAACAGCACTGTCGTAGCGGCGGGTACCGTGGTAGCCACGGTCTCCTTCGCCGCGCTCGCGGCGTTCGCGTTCGCCAGGTACCGCTTTTGGGGCAAAGAGGTCATTTTCTATATTTTCCTCTCGAGCCTTGCGGTGCCGAGCCTCGAGCTCGTGATCCCCCAGTACCTGCTTATGGACAAGCTGCACCTGCTCAACTCGCTCTTTGGCCTCGTGCTTATTTACGTGAGCGCGAACCTCCCGTTCTCGATCTTCTTGCTCCGTGGCTTTTTCGAGGCTGTGCCGAAGGAGCTGGAGGAGTCGTTCCGCCTTGACGGTGCGAGCACCTTGCGCGTCCTGACGCGGCTGCTCGCACCGCTTTCGGTGCCTGCTCTAGCCGTCGTGGCCCTCTTCGCGTTCAACGCTTCGTGGGACGAGTTCGTGGTAGCGCTCACGTTGATCAACACGTCATCGAAGTACACGTTGCCGATAGGCTTGGCGCTCTTCATCGGGGCGCACACGACATCGTGGGGGCCGCTTTTCGCCGCTTCCGTTGTGGCCACAGTGGTGCCCGTTGGCGCGTTTGTGGTCTCGCAACGGTGGTTCAAGAGCGGGGTCTCGATCGGAGGCATCCGCTAGTCAGCTAATAGCGCGCGAGCCCGCGCCTGGCGTAGTGAAAAGGGATATCGCCCTGGTCGGGAGCCGGGCTGTGGGCCCCATCAGCAGGAGGTCTGTGCATGAGCGGTAATGAAGCTAGAGGAACGGTTGCAATTGGTAGCCACCAGCGGGTCGTGGGGTTGCGTTCTTTTTACCCGACGGGGAGAGAAATCGTGGTCTCGAGGTTGCCCGGCGCCACGAGGACGGTATTGGCAAGGCACGCACGCGGAGACGTTGTCAAGGCTGAGCTAGACATGGCTACGGGAACGGCCCGCTTCCACCCCGGCCTCTTTTCTGGGACTTACGCGGTAGAGGCGCTCGGGCCCGGGGGTGACCTGCTGGCAGAAGAGCTCACAACAGTCGCTACGCATGCCGGGGAGCGGCCGGTCCATGGCTTTGCCACCTCCTTCCAGCTCGAGTCCGTCCCGGCAACGCTCGCATGGCTCCGAGCCCTGCGTTGCACTGTCGTACAGGTCTACGACTGGATGGAGCAGTACTCCGCCCCCTTAGGGCCGCGTAGCGGGTGGAGCGACCCCTCCAACCGGCCGGTATCTTTCCAAGCTTTGCGGTCTTTGGCGAAGGGCATCCGTGAGCAGGGGGCCGTAGCACATGCCTACGCCCCTATTTACGCTGTGGACATGCGCTTTGCGAGCGCCCATCCGGAGCTGCTCATGTACCGCAACGACGGTGCCCCTGAGCGCCTCTTCAGCTCGATCCAGCTCGCCAACCCTGCCAACCGACAGTGGCAGCGCCATTTTGTAGCCACGTACGGGTCGGCCGCCGACGTCATCGGTTTCAACGGCTTTCACCTGGACACTTACGGTTTCCCGCGTGCCAGCTTGGACAGCAACGGCCACTTCATTGACATGAGAGCGGGTTATGCCTCTTTCCTGGATGCCGTGCGTGCTGAGCGACCTTCGGACCTGGTGAGCTTCAACCAAGTAAACGGGGTGCCGCCGGCGATCGGGCTAGCGGGGCCCCCAAGCTTCCGCTACTGCGAGGTGTGGCCGCCGAACGACGCCTGGCGCCACCTGGAGGGGCTCATGGACCGGTCATCTGGGACTGCTGGGCGGCCGGGCCCTCAGGCTCCCGGGGGCGAGGCCGTGCGGGGCACGGTCGCTTGCTACCCTCCCGTGTGGGGGCACAGCGAAGGCGACAGCCCGGTGCAGGGGGAGGCGAGAGCAGCTTCGCTCCAGACCGTGGTCCTGACCGAAGCAGTCGCCACTTCCTTGGGCGCGAGCGCGCTGCTTTACGGTGACATGACCGGCGTCTTGCGCGACCCGTACTACCCCAAGTACGAAAGGCTCTCGCCGGCAGAGGCCACGAAGGTGCTTGCATGGCACCGGTTCTCGCTGCGTTGCCGGGATCTTTTTTCTGATGGGGAAGACACGAGCTGGTACGACATCGGCGACGAGAACGGGGCGGTCGCGCTCGAATGGGACGGCCCAGTGCGGCCCGAGCCGGTCGGGGGTGCCATCTTCGCCCGTGTCGTACGTACGGACTACGTGGTGGCCGTTAGCGTGCTGGACTTGAGCGGGAGCCCACGGGGCCTCTGGACCGAGCCCACAGAGCCCGGCAGGTGCAGGTCTGTGAGGGCCCGACTGTTGCTTGACGATCCGGGACGGTGGGAAGCGGCCGCGGCGGTCCTAGGGAAGTCGGAAGGTCGTTTCACGCCGTTGCCGTTTGTCGTCGTTCCGCACCGCGAAGGCCTTGCTGCCCAGCTCGAGCTGCCCATTGAGGCCGGCTGGTCGGTCCTCAGGATGACCAGGCTGGGATAGGTGGTCACTGGCTCCGGGAACCGGTGAGCAGGCCTCCATCGGCCGCTATCACCCTCGTTGCTCTGTCGACAGCCTGACGCGCTTTCGCCATAGGTGAGCGCGGCTTCTCCCTGCCGGTAGCGGACGGCAGACTGGATGAGGGGGATCATTTGGGTGTGGTTTGTGCTGGTTGCCATGTACGTGCTGCCCGGTGCCGTCGAGCGCAGAACGAAACTGGCAGCGAGCCACTGAGAAGCGCCGTGGACCCGGGCTTTTAGGCTGGCGATCATGACGGCGGACGCCGCTTAGGTCGAGACGGCCTGCGAGGTTCGTTAGTTTGTATGGGGAAACAGGGCTGTGCCGGGTTCGGAGGGGCAGGTCCCCTGCGGCAGCCAGAACATTTTGAAGCTTGACCGGTGCGTGGACGCCTTCGGCCGGGCAGGCCCTTGTATCTCATTGGCGAGCACGATGGCCGGCTGAGAGGTCGTGACCCGCCGCCCGTCGCCGCGGTCGGCTTGAGGGTACCGAGCGGCCAGGTTGGTTTTGTAGCG
>JBMFUG010000103.1:0-7632 GCA_049966695.1 Acidimicrobiales bacterium | reverse complement strand
CCCGCAGCAGCCCGAGCACACGTCGGAGCTCAGCCATGGTACCGCTAGCGATCTCGTCGTTGCGGGCCAGCAGTTGCCGGGCGCGTTCGGGGTCTTTGTCGACGAGGGCCCTGGCCGCTGCGGTCTGGAGGGCCATCAGCGACACTCCGTGACCGACCGAGTCATGGAGCTCACGAGCCAGTGCCAACCGGTCCTTGAGAACGTCAGGACCCTTGTGCGGCACAGCCACCTGGGTGTGCTCCTGCGGCTCGTCCCCTCTGGAGCGAGCATTGTGTTGACGGCTCCTCATGGCCGTCCCCGCTATCACCGTGAGGAGAAGGGCTAGTGCCTCACCAATAAGCGAGAGCATGCCGGCCTTCCCTGGGCCAAGTACGCCAGACGTGAGGGCGCCTGCAACTACAAAGCCACAGGCTGCCAAGCATTCTGCTAGAGGGGCTGTGGCCAGTACGCAGCACAGGAGAGCGGCCGGGGCCAAGATGACCGGTGAGGGCGCGAACCCGACAAGGTCGTAGGCGAGCAGGGACATGGCCGACAGGGCCAACGCAAGGAGCCAAAAACGCCTTGGTGCCGCCAAGGGGAGAGCCGTGGCAATTGCCAGCGCCACCCCCAGGTCGCCTGGCCTGTGGAACCCGTCAGAACCGTAGGCGATACACCACCATGTCCCGATAGCCGCGATGCCAACGGCGCTGCCTATGAGCACCATGCGCAAACTCCCCGCCATCGCTGGCCGTGGATCCAAGTCCAGGCGCGCCCACAGCGCTACCGATGGTTGTGGGTGGCCCTTGCCCATCGTGCGGACAAGATAGCACGACGACAGGCCCGCAGGCATGGCGCTGCGACCGGAGGCCTCCTTCACGCTACGCAAATAGGGGACGGGCACGATTGAGCGGTCTGCCACGTGGTTTCCCGCGGGCCCGCAAATCATCGTTTGGGCTGACGTCCACCGGCGACGCTTTGCCTACTATTGTCACTAAGCAAATTTCGGACCACTAGCCAAATTTTGCAACGTTGGAAGGAGGGCTCTATGCGTCTTGTTGAGCACAAACTGTACGCAGGTGCCGCGGCTCTAGCCGTGGCCCTAGTGCTTCCCCTGGTTGCCGCAAGCCCTGCCAGCGCGTCTGTCGCGCCTACGTCCGGTGCTGTCGGCCTCGGTACGGGCGCCGTCCCGCTGACTATCGTCAATGTTGGCGGCGGCACGTGGGATTATGGCGTCAACTATAGGATAATCGCGAAGACGGTGTACTCAAATTATATTCACCCGACAAAGGTGCACTCGGCCACGTCAATCTGTGGTTCAGCCACTGACACAGACGTAGAGGCCCCCAACGTATGGGCCATTACCACTGCAAAGTGCAACATTTTGCAGAGCACCGCAGCCTACTGGGACGTGCTCTGAGCCACTCAGTTATAGCAAGTACAAAAAATAGCGGCACGACTGACTGGGTGCGGTCGCAACTGCTCCTGACGGTGGCGAGGCAGTGAAACGGGTCCTCCTGCTACTGTTGCTGGCACTCGGTGCGTCGTCGTTCGGCGCCTCGTTCTTGTCTGCGCGGGACGCGCAGCGCCAGAAGATGGTGGAGGCCGCAGAGTCGGTAGGCGTGCCGTTCACGATCTCCGGCTCGCTGGAGTTCGCCGACCCACGAGTGGTGTACCCAGCGCTAGTGGCTGCTGCAGAGAGGGCGAGGGTCAACGTGCTTCGCACGGGCGCAGGCTACACAGCGCGTGACAAGCTCGAGATCACCCAGTACGTGTTGCTGACGAGCCCCACCCGGCTCTACCGAGCGTTCTCGTTGCAGTCAGGCAAGTGGCTGTCGCCGCGCGAGACGATCTCGAGCGACAAGTACCTGTCAACACAAGGGAGAGCCAAGGGCGCACAGGTTGGCGTCTTGTCGGACTTCGGCGGTAGCGATCTGGTGGCTATCCGGCCATTGCGTAAAGCGTTCGCGTCCTTGCCCGTAGCCGGTGCGTACTTCCTGGAAGTGGGACCGCGATCAGCTGGGCGGCATCCCTATAACCTGTTCCTCTCGGCTCTCGCACAAGGTGTTACGCACAACCTTGAGGCTGAGGCCCACAAGACGCTCGGTGGGCAGCCCAGGCTTTCGCAGCCTATCACGGCTCGCTCTTTTGCTCCTTCTGGTACGGAGCTTTACAGCGTGCCGGTGAGCACTGCTGGCAACGTGCTACGTCTTGTCGAGTACCTCGTTGCAGCGGCCACTGTCCTGTTGCTTGTGTACCGGACGCTCTACCAGGCGAAGCGCGTTGCAGTGCTCAGGCTCTTGGGCTTCAGTGTGGCACGGGTTTGGTACTTACTGACAGCTCGGCTGGCAGGAGGTGCAATGGTGCTCTTAGCTCTGCTGTCGCTGGCCGCTGCTGGCTCTGTGCCTGGCACCACGGTTGGTTTTGTGGTGCGGGTGGAGGTGGCACTGGGGCGGGTGGCGCTCGTTGTGCTTGCCTTCTCGTTCCTCACGGCCGGCTACGTCTGGCGTGCACGGCTGAACGAGTCACTGAAGAACCGGAAGGCCACGGGGGGGATCTTTGCCCTCAACACGGCGGTGAAGGCTGTTTGTTGGGTGGCTGTGGTCGTGGTGGGTGCGGGACTGTGGTTGCAGTGGACAGAGGCCACGAGCGAGCGAGCGCAGCTCGGCGACTGGGCGGCTACCAGGAGCTATGGGATTTTTTACCCGGTGAGCGTCGGCGACGACCTCCTTGCCCTCGAGACCGGCCGGCCTGGTGCGAAGGTTGCCGAGACTTATGAGCTGTACCCGCTGCTCGACCGAGAGGGGGCTTTGTACATCGACGCCACCGACTACAACCAGGGCGAGCCGCCCCCCCGACGTGGGGTCTACTTCTCAGTGACAGTCAACCCCAACTACCTACGCGCCTACCCATTGCGAGACGCAGAAGGCCACGCGGTAACGGTGGGAGAGAGCACTACGGCCTGGGTGCTGCTAGTGCCGAAGGGGCTATGGCCCGAGCGTGCCCGTATCTTGGCTTATTTCAGGCAGCAGCGCCAAGTCACCGTCGACGAGACCGAGACCTGGTTGGGTCGGGCAGTGCCACCGGCAGTCGCCCACCAGCGGGTGCGCATCATTTGGATGCCTGCCCACTACGAGGTGTTCAGTTTCGACCCGTACGTGAACCCACGGGGAGGGGACATGATCACCAGCCCGATCGTCCAGGTTATGACTCTTTCCAACAGTGCTGGCCTAGACCGGGCCAATGCCATCACCGGTGGCGCCGATGCGGCGCTCAAGGTCCGCCTGGCACCGGGTGGCCCGGAGGCCACGTTGCGCGACTTGGAGCCGGCTCTGGCAAAGATGAAGCTGAGCAGCAACCTTGCTCATCTCGTGACGATGGACGACTGGGTCTTCGAGGAGGTGCACGAGCTTCGCCAGGAGATGGTGGACATCGCTATTGGCGCCGCCGTGCTCGGGGTCGTGATGTTCGCCTTTGTCGCTCAGGGCCTGGCGATCGCCTTCGAGCGTTTCGCCCGCAAGGTCGCAGTCCGTCGGCTGTTCGGCTTCGGGCTGTGGCGTGCTCACCGGGAGGCGTTCCTGGCGATGGCTGGGACGTCGGTGCTGGAGGGACTGGCGGCGCTTGCGGTGAACGCCGCAGGATTGGGCACGGGCTCTGGGCAGGCGCGGACAGGCGGCGGGAACGTAGCCAGTTTGTCGGTGATGCTGGCAGTTATGGCAGTGGTCGGAGGGAGCGAGCTCGTGTTCGCGGCCGTCTGGCTGGCGCACCTGGAGCGCCGTCGGCTGGCCGCGGTGCTGAAAGAGGAGTTCTGAGCCGAAGGTGGCGACGGTGTGCGAGCTGAAGGGGGTGTTGAAGCGCTACGGCGGACGGGTTGTCCTGGCTGGCACTGACCTGGTTGTCCGCGCCGGGGAGATGGTTGCGGTGACCGGGCCAACTGGTTCAGGCAAGACGACCCTGCTCAACATCATCGCCCTGCTGGAGGCCCCGGATGTTGGCCGGGTGCGCCTCTTCGGCAAGGGTGCTCCAGCCCCGGGGTCGCGAGGCGCCACGCACCTTCGCCGCAACCGGCTTTCCTATCTGTTCCAAAATTACGCGCTCATTGACAATGAGACGGTCGGTTACAACCTGCGCGTTGCCCAGGAGTACGTGGTGGGGAGACGGGACAAAAAGCGCCGGGACCGAGCAGGGGCATTGGAGAGGGTGGGCTTGTCGTCGGACGTCGCACAGAAGAAGGTGTTCGAGCTTTCCGGCGGCGAGCAGCAGCGGGTCGCCATCGCCCGGCTACTGTTGAAGCCGTCCGAACTGGTCCTCGCTGACGAACCGACTGGATCCCTCGATAGTGCCAACCGAGACGCTGTGCTGGTGATGCTCCGGGAGATGAACGAAGCCGGAAAGACGTTAGTGATCGTTACTCACGACCCTACGGTTGCCGCGGCGTGCACGCGTGAAGTGCGCCTTCGGACTTGAGCGGGGCCTTGTCGCGACCTGAGAGCCCGCGTACGCGGTGCAGGGGCCCGACGGGACCGATGGTTGCTAACACCGTCGGCACTGGAGGGCCTCTGTGGGACCGAACCCTACGCGCATGTGCGAGCTGCTTGTCGGGCTGCCTGCAGTGCACGTGCTCGACGTGCCGGGGGCATGCCGAAAGGCGCTCAACGGCTCCTTCACCCGTACGGTTCAAGTCGCTGACCCATTTCACAGGGTGGAGCACGCCGCTTCGAGGGTCGACGAGTGCCGCAGGCGTTCTCACCAGCGGCCTAGGGGCCCCCACCAGCGGCCTAGGGACGAGCACCCTTAGCCTCAGGTGCTGGTCTGGGACTTGGGCGGCCGGGCGAGCCTCAGGCAAAGACGGCCTCAGGCAAAAACGATTGTCTTGTGACCGTGGACGAGCACCCTGTCTGACAAGTGGAGGCGCACTGCTCGTGCCAGGACCACTGTTTCCAAGTCGCGGCCGATGCGGGCCAGGTCGGCCACGCCGTCACGGTGCGAGACACGTGCTGTGTCTTGTTCGATTATCGGGCCCTGGTCGAGCTCGGCGGTCGCGTAATGGGCGGTGGCGCCTATCAGCTTGACCCCGCGTGCGTGCGCCTGGTGGTAGGGCTGGGCGCCCGAAAAGGCTGGGAGGAACGAGTGGTGGATGTTGATGACCGGGCACCCGCAACGCTCGATGAAGCTCTCCGAGAGGATCTGCATGTAGCGGGCAAGGACTACGAGCTCGACGCCGGCGTCGGCGAGCAGCTCCAGCAGGGCAAGCTCCTGGTCGGCGCGAGTGGCTGGGGTAACCGGCAGGTGGTGGTACGGCAGGCCAAAACGGCCCACCAGCTCGGCATGGTCAGGGTGGTTGGAAGCGACCATCACAAGACGGCCTGGGAGCTCGCCGGCGTGCCAGCGCCCCAGCAGGTCTACTAGGCAATGCGGCTGGCGGGAGGCCAAGACGGCCACCCGGCGTTCTTCGTCTGAGAAACGGACTTGGTAGCGCATCCCGAGCGGTGCCGCTACCTCGGCGAGTGCCGGGGAGATCTCTTCGCGAGTGAGCTTGAAGCTTTCGAGGCGGAACTCGACCCTTTGGAAGAACATCCCCTCTTCTTCGTCGGTGTGCTGGTCGGCCTCGGTGACGTCGCCCGCGTTGTCGTAGATGAAGTTCGCAATGGCGGCGACGAGGCCAGGGCGGTCGGGGGCCGAAAGCAGCAGCCTGGCGGTAGGGCGTTGGTTCATAGCACCTATAGCGTGCCACGATGGGCGTATGTCCTCTGACGCGCACGTATCGGCCAGTGCTGCCCCGCCTGCAGCTGGCACTGAGGTGCCCGACAGCTCCCGGCTGGCTGCCGCTGGTGCGGTCGCCGGGGCGCGGCCGCTGCCTCCTATGGGCACCGCTTTACGGTTAGGGAGCCTGCGGCAACTGATGGACGAGGCGGGTTGTGAGGCGCTTATCATTTCCAACCCGACGAACGTGCGTTACCTGAGCTCCTTCAGCGGGTCATCAGCCATGTTGCTCCTGCTGAGCGACGCTGCGGTGCTCGTGACGGACGGGCGCTACGCTACTCAGGCCCCGCAGGAGCTCGCCGACGCTGGCGTGGACGTGAGCGTCCTGGTGCGCCGGGGCCCAAGCCAGGGCGAAGCGCTGAGGGAGCTGCTGGCTGGCGTCTCCAAAGTCGGCCTGGAAGCGGACCACGTCAGCTGGGGAGCCGCAAGGAGATGGCGAGAAAGCTGGGCGAGGGGCCTGGAGCTGGTGCCGACTACCGGGCTGGTGGAGGGGATGCGGGAGAAAAAGAGCCCGGAGGAGGTCGCCCGTGTCGCGGCGGCCGCGGCCATTGCTGACGCGGCTTTTGCCGAGGTGGTACCGCTTGTGCACGAGCAGCCCACTGAGGCCGCTATTGCTTTGGCCCTCGACGCCGAGATGCGCCGCCTCGGCTCCGAAGGCACAGCCTTTGAGACGATCGTCGCCGCCGGCCCCAACGCAGCCAAGCCCCATCACAGCCCTGGTGAGAGGACGGTGAAGCCGGGCGAAATGGTGGTTATGGACTTTGGCGCCCGGGTCGAGGGGTACTGCTCGGACATGACGCGCACGGTAGTGGCGGGCGGGGAAGGGAGCTCTTGCGCCCCCGAGCTTCGCAGGATGTACACGGTCGTGCTGGAGAGCCAGTCGGCTGGCCTGGCGGCCGTGCAGGCCGGCGTCAAGGCTGCGGACGTGGACAAGGCGTGCCGTGACGTGGTCGAGGCAGCTGGCTGGGGCGAGTACTTCGTGCACAGTACGGGGCACGGGGTAGGGCTAGACGTCCATGAGGCCCCCTCGCTGGGCGACGGTTCGGAGGATATACTCGCCTGCGGTCACGTGGTGACCGTGGAGCCAGGAGTGTACATGCCTGGGCTCGGTGGGGTACGCATCGAAGACATGGTCGTGGTCGACCGGGACGGCTACCGTGCGCTCACCGCCAGCCCCAAGGCAAGCGCCTGGTGACAGCGCCGGCGATCAGGTGCCCGGACAGCAACTAGGCCACAACGTCCAGTAGGAAGGTCTCTAACAAATGGCTGCAGTGTCGACAAATGACCTGAAGAACGGGATGGCCCTCAACCTCCCAGAGGGCCTTTACACTGTTGTGGAGTTCCAGCATGTGAAGCCGGGCAAAGGTGGCGCCTTCGTGCGGACGAAGCTGAAGAACATGCGCACAGGGGCAGTGATCGACCGGACCTACCGGGCTGACGAGAAGCTCGACCAGGCGATCATCGAAAAGAAAGAAATGCAGTTCCTGTACGCCGACGGTGGTTCGTACGTGTTCATGGACTCGCGCGATTACGAGCAGCTGCCTGCTTCACGTGATTCGCTAGGGCCTGCCGCCAATTTCTTAAAGGAGGGCGACTCGGTACTGCTCCAGTTCTTCGAGGGGGAGATCATCGGGGTGGACTTGCCAGCCGCGGTGGAGCTGACGGTGGCCCAGACCGAGCCTGGTGTGCAGGGCGACAGGGTTTCGGGTGCTAGGAAGCCGGCCGTCTTGGAGACGGGGCTCACGGTCCAAGTCCCGTTGTTCGTCAACCCGGGCGACAAGGTCAAAGTCGATACCCGCAGCGGTGAGTACCTGACCCGCGTTGGGGGCTGACGCTTGCCTGGGCGACGGGGGCAGGTCGCGGCCGTCGATTTGGGCGGCCGGCGCGGGGCTC
>JBMFUG010000102.1:0-7773 GCA_049966695.1 Acidimicrobiales bacterium | reverse complement strand
CCTCCAGCGCGTCGACAGAGGGGTAAAGCGCGTCGAGCATCGTCTTGTCGCCCAATTGGGCCTTGCCCCGAGTGGCAATGCTGTCTGCCGCTGCGCGCAGGGCCAGAACTGCGAGCTTGCGGTCAAATGTGGACGCCCCACTGACAACTCGCGCGGCGCTCATCACAGCACCGCCCACTAGGGCCGCAAACGTCGAAGGGTTAGCACTGGCAAACGCGCTCCCAATGGACTGGAGCAACTGGGCAACGTCGGCCTGCTCGCTCAACTCAGCCAGTGCCTTCCGCGCTGCTGCCACTCCTTTGCTAACCGTGATCCCGAGGTCACCATCACCTATGGCGGCATCAAGGCTCCGTAGCTCTTCCGCACTTTCAGCCAGCCTCTCCAAGGCCCCGTCTACCCGCTCGGCAAGCTGGTTCATGGCCGAAACAAAGGCGAACGAGCTGGAGCATCGAGAAGTCTCACGAGCTCGTCGTCCAGCTTCAGAACACTTAACGACGCGCCCGCCATCTCCAGGCTTGTTGCGTATTCGCCGATAAAACTCCTGTACACAGTAATGCTCGCCTCATCCAGCAACTGACGTACACGGCGGTAGAGTATGTACAGCTCCTCCAACGGAGTGGCACCCAGGCCATTGACAAGAACGGCGACCTGGTCGCCTCTGGCAAGGTGTAAGTCTTCCATGACGCTCACGGCTAGACGCTCGGCTACATCGTCGGCTGGCTCAAGCCGGCCTCTGTGCAAACCCGGCTCACCATGGATACCGACGCCGATCTCCATCTCGTCCTCGCCGATCTCGAAAGTCGGCTGGCCAGCTTCGGGCAGAACCGTTGGCGACAGCCCCACTCCCATAGTGCCCGTCCATAATACCGCCCGTCGAGCTGCCGCTGCAACCTCCTTCAACGTGCCGCCTCGCTCTGCGACAGCCCCTGCGCATTTATAAGCGAACACCAGCCCCGCGATGCCGCGACGTTGTTCTCGGCGCTCTGGCGGCGCCGATGCAACATCGTCAGTCCCCAGCACGGTCTCAACATCAATGCCTTCCGCCTTAGCCATCTCCGCAGCCAAATCGAAGTTAAGCACATCACCTCCGTAGTTGCCGTAGAGGTACAAAACACCCTCACCGCCGTCCACGGCGCGCGTAGCTGCCAGCACCTGCTCCGAAGACGGCGAAGAAAACACGTTGCCGACGGCTACACCGCTACACAGCCCCTGGCCAACATAGCCCAGGAATAGCGGTAAATGACCACTTCCACCTCCGGTCACTATCCCGACCTTCCCGCGTAGAGGCGCGTCTGCGCGCACCAGCGCACGGTTGTCTAAACTTGCGCTCCGAAGTTCGCCAACATGAGCCGCGATAAGACCTTCAAGCATCTCGTCAACGAAACGCTCCGGCCTATTAATAAGCTTCTTCACCTACGCACTCCTCCTTAGCGCTCCGCAAGCGAACGGCTAAATCGAAACACAACAACTACGAGCCTCCCACAACTCGTCACACCCTCACTGCCAGACTGCCAGGCTTAGATGCCGGCCGAGCGCCGCGCCACTCTCCGCACAAGCTGCACCGGTGCGTAGCCCACTCAACCAAACCACGGTCACCCCACCCACCTGCGACACCCCGACGTGCCAATATAGAATCCGGGCCTCTCTGCCCACTGTGCTCCACACGCCTTGCCCGCTCATACATGCTTGGCCCTCGGTCTCCAACTCCTTCCGGCGGCGGCTGCCTCCATAAAAGCATCCACTCGGCTTTTGTCCACCTCGTTCCACGTAAGCCCGTCTCGCTTCAGGCTAGAGCCAATGATGCAGCCGTCAGTCACCTCCAGGACATCACCAACGTTGGCCGCGGAAACACCGGTATTGGCCAGCACCGGGACTTGCCCAGCGCCTTTCTTCGCGGCTAGTAGGTCCTCACGCGCGGGTGGGCTCCCCGTTATTGCCCCAGATATACAAATAGCATCGGCCAGTGAACTAAAAGCAACTGACCGAGCCGTAGTGCCAATATCACGAGGAGCAATAGGGGCAGCAAACTCAGCAGTTATGTTGAAAAATAGCTGCAACCCATCTGCACCCAGCCGCTGGCGCATCCCCAACGCCTTAGCTGGGTCGGGTGCCCAGATCCCGAAGTCACCAGCGTACGAACCCGTGAACACTTCGCGTACAAACGACGCGCCAGTCGCTACCGCGAGCGCAACGGCCGCTTCCGGATCCCACAAAATATCCACCCCGAAAGGAATCGATATGCTCGGCACCAGCTGGGCGATAACTGCGCCCATGGTTGCTGTTGTCTCGGGACCCGCAGTAATGCGGTAGGGACGGTCGCCTTCGTTACAAAACATGACGCCATCGAAACCTGCCTCGGCCAGGACAGCTAAGTCTTTTGCAAGCGACTCTACGATCCCTCCAACGCCCTTTCTCTGGTTGTACTGAGGCTGACCAGGCAGAGGCGGAAAATGCGCCATGGCTATAATCGCCTTATCTTTGCCGAAAACACGCTGAATAGCGTTCATCCGATTCCTCCTTCTTTCAGTTGGGCCTCTCCTCGCTGAAGGTCGATATTGCCAAGTGCCGGAGTCAGCGCGGTAAGTAGGTCAATACAAGCCTGGACGTCGCTCAGTTGTACCGTCTCAACAGGCGAATGTGTGTAGCGCAGTGGGATGCCAACCTCGACCGCCGCGACGCCTTCTGCGTCAGCCATCGGCAAGAACGCCGCGTCAGTCACGACGCCCACGATCGCGCTCTGCTGCAAAGGAACATTGGCCCGTGCAGCAGCTTCCTCTACTGCCCTTACCAACGCGGGGTGAGGCACCAGCCCCCCTAGCGTACCGCGGCCATGAAACGATAACCTGGACAGAATAGGACCTCCTCCCAGGCGGACAGCTCCACGGCCAGCTAGGTCAGGAGTGTCCGTCGCCGGCGAGATGTCAACATTGACCACTATGTCTGGCCGCAATGCGGCAGACAACGCTAGGCTGCCGCGAACGTTGAACTCTTCCTGCGTGCTAAAGGCAACATAAACCCTGTTCGACGGCACGGAGCGCTGCAACCTCCGCGTGTACGCCAGCAGCGACACCACACCGGCACGGTTGTCCAAAGCCTTGCCCGCTAAACGGCCGTTGCCGAGCACAGACCAATACGGCTGGTACGTAATTGGATCCCCAACACGCACGCCCATACCCCTAACATCCTCTGCCGAGAAGCCTCCGATATCCACGTAAAGCTGCGTGACAGGGTACGCAATATATTTTTCCTCCTGCAAGGTCAAATGATGAGCCTTCAACCCCACCACACCTGGCACATCGCCGGCGCGGGTGTGGACCACAATCCGAGTCCCCGGCAGGACACGCTCCGGCACGCCCCCCAGCCGCTCAACGCCGAGCCACCCACCCTTATCGATAGTCCGCACGGTCAACCCAAGCTCGTCCAGGTGCGCGCTAACCATGACCCTCGGTCCAGCGTCCTCACCCAGGGCCACACTAACCTGGCCCAGTCTGTCTACCCGAGGCTCCAGACCCCAGCCGCCAAGCGTGTCCACGATAAGCGCAGTCAGCCGGTCCTCGTTCCCCGACGGTGCCGCCACGCCGCACAACAATTCCAGCGTCGCAGCCAGGTCTGCCTCCGGCTCACTCAACTGTCGACCGACCATGCCCCACTCCTTCCCGGCTGCTGACGGTAGCCCCAGTTCGCCCGCCCACATCGCCCACGCCCTCTATCACGTCGACCAACCCCTCTCTCTCTCCGCCCGAGCCGCCAATGCCTTGGAGCTCCTGTCGCCCAACCATCACCGCGATAACCAAGGCCCCCTCAAGTGCCTCGTACAGGTACTGGTTCATGTGCAGCAGTACCGTTCCAGTTGACAACATGACCAACGCGACAGCCGCCAAAATCGTCCCAGACGCGCTTGCGAAACCGCCCGTCAACGCAGTTCCGCCGAACACGCTAACAAGAACCGCCAGCAAAAGGTACGACTGCCCGTAATCCGGCGTCGCGCTGTCTTCAAGAGCGACAAAAATCATGCCCGCAACAGCCGACAGAGCGCCACTCACGATATACGTCACCATCTGAGCACGAAACTGGTCTATACCCGAAAGCTCCGCAGCCTTCGGGTTCGCGCCAGACAGCCTAAGCCGAAAACCGGTTGCAGTCCGACTCAACAAAAAGCCACTGACGACAGCCAGTACTAGAAACACTATCATCGCAACAGGCACTCCCCCGACGAGGCCATCGCCTAACGTCAGAAGACCCGCAGGAACGGTCAGCAGTGCCACCCCTTTCGTCAAACCAGTAGCCAACCCACTGAAAATATCCGAGGTGCACAGCGTCGCCAGAATCGCAGTCACCCCGATCCCACCTATAAGGAAGCCATTTATCGCTCCTGCGCTAACACCTACGAGCAGCGCTAGCAGGCCTCCGGCCACCATCGTAAGCCACGAGCTACTATGCACAGCGCCAAAAAAGCTTACCGCTACCACACCGGACAAGTCCGCGATGGCCACCACTGAGAGGTCGATACCTCCCATAACCATCGAGAACATAACTGCGAGGCCAAGCAGTGCCTCTGCAGGCAACTGAAAGCCCATCGCCTGCAAATCGCTTACCGAGGGAAACACTGTTGGATCCAAAGCAGTGAACACGCCGAACAGAGCGACTGCTACCACCACAAGCTGTAATGGGCTGCGCTCTGAGCGCAGCGCTGACCACAGCAGCCCCCTTCCCGACCTGACGGTCTTTTTCACCGTGCCAACCTCGAGATCAAGACCCGGGCCTTCACTCGCCGCGGCGCGCCCACCTGAAGAGACCTGCCGCGCGAGCCCGAAAGCTGCAACAATATACCACCTAGAAGAGCAAACCCTACCGCAAAGTCGTCCCACGCGCTGGGTATGCCCAAGATAATTAGTGAGTACATGATCAACTGGATAAAGAACACTCCCAGCATCGTCCCCAAAACGGAGCCCGACCCCCCGAATATGGAGGCTCCACCTAATACGACCGCTGCGATCACGGTAAGCTCGTTGCCAACCATGTCAGTAGGATTGGCTACGCCGCCGAGACCAACGTGTACCATCCCGGCCGCGCCATCGAGCACTCCTGCGACGCAAAACAGTAGCATCCTCGTTCTGCGTACCGCTACACCTGCACGCCGGCTCGGCTCGTCCCCTGAACCGAGAGCGTAAGTGTTACGGCCCATGACAGTTCTGTTCAACATTGCCCACACGGCCACTCCGGCCACCACGACCGGGATCAGGGCAGTCTGCAGCCCTATCGACTGTCCGTTCACCGACGTGCTCACCAGGTTGGACAGACCCAAACTTCCTATCGCGCCCGGTATTGAGTTGATCGTATTATAACCGATAACCCCTAGCAAAACCCCTGCAAATAGCGCGCGAGTCCCCAGCGTTGCAATTAGCGTCGGTAGGCGCAACCCCACCACGACCAAACCATTCACAAATCCCAAGCCAAGGCCTATAAGGCATGCGAGCAAGAAGGCTATGACGTCGCTGCCGCTGAAGCCATGCTCAGCTACCAGCGCTGCAACAGAGTACCCAGCAAAAATGCCAATAGCATCGAAGGACACATCGATACCGCCCGCTATCAGTAGTAGTAGGAAACCCAGTGCAAGCAAAGCTTGTTCGTCTGAGGAATCTACAACGCTAAAGATCGTACCTAGGCTGAAGAACTTGGGCTGGAGCACCCCCACAACGAGGAACCAGACCACGATGGCCGCAGCGATATATCCCTCACCATTCGGCCCCCGAAGTCTACTTAGCCGCTGAACATTTGGGCTGAACTTATCTTGCGGCCCAGCGTCAAGTTCTCTTGTTGATGTCATGCCGCTGCCGCCTTCATGATCTCCTCCTCATTGACGTCCGAGCCCACCAAAACACGCGACACACGGCCTGCGCTGAACACGATCACCCGGTGGCACAGCGAGATTATCTCGGGAATATCGTCGGATAGTAGGATAATGGCTTTGCCCTGTCTACTGAGCTCGGTCAGCAACGCCTGGATCTCCGCCTTGGCGCCCACGTCAACTCCTATCGTGGGGCCGTTCAGGGCTAGTACCTCTGGCTCCCGGAGCAGCCACTTCGCTAGTACCACCTTCTGCTGGTTCCCGCCTGATAACGTTTTTACTGGGACAGCGGTAGACGGAGTCTTGATGTGCAGGGACCGGACCATGCGTGAGGCCGTCGTCGTTACGCCGCGTCTGGATAGCACTCCCCAGCGTGAGGAGACGCGAGTGATGTCGGCGGCGACTACGTTGTCTCCCACTGGTTCAGTTAAGAACAGTCCTTCGTTTAGCCTGTCCCCTGGTACGAAGCCGATGCCAGCGTGTAGGGCATCGGCCACTTTACGGAAGGCATGTGGCTCACCCTTGACCAGAATACGCCCTCCGCTTGGGGGTCTGCGACCGATGAGCGACTCCAGGAGAGCCTCGCCGCCTGACCCGCGCAGTCCAGCAAGCCCGAGGACCTCGCCCCGGCCGAGAGCGAACGAGACATCGAAGTACATTGGCGGGCAAGTTAAATGCAGCACCTCTAGTACAGGCTGTTCGGCACCCACCGCGCTCAAAGGCGCGGGACGGCTATCTTCCACCTCATGACCTATCATCGCGCTGCTAAGGCCCCGCCTGTCGAACTCGCCGACCGGTCCGTCAGCGACAATGCGCCCGTTCCTGAGTACCGTTACGCGGTCCCCGACTGCTAGCATCTCCCCGAGGTGGTGACTGACGAAGACGATGGCGGTGCCGCCTTCGCGTAATCTCGCTACTACGTCAAAAAGCGCGCTTACCTCCTTGGGGGTCAGAGCGGCCGTCGGCTCGTCCAAGAGGACCACCTTGGCTTCTTGGGCAAGACTCCGAGCAATAGCCACCAGCTGACGTTCTGCGAAGGGTAACGACGCTACGCGGGTCATGGGGTCAATCGACACTCCCATAAGGGTAAGCAGCGGGGTGGCAACCTTCGCGGCCGCTCGCCCGTCCCAGAGACGTCGCCTCTCAGCGTTCTGCAACGGCAGGGCTATGTTCTCAGCGACAGTGAGATTGGGGAAAAGTGATAGGTCCTGGTACACGACATTCACGCCCTCGGCAATCGCGGTCCGCGGATCGAGGCCCTGGTGGCGTTTACCGGCGATTTGCACATACCCATGGTTCGGTGTGACCACTCCGCTCATCACTTTGATCAGCGTCGACTTCCCTGACCCGTTCTCACCTGCTATCACATGCACCATGCCCGGCATAATTGCTAGCGAGACCCTGTCAAGGGCGAGCACGCCGCCAAAGCGAACCGTCACGTCTCTTATCTCAACAACAGGTTCTGTCATGGTTCCTTGGTCACTGGTTCTTTAGTTACCTCAACCTAACAACGGAACTAAAGGCCACCCAGTGCACGGGCGCCTTGGGCAAGCCGGCACTGGGTGGCAATTACTGGTTTTGGTAGGACCCTATAAAGCTCGCTAGAACGTGTGCTGTTTCAGGTTTTTCTTCGTCACGACCAATATGGCATTGCCCATAAAACAGTGTGGTGAATCACCTGGCGGGCACCTCTGAATGTCCGTATAGCCGGGCACATGGAGATTAGTGCCTGGCTTAATGGTCTTACCTTCAGCAAGCATAAGGGCACCGTTCATCGTGGCTTGTCCAGTCAGGGCGGCGTCCCACGTGTAAACCGCGTTTATAGTGCCGTTGTTCAGGTACTTGACGTCGAGTATAGGCTCACTTGTGCCTACGATGCAGACCTTCCCGGCAAGGCCAAGTTGGTCGTCCGCCTCAGCTGCCCC
>JBMFUG010000101.1:0-8082 GCA_049966695.1 Acidimicrobiales bacterium | reverse complement strand
GGCTGAGGGCCTTTCCAGGTGGGGCGCCGGCCTTGTCTAGGTCTCGGAGGGCGGGCAGTGTCGTTGTGCCCCCATTGGTAGTCGCTGCGGTGGCCCTTGGCCTTTGGCAGCTAGTGGCTAGCGCCGCCCACGTCCGCCCGCAGATCTTGCCCACGCCTTGGCTGGTCGTCAGCCAAGGCTGGGACTGGAGGTCAGCGATCTGGGCCAATACGGTCCCAACCTTGGAAGAGACGTTCCTCGGTTTTGGGGTGTCGCTCGTTTGCGCCTTTGTCCTTGCGGTGGTCATGCAATTATGGGGCCCCTGCCGTCGTGCTCTTTACCCTTTTCTTATCGTGTCGCAAACGCTGCCGCTGGTGGCAATAGCACCGATCATCGACCTGTGGCTTGGCTTTGGGCTGCTTCCGAAGTTGGTGGTGGTGGCTATCGTGACGTTCTTCCCGGTCACTGTGGGCTTGACTGAAGGCTTCGACGCGGCTGAAGGGGACGCCAAGAACCTTTTGCGGTCGATGGGCGCCAACCGCTGGGGCCTTTTTTGGCGGCTTGAGCTGCCTGGCGCGCTGCCGTACTTTTTTGCTGGCCTGCGCATCGCCATTACTTATGCGGTGGTGGGGGCGATATTTGCTGAGTACGTCGGCGCCTCGTCTGGCCTGGGGATATTCATGTCGGAGCAGGCCAACCAGTTCCGCACGGACCTTGTTTACGCTGCTGTCGGCGTGACAGCTATCGTGAGCATCGGGCTGTTCGCGGTCACTTATGTGGTGCAGCGCCTCGTGATCCCTTGGTACCAGTTGTCGCGCCGCTCTAGGTGACCCAACTGCGGCTGGCCGGTCAGGGCAACAGTCGGGCTGGCCCTAGCGGAAGAGGTCGAGCTGGTGCGGCCGGACAATTTCTGCGCGCACAGAGGACTCGCGGAACCAGGGTTTGGGGACGCCCCGCACTACGACGGCAGGTACCCCGTTGGCCTTGCCCTTGGCTAGCTCGGCGGCTCCCGCGATCTCGTCGGCGACGCACACCTGCGTGACAGCCAGCTCGCGGCCCAGGGCATCTGGGGTGCCACGTAGGTCGACAACCGCTGCGATGCCTGCGCACCCGATCGCCACATCAGTCAGGCCTGAGCGCCAGGCTCGCCCGAATGTGTCGGAGATTATGACGGCTAGGACCGCTCCGGTGCGGGCTTGCATTGCGTCTCTAAGGCGTCGAGCGCTGCGGTCTGGGTCAAGGGGCAAAAGAGCGGCTTGCCCGTTTTTGACGTTCGAGAGGTCTACGCCTGCATTGGCGCAAATAAAACCATGGCGGGTCTCGGAGATAATGAGCCCGTCGCGTTCTCTCAGCACGCGGGTGCTCTCGCTATAGACCAACCTGCGGCGGGCCGTCGTGTCGGCCGGGTCGAGCTCGACCAGCCGGCCCTCGGCCTTTGACACGACTTTTTGCGTGACGACAACGACGTCGTAGTCATGCAGCTCAAATGCGCCGGTTATCATATCGGCCAGTTGGTCGCCCGGCGTCACTTCGGGCAGGCCTTCTATAGGAAATAGCGATATCATTGCTTCAGCGCAAGCTGGTCGGGGCCGAGTACTGCGCCCAACGCGGCTCGCGCCAGCGCCGCTGCCTCCGTTGGGCCGGACATCACTGCTCTCGCCGGCAGGCAACGCATTCCTTCGGCCTCGACCCGAGGCGCCAGCTCGGCATCAGCCTCGTCGACCACGAGCGTAGAGGCAAGGCTCGTCCACAGCCTGGCTATCCCGACAACCGAGAGCTCGTGGCCAAGCTCGCTCAGCATGCGGTCTGCTGGCCCCTTTAGCGCTTTTCCGGCAATGATCGGGGAAACGGCCACGTTGCGGTCGCGTCGGCAGGTAACTGCCTCGGCTATCCCGGGCACGGCCAGCACTGGGCCGATGGACACGAACGGGTTCGACGGGCAAATGACAACAACGTCAGCTTGTTCGATCGCCTCGATGGCCCCTGGTGCGGGTGCTGCCTTTTCGATGTTGTCAAAACGCAGGCTTTTCACGGGTACGGAGTGGTGAAAGCCTACGAAGTAGTCCTGGAAGCCGATCTCCTGCAAGCCAAGGCCGGGCAGCTCGACGGTGACCCGGGTCTCAACTCGGCTGTCCGTCATGGGCACCAGGTGTGCCCGTACTCCCCATCGGCGTGCTATTTCTTCGCTAACCTGCGAGAGCGTGGCCCCGGCAGCCATCCGGCCGGTGCGGTACAAGTGAGTGGCAAGGTCTTTGTCGCCAAGGGCAAACCAGGTTAGACCTCTTGCCGGCCGGCTCTCGGGCGCTGCCTGCGGGCCTGTTGGTGCCGTAGGTGCTCGCGGTGGGGCTGTGGCTCTTGTGCTCTGAGGGTCGAACGCCCGCAGTGCTCCCATGACCGCCCAGGTCTCGTTGACGAGGCCCCAGCCTGTCTCGGGGTTGGACACGCCAGCCAGGGTGTAAGTGACCGTGTCCATATCTGGGCTCACGTAAAGGCCGTGCAGCACTATGTCGTCTGCTGTATTGACGATGGCTGTTAGCGAGGGCTGGCCGACTACCGCGGCCAGCCCCGAGAGCATGCGTGCCGCTCCAACACCGCCCGCCAGGGCGGTCACAACCGGGGGGGTCACCGCCGGAGGCTGGCGTGAGGCCGGACGTTGGCTCCCAGGTCCGCGCGAAGCGGGTTCGCCCGGTCGCGCGCTGAAAGGACTGGGTCGGTGAGGCCCCAGTCCGCCCCGATGACAGGGTCGTCCCAGGCCACTCCGAGCTCGTCGGAGGGGTTGTAATAGCTGTCAACGAGGTAGGAAATAGTGAGGTCCGTCAAGGAAGCAAAGCCGTGGGCCACCCCCGGTGGTATGAAGACCCCCAGGGCGTTGTCGGCGTCCACGTCAAGGCATAAGGTGGCGCCGTCCGTGGGCGAGCCTGCCCGTAGGTCGTGGAGCACTACCCTCGCGCGTCCTTTGGGTACGGTCCAGTAGTCAGCCTGGTGAAGATGGTAATGCAGGCCGACCACAGCTCCGGCTTGACGCTCGGCCCGGTTGGCCTGGACCATCTCCCGCCCTAGGGGGAACCAACTGCGCCGGTAGGTCTCAATGAAGACCCCCCGCTCGTCGCCGTACTTGTCCGGTTTTACGATATAGACGTCGTTGATGCGCTCTGACTGCTCGATGGTGGGCACGGCCCGAGCGTAGCTTCGCCAGGCAGTTTGCGGCACTCGGTTGGCGGTGCCGCCCAGGTGGTGCCAATGGTGCGTGCCGGGCCCGTGCGTGCAAGCGTGCAAGGGCCGTGCGTGCGGGGGCCGTGCCAAGTGCCGCTAGCGGACGAGCTCCCCAAAGATAGCCGGGTAGGGGGGCGGGTCTCCCGTCCTGAGAACAGGCCGGCCTTGGCGAAGGCGGGTGCTGGTTGCCGGGGGGAGCAGCTCGGTGACCGCCCTCGCCAGGGCCGGGGCATCGCCAGGCGGTACAAGCCGGCCAGCAGACGGCGCCAGGCCGGCCAAGATCTCCCGCGGGCCGCCCCAGCTGGTGCTGACGACCGGCACGCCGCACGCCAGAGCCTCCACCAGGACCAGGCCAAAGGGTTCGGGGGCCGTAGAGGGGTACACGAGGCAGTCGAGGTCTGCGATGAGGTCGGCAGCATCGGCTCCTGACAAAGGCCCGAGCCACAGCGCTCCCAGTGACCTCGCTCGGTCAGATAGCGCAGCGAAATAACCTTCCTTGCCAGCTACCGGTGACCCAGCGATGGCCAACTGCGGGCCGTGCAGCTCGGGGGCGGCCTCCAGCAGGACGTCGATGCCCTTCCAGGTGTCGATGCGCCCCACGTAACCTACGACCAAGGCGTCATCGGCCAGCCCGTAGCGGGTACGAGCACGCCCCGCGCGCCCCGGGAAGAACTCTGCGGGGTCGGCCTCCTCGGTCACCACCCGGACGTTGCGGCTGTCGAGCTGGCTGGCGACAGCGCCGGAGACAGCCAGCACGCGCACGGCGAAATGGGCGGCAAGCACCCGTTCGAGGCGGAGAGCGAGCTTTGATTGCGCAACGACCTCCCGGGCGTGCCAAACGTGCGGCCGGCGGGCAAGGGCAGCGGCGGCCCACCCGTACCAGCAGTGCAGGGAGTTGCTGTGCACCACGTCCGCACCAACTTTGCGGGCCAGGGCCCACAGGCGTGCAACAGACACAGGCCAGCTGAAAAGGTAAGCAGCCCACCCCCCCAAACCGTGGCTGGTGCTGACCCGGCGCATGGGGACGACGTGCAGGCTGGCGCCCGCTGCCTCTAGCTCAGTGGCCATGGGAGAGGGTGCCGGCAGGGCGATGTGGCATCGCCAGCCCGAGCTCGACATCTGCCTTACGAGCCGGAGCAAGGCTTGGTCGGAGCCACCCTGTTCTGCTACTGGCTGAACTGAAAGGATGGTGCCGGTGCGTGTCGCGGTCAATGTCGAGCAGCTCCTGTCGTCCTCACCGGGTGGTATAGGTCGGTACACAGCCAGGCTTGTAGGTATTCTGGCTGACTTGGGCGTCGAGGTGCAGCCTGTCACCGCGTTGCACCGCCGTTCCCGCGTCATCGCCGCGTGGGCCGAAGCCGGCCTGCAGGGCAAGGTCCGGCTTCCGAAGATTTTCTGGTTGCCCAAACCGGCGCTGTACGACGCCTGGCACCTGCTGGGCTGGCCCCCCACGTCATGGGATGTCGACGTGGTCCACGCTCCTTCGTTAGCTGTTTTGCCTTCTCATGGGAAACCGCTTGTCGTGAGCGTGCACGACGCTGCCCCGGTGCTGTTCCCGGAGGCCTTCACGCCTAGGGGGCGGTGGTTCCACGCCATGGGGTTGCGAGCTACTGCTAAGCGGGCCGACCTCGTCATAACAGGTAGCGAGGCGGCCGCGGCCGAACTGGTGGAGCACACTGCCCTTCGACCCGAGCGCGTTAGGGTGGTGCCCTACGGTGTAGACCGTACAGGACCAGACCCGCAGGCGCTGGAGCGCTTTGGGCTGGACGGCGTGAACTACGTCCTGTGGGTAGGGAGCCTCGAGCCACGCAAGGGCGTAGGGACGCTTGTCGCGGCCATGGCGCGTCTGCTCAAGTCAAATGCCGCCCTTAGCGGCACGAGCTTGGTCCTCGCCGGTTACGCGGGTTGGCAGAACGCTTCTTTGTTAGCCAAGGAGGACCTAGCTCAGCTCGGCCCCGCCTTGCGGCGCTTGGGCCGCCTGAGCGCAAGAGAGCTGGCTGCCCTTTACTCTGGGGCGGCCGTGTTCGCGTTCCCTAGTCTTCACGAGGGTTTCGGCTTGCCCGTGCTGGAAGCCATGGCCGCCGGCGCTCCTGTGGTGGCTTCAGACATACCCTCGCTTCGCGAGGTGAGCGGCGGTGCAGCCATGCTCGTCCCGGCTCGGGACGTAGAGGCTTGGGCGGAGGCGCTAGAAGCTCTTTTGTTGCGCCCGGCACTACGGGCCGAGATGGCGGAGGCGGGGCGGCAGCACGCGTCGCGGTTCTCGTGGGAAGCCACGGTGGCCGCGACTCTCGACGTCTACCGTGAGGTGGCGGGCTTGTAGGCGTCCTTGCCCAAGAGGTTGTAGGCGTCTTTGTGCAGGGCCTGGTGCAGCGCCCTTGTTGTCGCTATTAGGGTCGAGCACATGCGAGCCCTAATTACCGGGAGCGTGGGCTTTGTCGGCCCATGGCTGTGCCGGCACCTGCGCGAGTGCGGTGACGAGGCGATCGAACTGTCCGAACAGGTTGATGTCAGGGACCTAGAGGGCCTTAGCAAGGCGGTCGCCGAAGTTGCTCCTGAGGCCATCTACCATTTGGCGGCCCTCTCGAGTGTGCGCCAGTCCTGGGACGACCCTGCCGGCACCTTTGCCGTGAACGCCTTGGGGGCCCTAAACCTGTGCAGTGCAGCGGCCGCTCTCACGCGTCCCCCGAGGGTGCTATTGGTCAGCTCGTCAGAAGTGTACGGCAACGTCCCGGCCGAGTCGCTACCGGTAGGCGAAGACTACCCGTTCAACCCGGTCACGCCGTACGCGGCGAGCAAGGCGGCAGCCGAGCTTGTCGGGCTCCAGGCCTGGCTCGGCAGAGGCCTTGAAGTGGTGCGGGTGAGACCGTTCAACCACACCGGGCCGGGCCAGACGGTGTCTTTTGTGGTGCCCGCGTTGGCTTCTCAGGTGGCCAAGGCCGCCGCTGGGCGCGCGTCCCAGATAGCCGTAGGCAATCTTCAGGTCCGTCGAGACTTGACTGATGTGCGGGACGTAGTGAGGGCTTACCGGCTGGTCATGCAAAAGGGGGAGCCTGGTGGCGTTTACAACGTCTGCCGGGGTGAGTCGGTACTTATAGCCGACGTGCTCCAACGGCTTATGGCGCTCGCTGGGGTGGACGTGCCGGTCGTAGTTGACCCGGAGCGAGTCCGCCCTGTGGATCTTTTCGAGCAGGTGGGCGACCCCAGCAGGCTGGTCAGGCTCACCGGTTGGCAGCCTGAGGTCACGCTTGACGAATCCCTGAAAGAGGTTTTGGCCGCCGTCGCCTGAGCCTGCAGGGCTCAGGCCAAGGGCGCTCTGCGCTACGCTCGCGGTTTTAGGATGGACTCCGCCCAGAACAAAGGGGCGCCAAGTGGGCCAGCCGTGGCGGCGCCTCCTGCGGCGCCAGCCGTGGTCGTGGTGGTCGTGGCTTCTGACCCGGGTACCTGGTTCGAGGAGGTTCTTGTCTCGCTCGGGGCCCAGGACTACCCCAACCTGTCGGTGCTGGTGGCTGACGCCGGTGCGGGCGAGGACGGCGTGCCTACGTCGCTCGTCCAACGGGTGGCCGCCGTCTTGCCCGATGCTCATTTGGCCCGGGTTGGAGCCTGTGAGGGTTTTGCGAGAGCGGCCAACCAAGTTCTCGAGCTTGTCGAGGGGGCGACACATGTCCTGCTCTGCCATGACGACGTTGCCTTCGAGCCGAGCACGGTGCGGCTTATGGTCGAGGAGGCCTACCGGAGCAATGCCGGCCTCGTATGCCCAAAGTTGGTCATGTGGGACGCCACGGACCGGTTGCTATCGGTGGGCATGGGAGCTGACAGGTTGGGCGGCGTCTACCAACTTGCCCAACCGGGTGAGCTGGACCAGGGCCAGCACGACGGCGTTAGGGAAGTTTTTGTGGCCCCGGGCGGGGCAACCCTGGTGCGCACAGACCTTTGGCGCGCCCTCGGGGGGTTCAACCCCGGGACCGGGGCGCCTGGCGAAGACCTTGACCTTTGCTGGCGTGCCCAGGTCGCTGGTGCTCGGGTGATCGTTGCCCCTCAGGCACCTGTGCGGCACCTGGAGGCCAGCGCTCGTGGGTTGCGCAAGGGCCCTCAAGCGGTAGAAGGCGGCAGTAACGGCGCTGGCCGGCAGGGCAATGCCGACTGGCATGGCGAGCGACGTCTGCGCGAAGAGCACCGGCTGAGGACTTTGTGGACTTGCTACGGCACGTGGAGCCTGGTGCTGGTTGTGCCGGTCGTACTTGTGTTCGCCCTCGGTGAGTCAGCCTTGGCCATGTTGAGGCCGCGACCGGGCGGCAGCCATGGCTGGCGTGGTCGTTGGCGAGAGTCGCTCCTGCCACTTTTGGCCTTGACGGGTTCCCTGCGCTACCCCAAGGAACTTTGGGAGGCGCGCCGCCGCGCCCAGGACCTGCGACGGGCTAGTGACATGGCACTTTGGCGTTCGCGGTCACGAGGGAGCGCGCGCCTGCGCCCAGTCCTGCGCTTGCGGGTTGAGAGCAACCATGGTCTTTCCCTGCTCTCGCATTTGGCAGACGCTCGTCGGTCCTATCTTGCACATGGCCACGGCCCGTCTTTTGGCGAAAAGCCGGCTGATGGCGGCCCAGAGGCCCGGCAGCTCGGTAGCCGGGTCGACTGGAGGGTGACCGCTGGCGTGGCCACAGTCCTTGTGGCAGTGCTGCTGGTGGGGTCGCGGGACATCCTCTCAGCCCCGCTGCCTCTCGTGGGCCAGATCCCCTCGGCGGTCGGAGGGGTTGGGGGGTGGTGGCACGCGTGGTGGGACGGGTTGGGCCCAGCCGGGTTGGAGGCCATGCCCGTTGCGCCGCCTGGGTTGGCCTTTATGGCCCTGGTGGGTACCGTAACGGCCGGCTCAGCCTCGTTCGCTTTGCACGTCCT
>JBMFUG010000100.1:0-8108 GCA_049966695.1 Acidimicrobiales bacterium | reverse complement strand
CTTGGCCACGTCCTCTGGCCCGATGACCAGTGGTTCCAGCTTGTGGAGCGGTACCGTGCGATGGCTTACCCCGACGACAACGACAGACACGCCTCAGCGCGCTCCTTTGCTTCGGCTCGACGACCAGAGCATATTAGGTCGTACATGGCCAACTCGGGAGCAGTTCACAACTGGCCCCCGGTGGTGGCCCCCGGCGGTGCGTTGAGCCTCGCCCGGGCGTCCGCCAGCACCCCGGCAGCGACTGTCGCCTGCGCAAGGCGGCGTCCCGGCACCATAAGGCCAGCCGGGCAAACGACATCAGGAGCTTGTGGTGCTGGCATGTAAGTGCTGGTAGTAACCAAGGATCTGAAGCTCGACTGCCAAGTCGACCTTTCGCAAGCTCACATGGGGCCCAACGTTCAGCAGCACGGGGGCGAAGTTCAGGACCGACGTCACGCCCGCTGCCACTAGGCGGTCAGTGATCTTTTGAGCGACCGACGCAGGGGTAGCGATGATCGCCATCGTGACATGACGCATCCTCACCACCTCTTCCATGCGGGAAACAGGTTCGACTAGCACTTCACCGAGGCGGCCACCGACTTTGCCCGGGTCAGCGTCGAACGCGGCCACGATGTGGAAGCCTCGCTCGTCGAACCCTCGGTAGTTGCCCAAGGCTTGGCCCAGGTGGCCCACCCCGACCAGGGCGACGTTGTGGACTTCGTCAAGGCCTAGCTGCTGGTTGATCCTATGAGCGAGCAGTTCTACGTCGTAACCCACCCCACGGGTCCCGTAAGAGCCCATGTAGGAAAGGTCTTTGCGCACTTGAGCGGCATTGACTCCAGCCCGGCTGGCCAACCCCTCCGAAGAGATGGTCGCTTGTCGCTCATCGGCTGTCTCTGCGAGCACCTGCAGGTAAAGAGGCAAGCGACGCACAGTCGCTTCGGGCAGGGGCCTTGGCCAGCCAGCTAGCCCCTTGTCTTGTGGCGACTGGCCTGGCTCCTTGTCTTCTACCTCTTCGCCGACCTCCCTGTCTTCTGGCTCTTCTGGCAACTGGCCCGCCTCCTTGCCCGCTGGTGCAGCAGCCGCCTTTTGTCTTCGCAGCCCGGCGCTGGCAGAGGGCAGTACTGGCATCACGACAATCGTACGCCGTTGCCGCTCTGGGCCGACTTAGCTGCTAGGGCACACGCTCGCGCTGCCCCAAGGGCCGCAGCACGACTACGTCACGTTCGTGGGCATTTAGGCTCGCAGCAGCATCGGCGTTGTCCAGGACTAAAGCAAGCTGCCCGTACGAGTCCACCAAGACGCCAAGTTCGCCGGGCTCCAGCTCGGCAAAAGCCTGCACGAACCGTGCCACCCGCCCACCGCCCGGGCCAACTTGAGGTTGGCCCACCAGCTCTACAGCCACCAAAGGCCTGCTAGGCAGGTCCGCCGGACGAGCAGCAAGCTGCACGTTGCCAAAGTGGTCGACCCAGGTCACCTCGGCTTGGCAAGAGCCATCTAGCCTTTTCCCCACCTGCGGCGGAGGAAGCCTCACGAGGTCCACCGCGTCGACCGGTGCCCCCAGTTGCAGCGGGTCGCTTCCCGCTGCCAAAAGGGCTGCGGCGGGGGCAAAAATATCGCGGCCCGCGAAGGTCGGGCCAGGTGCAAGGGACCAGTACCCGCGGTCTTGGAGCTCGACGACCAATCGCGGCCCACCAAGGGCATCAACAGCCGGTGGCAGTAGGCCATTGTCTGGCCCCACGAAGAACATGTCCGCACCGGCCGCTTGGACCGCTACTCCCCGTCGTGGTGTCGCCACACCTGGGTCAACCACTGCCAGCACGACGCCCGATGGCAGGTACGGCGCCGCCCTGAGTAGGGCCAGGCTCCCAGCACGGATGTCGCAGGGGGCAACTTCATGTGTGATGTCGACGATGGGAGCAGTGGGCAGGCGGGCGCGGATAACGCAGTGCAATGCCCCTACGAACCCGTCAGCCAGGCCATAATCGCTTAGCAAGCTGATGACGCGCGGCGGGCGAGCGGCCCGGGTACCCGCTCCTTTGGCCGTGCTCATCGACGTGGCAGCCCGGCCCGGCACGAGCCACTACCGGCGCTCAACCCGCCGCGGTGTACTGAGCGGCCAGGAAGCGGTCGACGTCTTCTTCACGTATGCGGTACGAGCGACCGACCCGGACAGCGGGCAGCTGGCCGGATTGCACCAGCCGGTAAACGGTCATGTTCGACACCCTGAGCTGGCCCGCTACTTCAGCAACAGTCACGTAGCGGGACCTGGCCCGGGCTGTGTTCGGCTTGGCCATCGTCTTTTACCCTTCTCCGTCTTCGTAGGGTAGGCCAAACCGCGAGGTAATTGCCGCTCGGCCACGCTTGGGCGCCGTTGTCGCGAAAAGCGTGGCAAAGGCGTTTCGCCGTTCGCCGCGGCTACCTGTACTGCAAGAGTCGTGGCCAGGCCATGGGCAAGGGCGTCGTGCACGCCAAGGGCGTCGTGATGTCAGGCGGGCCGCCCCCCAGCGCTCCGCATCTGTCGGCTGCGCTCGGTGGCCGCGGCTACCGCCTCGATCACTACAGAGCGGGCACGACCGGCTTCGAGAGCCCGCAAGCCCGCTGCGGTGGTACCGCCTGGCGACGTGACAGCAGCTCGAAGGGCTTCCGGGCTCTGCCCGGTCTCTTGCAGGAGCCGAGCCGCACCGAAGAGGGTCTGCACGACCAAGGCATGCGCCAGCGGTCGCGGCAAACCCATGGCGACTCCCGCTTCGACCATGGCCTCGACCAGCAAGAAAACATAAGCAGGCCCAGAGCCAGACAAGCCGGTGACCGCGTCCAAAAGGTCTTCTGGGACCTCGACCACGGTGCCGACCGAGCCCAAGATCCCCGTGGCCCAGTCCATGTCCGCGCGTTGGGCGTGAGTGCCCGGGGCTATGGCGGCCGCCCCAGCTCTCACCATTACGCCGGTATTGGGCATGGCCCTCACTACGGCGCAGTCCTGGGGGCACCACTGCTCCAGGTCTCCGAGAACGACGCCGGCGACCACCGAAAGCACCCGTTTGGCCCCTGCCGTCGCCAGGGAACGACATGCTTCTTGCGCATCGGCTGGTTTGACAGCCAAGACGGCGCCCTCGACTGGCTCGGCGTCGGGACGTACTGCAGGGACAACTCGAAGGCCCTGGTGGCGGCCCGCGAGACCGCCCGAGGCGACAAGTTGCTCCCTTCGAGCTGCCTCGCGCTCCACCACGATGATTTCAGCCGGGCTAGCCCATCCCGAGACGATGAGGCCGGCCACCAAGGCCTCCCCCATCTTGCCGCCCCCAATGACCAGTAGCTTTGCCATGGGCAAACCATACTCAGCCGGCACAGGCTCGGTACTGCCCGCCACGCTACGCGGCGGTGCTGGGGCTTGCAGGGCCGGCGCCCGTAAGGCCCATGCCCGGGGCTGGCAGGGCCCCGAAGGGCCGGCCTGGCGCTGGCGCTTGCCGGCGTCAAAGAGCCGCAACCCGAGGCCATGAGCACTTCGTACTTCCCCGAACGAGGTGGCGAAAGGCCCCGAGCTACGGCATGGCCAGCGTACCGAGCTGGACCGGCCCCAACAAGACCTACGCGCCGCAGTCCACCAAGTCCCGCCGGGCCAAAGCAGTGCTGAAGTGCATCATCTGCTGCGCCGCCCTGGCCCAGGTGTAACTGGCTGTGCGCTCGTGAGCGGCGGACCCAAGGCAACGGGCCAGAGAAAGGTCATCGAGGACCTCGCCCAAGTAGTGGGCAAAGCCACTGACGTCGTCAGGCTCGACCAGGTAGCCAGTCCGGCCATGGTCCACGAGGGTTGTGAGGCCCCCGACGGCCGAAGCAACGACAGGCCTGGCGCACGCTGCCGCCTCCAGGGCCACCAGCCCAAAGGACTCGGACCGGCTCGGCACAACGCAGACGTCAGCTGCTCGGTAGTAGGTAGACAGCAGCTCGTGCGGTTGCGGGGGCACGAACCGCACCCGACCTTGTAAACCGTGACGCCTGACGAGCGCCTTCACGTTTGCGAGCTCGGCAGGCCCCATTTGGCCGCTTGGCCCACCTACGACGACCAACGTCGACTGCCCGGCCCTGGTAGAGCGGTCCCCAAGCCGCGCCATGGCTTCTACGGCGACGGGCAGAGCCTTCAACGGCTGGATGCGCCCGACGAAAAGCACCACCCCAGCGGCGTTCTCCAAGCCCGCTGCCCTACGGGCTTGCAACCGCTCGCCCGGCCCAAAGAACGCGCGGTCGACACCTGGCGCCACTATCTCGACCCGGGCCGGGTCAGCTCCGTACATGGCGACCAATTGGTTGGCTTCGGCGCTGCACGAGGCCAGCACGGTATCGGCGCACGCTATCGCGGCCATTTCTTCGGCGAAGCGGTCCACCCTCCCGCCACCCTCCTCGATACCAGCCCCGGCCTTCACCCTGTCGAGGGTATGAAAGCTGCACACTAGAGGCAGGTCCAGTGCGTGCTTCAGCGAATGCCCGGCCATAGCTGACAACCAGTAGTTGGCGTGCAGCAAGTCAACGGCTTGGCCCCGCTCCGCCAGTTCGGCGAGGCTGGAGGCTACGCCAGCGCTCCAGGTTTGGACCAGTTCGGCTAAGGCTTCTTTGGGGACAGGCGCAAGGGGGCCGGCAGCAACGTGGTGGATACGGAACCCCGGCTCGACCCACGCCTCCTCCGGCTCCTCCCAGCTCGACCTGCGGGTATAGACCTCGGCCCTGGCGCCCGAGCGCGCCATGGCGGTTGCCAGTTCCCGCACGTAAACGTTCATCCCGCCTGCGTCCGCGGCACCTGGCTGTGCTAGCGGCGAGGTGTGCATCGACAAGATGGCAAGCGCTGGCATGGAGCACGAGGCTACCGGCTAGTGGCTCGCCAGCGGCACGTGACGGCTGCTGGCTCAGCTGTGCGCATGCTGGCTCAGCTGTGCGCACCGGCACCGCCTGCCGTCTGCCGACTGGTGGCTCAGCCGAGAAGGGTGACCACGGTGGCCTCCCCGCTCCGGTAGCGGCGGACGAGCTCTTCTTGGAGGCGGTCAAGGATGTCGTGCAACGACCGGCGCTCGTTCGAAACGCTGCGCTCTAGCTGGCTCAGTGCACCGAGCAGCTCGCCCAACCTGGCCGATGGCAACGCTGAAAGCGTTGCCAGTTGGCCGGAAGGAAGAAGCTCTTCGGCTCTGGCTGCCAAGCGCAACTGTGCCTCTTCGGCGGGGGCGAGAAAGGCAGGCAGCCGTCCGGGGCCCTGGCTACGGTCGTGCTCGCCAAGGACCCGAGCCAGGCGCTCGACCAGCTGCTCTCGCTCCGGCTCAGGCTCCCCCCGCCGGCGGCGTTCGGACTCGTCAAGGACCAAGTCGATCCGGGCTTGGGCCAGCCTGCGCAGGTAGGACAGCTCCACCTCCAGTTCGGCGCAGGCTGCTCGCCTGGCCCGCAGCTCGTCGATGGGAAGCTTCTCCAGGTCCGCGAGGTACGCCGGGTCCATTGCTTCGGTGAGGTCGAGCTGGGCCATCTACCCAAGGTTAGCCCTTTGCTAACGCCACCATGAAGCGGTGCTAGCTTTCACAATCTGCGAAGATCGCCTTTATGGGTCGCCTGCTCGTGGTCCGTCATGCTCAGTCGGTCTGGAACGCGGCCGGTCGTTGGCAGGGTTGGTGCGACGCGCCGCTCTCGGAACTGGGCTTGGCACAGGCTGAGCGGGCAGGCCGAGCCCTTAGCTCGAGCGGGTTCAGGCCCGCTTTGGTAGCTTGCTCCGACTTGGCCCGGGCTCGCCAGACCGCCGAGCTACTGGCGCGACATTGCCACTACCGGGGAGTGCTCGCTGTTGACCCCGGGCTGCGTGAACAGGGCCTCGGCGAGTGGGAAGGCTTGACCAACGAAGAGATCGAACTGCGCTGGCCAGGTTTGCTCGAGGCAAGGGCCTCCGAGGAGCCAGCCGACATCCCCGGCGGCGAAGACAACGCTAGCTTTGCCCGCCGTGCAATGGCTTCACTGTCCCGGGTGGCGGCGCGCTGCAAGCACGGGGACTGTCTCGTGGTGGCGCACGGCGGAGTCGTAATGGCCCTGGAACGACAGCTTGGCATGTGGGGCACCGGCTCCCACCACCCAAATTTGAGCGGGTGGTGGCTGGAGGTCCGCTGGGCAAAGGACGACCCGGAGCTCGTGCCGGCCCAACGCGTAGAGCTGGTCAGCCGTTCGGAAGTGGCAACCCCGTGAGGGGCCGACCGGCATCAGGCAGCCGCCGGGCGTCGGGGACGCCCGCCAGACGGCCAGCGCCAGACAGGCGCGCTGCACCGGCGGCACGCGCTACGCCCAGTGCCGTCGTCGCACCCCTCTACCACGGCGGTCGGCCCGCGGTAACCGTGCAGCTTGACGGGAGGGACCTCGGCGCCAACGACGCCGTGGCCCTGGAGCGGGCAGCGCGGCTGGCCTACGACAGACGGCTACCGCTCGTGGCCGTGCTGGCAGCCCCAGGGCCCGGGCTTGCCGAGGGTGCCGCGGTCATCGATGCCTGGGGCAAGGCTGCAAGTGAATGGGCCAAGTGCTCCGGGATAGTGCCAGTTGTCGCGCTAGTAGTGGGGCCGCTTCTTTCCGGGCCAGCGCTGCTTTTGGGCTTGGCCGACGTGGTAATAATGACACAAGCGGCCGTCACGTACGTTTCGGGGCCGGCCGCAGTCGCCGAGGTGACCGGGGTCACGGTCCGCCCCAACGAGCTCGGCGGCGCCCAAGTCCATGCCACCAGGTCGGGCCTAGCCAGCCTCGTGGCCCACGACATCGACGATGCGCTCATGACAGCCGCGTCTTTGCTGGACTTCTTGCCCGCCCACGCCGACGAGCTGCCACCCTTGCGGCCGACCGAAGACCCCGCGGCACGCCCCACGCCCGAGCTACGTGCGGTCTTGCCATCGAGCGCCACAGGCAGTTACGACGTGCGCCGTGTCATAGAGGTCGTGGCAGATGCGGAAGAGCTCTTGGAGCTTCGACCTGATTGGGCACCGCAGCTCGTCACTGCGCTGGCCAGGATAGACGGCCAACCGGTGGGCGTCGTGGCCAACCAGCCGCAGGCGATGGCGGGCACTTTGGACATCACCGCCTCGCAAAAAGGAGCCCGGTTTGTGGCGTTCTGCGACTCGTTCAACATCCCCTTGCTAACGGTGGTCGACACCCCGGGCTTCATGCCGGGAAGGGACCTCGAATGGAGAGGGATGATCCGTCATGGTGCCGAGCTCGTCTATGCGTACGCGGAGGCGACCGTGCCGCGCGTGTGCTTGGTGCTGCGCAAGGCCTATGGAGGCGCTTACATCGTCATGGACTCCAAGGCAATGGGCAACGACTTCTGCTTGGCGTGGCCGAGCGCCGAGATCGCGGTCATGGGAGCGGAGGGCGCCGTCAACGTGGTCCACCGCCGTGCCAGCCCGGAGGAAAAGTCCAAGCTTGCCGACGAGTACCGTAAGCAATTGCTCAACCCCTATGTGGCTGCAGAGCGTGGGTACGTGGACATGGTCATCGACCCAGCCGACACCCGCCAGGCCGTCGCCCGTTGTTTTTCGGCACTTGCAACCAAGCGGGAGCGGCTTGTGAACAAGAAGCACGGCAACAGCCCGCTGTGAGCCATAACTTGGCCGCCGGCTGGCCGCCAAAGCCCCAACCTGCCGCCGGCTGGCCGAGCCCCAGAGAAAGCACCAGCGGCTGCCGGTCCCCCGTGCCGTCAACTGCCGGCGCGCTTTGTCCCAAGCGCTGAGCTGTGCCGTTGTTGCAGCTATCAGCCTGAGGAGCAACCGGACGGGGGCACCAAGGAGCAAAAGTGCTGCTCGAAGGCCTATGGCGCGGTGGGGGCGGGGAGGATCGAACTCCCGGCGCACAGATTAAAAGTCTGTCGGTCTGCCACTGACCTACGCCCCCGAGTCGCTTGGAGGAGTCATTCTAGAGCGACGCGGCCAGGGGGTAGGAGCATGAGAAGCCCTAGCACTACGCAAGTACCCACGATCGTTATGATCGCTGCTTTATCGCTTTGGCGCCGACCGAGCGGCCCGTAGCCCAACGCCACGGCAAGCCCGACAGCAAGGCCTCCCAAGTGGGCCAGCCAGTTGATGCCGGAGTACGTGAAGTCGAAAACGAGGTTCAGCACGATGATCGCT
>JBMFUG010000099.1:0-8120 GCA_049966695.1 Acidimicrobiales bacterium | reverse complement strand
GAGACGATCTGGCTCGATCGCGGCTACGGCTCGACAGCGACGCGCGCGCGGCTCGCCGAGCGCTTCCTCGCCGACGCAGTGACCGCGCGAAAGCGCAAGCGGGGACCGACAGCGCCGAAGACGAACCAACCGATGGGGCTCCGCTGGCCGGTCGAGCGGACCAACTCCTGGCTCTCCAATTTTGGCCAACTTCGCCGAAACACCGATAGACGGACCATCCACCGGCTCGCCCAGCTCAGCCTGGCGGTCGTGTTCCTCATCACGGCGAAGCTGATCGACTGGAGAAATCGCTGGTCACCGGCATCGCGGCCTATCCGCTGAGCCTCTAAGTGCTCACCTGCACAGCCCCAGGCCATCAGGCTGCCGGCCGCCCGGGGAGCGCTTTTTTGAGCCCAAGGAGCTCGACCAGCCGTTCAGCGAGGCTCTCGGCCGACTGGCGGCTCAGGCCCCAGCCGACGATGACAGAGAGCTCGTCACGGCACAACTTCACGAGATAGGAGCGCTCGGCCGGACGGTCCCAAGACGTCGCCGAGCCCGCCGTTACTTCGACGCTGAGCCTGTCCCAGCCGAACGTCTTCGCGCGGCCCTCGCCTACATCTGTACAGGACCGCTTGACCTTTCCCCTCGGGCCCCGTTCTTGCACAGCTGCGTCCACTGCTATTGCACAAGCACCAACTGACTTCACACCCCCATTAGGTTCCCAGCCGAACTAGACGAACCGGCCCCAGTACCCTACGCGAGGTTCACCACCTGGGTGGCGGACCCTGGTAAAGACGCTAAATGTCACGACCGGGATAACGAAGCTGCGGCTGAGCTCGACAAGCTCGTGCGGGATGCTGGCTCTACTCTCTCGCAGCTTTGTGGCATCGGGAGCTGCTCCGGAGCCGAGCCAGTGGTGGAGCCCGGCGACCCCCAGCGTCTCACCGACGAGGGCGACTTCGCTTGCCTCAATAGCACTGCCCTCTAACGGGCTTCTCGAGGAAAGAAGACGGTGAGCCGAAAGTCACTGCCTGAAACGTGGCGGCAACCGCACGGTCAACGTCGTCTTGTACCGCATAGCCATCACCGCGCTCCGTTGCCGAGGGCTAAGGAGATCCTCGATGGTGCAAGCGCAATGGGCTACAGCGAAAAGGAAGCCGTCCGGACCCTTGTGTGCTATGTCGCCGATGCCGTGTGCCGACGCATCATGCACGACCTCGAGGCTCGCGGTACTAACAGTAGTACAACAGGACGAAAGAGGAAAGCGTCATGGGCGGCGCTTATCAGATGTTGGTACCGAGCGGGCTCAGTCGTGCCAAGGCCCCTCCGAGACTGCCCCTGACGTAGGAACTTGTAAGGCCTCAGCCTTCACGTTGTGCACGCCGACCAACTGTGCTGAGCCGGTGCCGCGTGCTTGGTGACTGGGATCTTCGGTCCGCGACGGTGCGGTGAGCACGCACTTCTCCAGATCCTCTTTCGATCAGGCGAGTCGGCACCACATGCTGCTTTACCGGCGAAGTATCGCCGGCAATTCGTTCGAACAGCACCTCGGCCGCCAGCTTTCCTAGGGCGCGCGCGTCCTGAGCTATCACGGACACCCCCGGCCGAAGGTGGTCGAACAGCGGGAAGTCGTCGAACCCTACAAGCGCGCAAGTCTCTTCTCGGCCCAGGCTCGAAAGCGCCTCGATCGCGCCAAGGGTGGCACGCAGGTGGGCAGTGAAAAACGCAGTTGGCGGGTCATTGCCAGAAAGCATCCCCACGCAAGCGCGTGCCGAGGCGTCCTCCGTGTCGGAGTCGCGCCGCACGATCGCGGGGTTCAAGGCCACGCCAATGTCCCGCAGAGCTTCAACGTACCCCTCGTAGCGTTGAATCGCAGGAGCATGCTGAGTGGACTCCCCGAGGAAGGCGATATGCCGGTGGCCGGATTGGGCCAGGTGCATGATTGCAGTGTAAGCGCCTACACGACAGTCTGAGACGACACTGTCGGCAGCAAGCAACAACGGTGGGCGGTCGACAAAGACCACAGGAGTCCCAACCCTCTGCTGGTACTGCAGGTAGCTGTGGTCATAGCTTGCAGGGACAATGATCAAGCCGTTCACTCGCCTCGAGATCAAATTGGCAACCAGCTGGTGCTCACGCTTGGGGTCTCCGTCAATGTTCCCAGCGAGCACGCTCACGTTATGCCCGATAGCCACGTCATCTACAGCTCGGAAAATGTTTGCCCAAAACATGTTCGCGACATCCTGGATCAAAAGGCCGATCGTCGACGGCCTCCCGTCCCGTCGCCGCAAGTCGCTCGCAGCCTGGTTCGGCTGGTAGTTGAGCTGCGCCGCCGCCGTGCGGACCCGCGAGACTATCTCGGGCGAAACGGTCGGGTCGGAGTTGAACACCCTGGAGACCGTGGTCTTGCCTACTCCCGCCAGCGCAGCCACATTGCGCATGGTCGCCCGCTGCACGTGCACAGGCCGACTATCACGACCAGACGTCAGATCGCGCCCCGACATGCGCACAAGCATAGGTCACAGACCGGCCCTAAAGGGCGGCCGGGGAGCCTTCCCAGGACGGCGGGGACGTTCCCGAGCCTCCAGTGCTCGGATGTGGCCAGCCATCTCCAAGCGTGCTACTACTGCCAAAAGAACTGATGTGAACCTGTTCACAAGTTGGCACAGGTGCACCATTTTTAACACCCGCAGACCAGAGCTCATAAGATCAAGACCGACTTGACACGAGCCAGCGATGGGTGTAACAATTGTAGGAGGAACGTTCCCCCAAAGCCGTGGAACGTGGAAAGGGAAGACGCGCGAAGTCAGAGGGGACGATGGTCGCGACGGTGTACTGTAGTTTACCCGCAAACGTGCCAGCGCAGTAACCACTTATGAGTGTTGTAAGAGCCAACAGAGGTGTTGCAAAGTAACGCCTCAACGAAAGGTCGCGTCCCAATATTTTGGTACTCAGCACCTTATGGCACTCAGCACTATCTATTAGTGAGGTGTGCCTTAGTTACGAGCACTCAATAACTTGGTAGCCATAAAGAAATCAGCTACAAGTACAGCTATGCGGCACAGCAAATTTACCGGAACGAAAGAAGCAAGTCATGCAGGCAGTTGTGATCGATAAGCCCGGGGACGTTAGCCTAGCTGACCTGCCCGACCCAGTCCCAGGGCCAGAGGACATCGTAGTCGCCGTTCGAGCTTGCGGGATTTGTGGCACGGACCTGCACATAATCGACGGCGACTTCGCCCTTGCCACGTACCCGCTCGTCCCGGGCCACGAGTTCGCTGGCGAGGTTGTGGCTGTTGGGCGTGAAGCCAAGGGGATCTCGGCTGGAATGATGGTTACAGCCGACCCGAACAACTACTGTGGCCGCTGCCGGCCCTGTCGCGAAGGCCATGGCAACCTATGTGAGAACTTCAATGCTATCGGCGTGACGATGCCGGGTGCTTTTGCGGATTTCGTCCTGGTCCCCTACTGGCTCGCTCATCCCCTGCCTGCAGGTTTTGATATGTCAGTAGCCGCCCTATCTGAACCGCTTTCCTGCGTCGTGCACGGCTACGACTTGGTGCCCTCCAAGCTAGGGGATTCGTTTTTGATCTACGGTGGGGGCAGTATTGGCCTCATGCTGGCGCTGCTGGCCAGCCGCGTGGGCGCTATCTCAGTGACGGTGGTGGAGCCGAACCCGCGGCGCCGCGAGATAGCAAAGTCTTTCAATATAGGAGAAGTCGTCGCGACGGATGCGGACCTAGGTACCGCGCGCTTCGACGTAGTGATCGAGGCATCGGGGTCTTTGGCGGCCATCGAAGACGCGGGGCGCCGCGTCGGGAGAGGCGGCGTGTACCACCAGTTCGGAGTAGCGCCGTCAGAGGCCCGCGCTACATTTTCGCCTTTCCGCCTTTACAACGACGAGGCCACCTTCGTCGGGTCGATGGCCGTGCTGCACAGTTTTGACCGCGCCTGCGATATTGCGGTCCACCTAGATCTTGGCCTGAGTAGGTTGGTGACCGATCTGCTCCCGCTGAGTTCCTACGAGGAGGCACTGGCCCTGGTACGCAACGGCAACGGGCTTAAGGTCCAGTTGGTCCCCGGCTTGAGCACTGCTCTGCAAACTCAACAGGCGTCACCTTGATGTACACCCATAAGATCATTGTTACAAAGCAAATACAGGCGAACGGCCAGCGCCGCGAGCCCGTCGCGAGTTGCCAGCCACCATAACGGGAGTTGGGGCACTATGCACATCAAGAGATCGGCCAGGCGCCGGAAGGCCTTGCATGTGGCGGTCCACACCGAAAGGTACGTAGGACCGTGTAACAGCTCAAAATAAAGCGAACTTTGGAGCAGCAAAGGAGGCAGAATGACTTCATAAAACGACTAGGCCAGGTTCCTTACGATAGGAATAGAGCTGGCAGGTGTTGAGCAATTGCCCATTTTGACCTGGAGGTAGCCCGTAAAAGCTGGCAATTACCAACTGAGGTGAAATGTGCATGTACATACTTACTTGCATATGCTAGTGCCAATTGAACAATTGAATAATGCGCAGGAGGTAAGATGAATGAGGGAAAGTGATGTCTCAGGTTTTGTGCAGCCCCGCCGTGGCTCGCCGCAGAACAAGGCACAAGCCGTTGCGAGCAAAGCCTCGGCACGCGTTCGCCGGGTGAGAGGCTCGATGTCGCGGCGCCTTTCGCTGGCTGCGCTGGCAACCGCGGCCGTCACGCTGCCCTTTAACGCCGGTGTCACCGCGGCACACGCGGCTGTCGTTACCAGCAGTGCTCCGAGCCCGATAACAGTGAGGATGGCTATCGTTTCGAACGGCCAGATGCTGGACATGGAGCACTGGACGCCGCTGGTCTTCGAAAAGGAACACCCGAACATCCACGTACTCTTCGACACACTTGGGGAGGATAACGAGCGTCCGCTCATTGAGAAGGACATTACGACCCATGCGGGGCTGTTCGACGGCATCATGATCAGCAACTACGAGACACCGTGGTTCGCTAAAAACGGCTGGCTGACGGATCTGTCCCCTGACGCCAAGGCCACACCGGGTTATGACGCGTCGGACTTTCTCCCGCCAATAGCGGAATCCTTGTCCTACGACGGCCAGCTGTATGGCGTGCCGTTCTACGGCGAGTCCTCGTTTTTGATCTACCGAAAGGACCTCTTTGCCAAGGCGGGGCTCACGATGCCGCTGCACCCCACCTGGGGCCAGGTAGCTTCGTTTGCCGCAAAGCTAACTAACCGCAGTGCGGGAATCGCGGGCATCTGCCTACGGGGGGCTCCGGGCTGGGGCATGAACCTCGCGCCGCTTGACACGGTTGTGAACACGTTCGGCGGGGTGTGGTTCAACATGAAGTGGCAGCCCCAACTGACCTCTCCGCCTTTTGAGTCAGCGGTCACGTTCTATGTCAACCTGTTGCGCAAGTACGGCGAGCCTTCTGCCGCGAACGCGACGTTTGACGACATCTTGAACGAGTACAACGCGGGGAAGTGCGCCATGTGGTACGACGCGACGTCGCTTGCTGACCTGCTGACACCCGCGATGCTGGCAAAGAGCGGCTTTGTGTGGGCACCAGTGGACAAAACAAAGTACTCTGGTTGGCTCTACACATGGTCTCTCTCGATTCCGTCAGATATCAGCGAGGCTGAAAAGGCGGCTACCTGGGAGTTTATCTCGTGGGCGACGTCAAAGCAGTACGACAACTTTATCGCCCAAAAGGAGGGATGGATTAAAGTTCCGCCTGGGAGCCGCACGTCGGTATATGAGAACCCGGCCTTCAAGAGGGCTGTGCCTTTTGGGGCGATCACACTGCAGTCGATTGATGCTGCTAACCCTGTGCACCCGAGCACGCAGCCTCAGCCGTATATGGGGGTTCAGTTTGTAGGCATACCCGAGTTCGAGAGTCTCGGAGACGCCGTTTCTCGGCAGATTTCCGGGGCGATAGCAGGAACAGAGACTGTCCAACAAGCACTGGCGACCAGTCAGAGCCTGGCCCTCGCTGCAACTAGCTCGTACCGCTAGGACGCGCGACTCGAGCTGAAACAAGCTCCCCTCGGCTTAGCGGTCGAGGGGAGCCTGTTGTTAGCGAGGTGCCTTCGCAAGGTGGGGCTAAGCTTCAGATCACGAAAGGTGGGAGGTGTAGCTATTACTACAGGGGAGAATAGGTCGGCGTCAGCGGTGCTCTCGGAACGTGTGGAGCAACCTAGTGCGGCAGCGACTGCCGTCGTGCCTTCGTCGCCCGCTCGGCTGCGGTGGATGCGAAGGTTGCCCTTACTACCCGCGCTGGTTGTGTTGGTCGTCGTTACTCAGATCCCGTTCGTGCTAACGATCTGGTACAGCTTTCAGAAGTGGGTGCTGATCAATCCTGTGCCAGCTCGTTTCGGCGGTTTCTCCAACTACGACGCTATCGTCGCTGACCCGATGTTCCGGGCGGCGCTTCTGAACACGGCGTATTTGACCGTGGGAGCCGTTATCGTCTCGGTGGTGATCGGGCTCGTGTTCGCAGTGTTGCTGAACTCTGCTTTTCCAGGGAGGTCAGTGGTGCGAACATTAGTGATAGCTCCATTCCTGATCATGATGAGCGCGACCTCGTTACTGTGGAAGAGCATGATATTAGACCCAACTTTCGGCCTTGTCGATTGGGCACTGAAGTTGTTCGGCGTGCACCCTATAGCGTGGCTTACGCGCTTTGCGTTGCCATCGGTGATCGCGACGGTATCTTGGCACTATGCCCCGTTCGCGATGCTAATTATATTGGCGGGTCTGCAGTCGCTTCCGCCCGACATTATAGAGGCTGCACAGGTGGACGGCGCGGGCTGGGCATCGCGTTTTGCACACGTTGTATTTCCGTTCCTGCGTCAATACATTGAGCTGGCTGTGCTGTTCGGTAGCATGTTCATTTTAGCATCTTTTAGTGCTATCGCGATCATGACGCAGGGGGGTCCTGGTAATGATACGATGACCATTCCGTACTACGTTTATGAAATAGCGTTTGAGGGTTTTAATATAGGCCAGGCCGCCGCAGCTGGCGTTATCGTGGTTGGTATAGTGATCATTATTGCAAGCGTGCTACTAAGGGTAGTGGCAAGTATTTTCAGGAGCCAGGAGCGATGGTGAGCCAAGGGAGGAGGCGCGGGCGGAGAGGTGGAGGGCTGTGGTGTGCTGCTAGCGTAGCACCGCGGACAGTTCTCGCGTGGGGGCTGGGGTTGGCCTTTTTCTTTCCGGCCGTTTGGATTGTGGCTTCCTCGTTCAAGCAGGAAGCTGATGTTTATACGTCGCCTCCGAGGTGGCTTTTCCATCCGACTTTGGCACAGTACAGGCTGGTGCTGTCTACGGGTGGGGTGACGCCGGCGTTGATGCACTCGGTCGAGGCGGCGGTAGGGTCAACGCTGCTTGTGATAGTGCTTGCGACGCCGGCCGCGTTTGCGCTGTCCTTGTTCGCCATTAAGCGTTGGAAAGACGCGTTGTTTTTTGTGATTTCAACGAAGTTTGCTCCGCCTGTGGCTGTCATAGTGCCAATTTTTATAATCGCGCGGGATATTGGTGCGTTGGACAAGGTGTGGTTGCTGGTGGTGGTGTACACGGCCATGAACCTGCCTATCGGTATTTGGATGTTGAGGTCGTTTATCGCAGAGATACCGCGCGAGGTCGTTGAAGCCGCCTCTGTCGACGGTGGGGGGTTGTTACGGTCGCTTTGGTACATCGTGTTACCGATGGCGTTGCCCGGTCTGTTTGCGACGGCTGTTATTTGTCTGGTGTTTGCCTGGAACGATTTCTTCTTTAGTTTGAACTTGACCGCGACGCAGGCGGTTACGGTGCCGGTGTATGTCCAGAGCTTTGTGGCGAGTGAGGGGCTTTATTTCGCCAAGTTTTCAGCAGCTGCACTGATCGGGGCCGTGCCTGTTGTGGTTTTGGGCTGGTCGGCGCAGAAGCGGCTGGTGAGGGCGTTTACGTTCGGTGCGATCAAGTGACGTGGGAGGAGAGATGAAGTGCCTGGGTTGGGAGGAGCTTGGGTGTTGTCCGTGTGAAAACGTTGTGGCAGTGGCAGCTGTGGTTACGGAGTGAGTAGCTTCGTTTGGGGCGCAGCACGTTGTTGGCTATAAGGATTCGGGTGCTCCCAAAAGGCGTAGGTGCGCATGCGGAAGGAGAC
>JBMFUG010000098.1:0-8272 GCA_049966695.1 Acidimicrobiales bacterium | reverse complement strand
GACGACCTCGACGCAGTCGCGTTCACGCTCAACGGACGTCCACGAAAGACGCTCGGTTGGCCCACTCCCGCAGAGGCCCTCGACGCCCTTCTACAATCAGATTGAACAGCCCGTGTTGCGACGACCAGTTGAGCCCAGGCTTTATGCCACCATCGACGACGCATTGGCCGCCGGCCCGAGCCTTTTACCCGAGCGGCCGGCTGTCGGCACCGCCCCACAGCTGTCCGACGCTGAGCTTTTGACCCTGGCAGTGCTCCAGGCCCTGCTCGGCTGCACGAGCGAGGCGCGCTGGCTGAGATATGCCCGTTGCCACCTCGGCGCTATGTCCCCCTACCTGCCCGAACGGCCCGCTTACAATAAGCGCCTGCGGCGGTCGGTGCAGATGATGGCAGCGATGGTACGGCTGCTCGCTTCGGCTTGCAGCTCTTGGTGGGACGACCTGTGGCCCGTGGGCTCGACGCCAGTCGAGCGCGGACGGTCCCGGGGGAACGGCCAAGCGCTTCCGACCTGGCGGCTTGGGCGGGCTACGGCTGCCATCTGGCACAACGAGAGCATGGGCAAGCCAGTGCTGCGGTCCCTGGTCGCCTATGACCACTGAGCTGACCCCTTGGGACCAGATCGGCTAGGTGGAGAGCTCGCTCAATATGGCAGCAGCCACGGTCTCGGGGTCAGGGTGGGCCGTAACCGCGCGGCCGACGACCAGCAGGTCTGCCCCTGCCCGTACCGCCTCTGCTGGAGTAGCGACTCTCGCCTGGTCGTCCCCCACGGCGCCAGCTAGGCGTACACCCGGTACCGCAGTAAGCAGCCCTGGGGCGCTCGACCTCACTACCCCGAGGTCGGCCGCTGCACAGACGACACCGGCACAACCAGCTTGGCTCGCCACTTGGGCTCGCTCACTGAGCACAGCCTCGGCAGCGTCTGGCTCACTGGTAAGGACCGTAACAGCGAGCACCCCTGGCGGAGCGAACCCAGCGTTCTCTGCACCTTCGGCGAAACCCTCGACTCCAGCCCGGAGCGAAGCCGGGGCAAAGGAGTGCACGGTCAGGTAGGACGCACCGAGCGCCCCTATTACCCGAGCCGCCCTGCGGTTTGTGTTTGGGATGTCGGCCAACTTGAAGTCGGCAAAGACCTTGAAACCGGCCTCTAGCAGCTCGGTCACCACTGAAGGCCCCGAGGCGCTGAACAGCTCCATGCCCACCTTGGCCACCCCGAACCATGGCCGTAACCTGAGCGCCCAGCGCATTGCCACGACCGAATCGTCAAAGTCCAAGGCGAGCACCATGCGCTGGCGAGGCTCAGCAAAGCCCAGCTGTGCCCTCCCCGGCGACAGTGCCACCTGGCCGCTCCCAGTGCTTGCCTGCACGTCACCCATGCGCTCTCCCCACAAGCCCAACGAGGCTGTCCAAGCCCTGCTCAGCACACCAGGACTCAAGCTGCAAAAGCACTCTAGCCGGTGCCCTCGGGTCCGCGAAGCTGGCTGTGCCCACTTGTACAGCGTCAGCGCCGGCGGCCAGCATTTCTGCAGCTTCGTAGCCGCTCGTGACGCCGCCCACGCCAATGATGGCGGCTTCTGGGAAAGCCTTGCGGCACTCGTAGACCGCCCGCACCGCCACCGGGTGCAAGGCCGGCCCGGACAGGCCACCCCCACCGCCGCCCAGCCGGGCCCTCCCCGAAACCGGGTCAATGGCAAGGCCCATCATCGTGTTCACCAGCGTCAGCCCCGCCGCACCGGCTCCGAGCACCGCCTCTGCAACGGCTTGGAGGTCGGCAACGTTCGGGCTCAGCTTGGCCCAAACGGGCAGCCCGCTAGGCCCGAGAGCACCGACCAGTGCTCCCAGCGCGGCGCCAGCCGCCGAGACGGAGTGCGAGAACATCCTCTCTCTGTCCTGCACGTTCGGGCAGCTGATGTTGGCCTCTACTGCCACGACGTGGCTGGCTGGCCCGCCCTCGGCAACCAGCCTGGCCAGCTGTTCGCCCACATGGCCGTAGCCGTCCACACTAGTGGCCCATACGCTCACCACGACGCGCGCTCCTGCGCGGGCCAAAGCGGGCAGGTCGTCTTGTGCCCAGGCTGACAAGCCGGGGTTCTGGAGCCCTACGCTGTTCAGCATCCCCCCCGTGAGAGGCACTAGCCGTGGGGCAACATTGCCCGGCCACGGCTCTGCCGACAAAGACTTCACCACGACAGCCCCGAGAGCCGACAGGTCAAAGTAAGCTCCCAGCTCGGCACCACGCCCCGAGGTACCAGAGGCGGTCATGACCGGGTTCGGCAACTGGAGCCGGCCTACGTGGGCGGTCATATCGACGCCTCCAGCCAAAAGGCCGCTCCCGTGCCTACCGAGCCGCTTGCTCACCGGCCGTGGCGCTCCTGCAGCGACTTCACCGTCAGCGGCTGACCCCCACGTTCGCGTACACCAGCTGCCGCGGCACGTGCCGCTGCGACCGTCGTGAGCAAGGGCACCTTGTACTGGCGAGCGGCCCGCCTTATGTGAGCACCGTCGGCACGCGGCCCACGGCCCCGCGGAGTGTTGACAACCAACTGCACCTTCCCCGAGCGGATCAGCTCAACTGCGTCAACGCTGGCAGGCCCACTGCCGCCGAGCTGGGCGTCCGCCAGTGCTCCCTCGGTGGCCGCAACCTTGGCAACCGTGGTGGCCACAGGCACCCCGGCAGCCGTGAGGTACCGAGCGGTCCCCGCCGTTGCCGCTATCTTGAACCCCGCCGCCACGAAAGTGGCTGCTGCCTCTAGGCCCGCCGCCTTGTCCCGGTCGGCCACCGAGAAAAAGACCATGCCCTTGTCTGCGACCCTGTCCCCGGCCGCCAGCTGGCTTTTCGCGAAAGCCAGCCCAAAGGTACGGTCAATGCCCATGACCTCGCCGGTCGAGCGCATTTCTGGGCCGAGCAGGCTGTCAGCGTCGGGGAACCTGTCAAAGGGCAGGACTGCCTCTTTCACGCTCACATAGCCAGCTACGGCAGGCCGCAAGGCACCCGCTTGGCGCAGCTCAGCCAACGTGGCGCCCGCCATGACCCTCGCCGCCACCTTGGCCAGTGGCACCCCGGTGGCCTTGGACACAAATGGCACAGTGCGGCTGGCTCGTGGGTTGGCCTCTATGACGAACACCTGCGGCTTTAAGCCGCCCTGGCCAGCGCCGTCCCCCGGCCGAGGGACATGCTGCACGGCGTACTGCACGTTGAGAGGGCCTCTCACGTCAAGGGCATCTGCAATGGCACGCGTGTACTTTTCGATCACCTCTATGACTTCGCCACCCAGCGTCGGCGGGGGGATCACGCAGGCGCTGTCCCCCGAGTGCACACCCGCCTCTTCGACGTGCTCCATCACTGCCCCGATCAAGGTCTCGCCCGTCCGGTCCCGTACCGCGTCCACGTCCACCTCGACCGCGTCCTCCAAAAAGCGGTCCACCAGCACGGGCCGTTCTGCCGAGAGGCCGCCTTCTCGGCCAAGTGAGCCCGAAGCCGTCATCGCCTCCATGGCCGAGCGGAGGCCCTCGTCGCTGTAAACGATCTCCATAGCCCTCCCGCCAAGCACGTAGCTCGGGCGCACGAGCACCGGGTAACCGACCTTGGCAGCGATCGCCAGTGCTTCTTGCAGACTTACAGCCGTGCCCCCGGTCGGCTGGGGTATGCCCAGACGCTCGCAAAGGCTGTTCCAGCGTTCCCTGTCCTCGGCCAGGTCGATCGAAGCTGGAGACGTCCCCATCACCAGCTCTGGACGGATCCTGGTGGAAAGTTTGAGCGGTGTCTGCCCACCCAGCGCCACGATGACCCCGGCCAGCGTGCCGCTCGCCGATTCGACGTCCAAAATGTTCTGCACGTCTTCGAAGGTGAGCGGCTCGAAGTAAAGCCGGTCGCTCGTGTCGTAGTCAGTCGAGACCGTCTCAGGGTTGCAGTTGACCATCACGGCCTCGAACCCGGCGTCGTGCAGGGCAAAGCTCGCCTGCACACAACAGTAGTCGAACTCGACGCCTTGGCCTATCCTGTTCGGGCCAGATCCCAAGATCACCACCTTGGGCTTGGCAGACGGGACGACTTCGTCGCTGTCCTCGTAGGTCGAGTAGTGGTACGGGGTCCGCGCGGCGAACTCCGCCGCGCACGTGTCGACGGTCTTCATCGTAGCCCGGGCACCTTTGGCTAGCCGAGCCTTGCGCACGTCAGCCTCATCGGACCCCCACAAGTAGGCCAGCTGGGCGTCTGAAAACCCAAGTTGCTTGGCGCGGCGCCAGTCCGCAGCGCTGACGCCCGCCGGGCCGCCTAAAGAGCTCAAGCGCGCTCGCTCCTCGGATATGCGCGCTATTTGGCCCAAGAACCACGGGTCGACCCCACTGTCGTGGTGCAAGCGCTCGACCGTTATCCCTCGGCGCAAAGCAGCTTCCAAGTGGAAGGGCCTGTCGGGGGTCGCTACTGACGCTTTCGCGACCAGTTCCTCGTCGCTCAAAAGGTCGTAGGCCTTTTCCGCGGGGTCACAGTTCAGGCCATAGCGACCTGTCTCGAGCGAACGAAGGGCCTTCTGCAAAGACTCGGGGAACGTCCGGCCGATCGCCATGGCCTCGCCTACCGACTGCATCCGGGTCCCCAGCACGTCAGGCACACCTGGGAACTTTTCGAAAGCCCACCTTGGTACCTTTGTGACGACGTAGTCGATCGTCGGCTCAAAACTGGCTGGCGTCTCCCCGGTGATGTCGTTGGGCACCTCGTCGAGGGTGTAGCCGACCGCCAGGCGAGCTGCGATCTTGGCGATCGGGAAACCCGTCGCTTTCGAAGCGAGCGCGCTCGAGCGCGACACCCTGGGGTTCATCTCTATCACCACCATGTCGCCGTCGTCGGGGTTGATAGCGAACTGGATATTAGAGCCCCCGGTTTCTACCCCGATGCGCCGGATGCACGCAAAGGCTGCGTCTCTCATCTTTTGGTACTCGACGTCAGAAAGCGTTTGCGCGGGGGCTACAGTGATTGAGTCCCCGGTGTGGACGCCCATCGGGTCAAAGTTCTCTATCGAACAAACGATCACGCAGTTGTCGAGCTTGTCCCGCATTACCTCGAGCTCGTACTCTTTCCAACCGGCAATACTGCGCTCGATCAAGATCTCCGATATCGGGCTGGCCGACAAGCCCGCCTCAGCTGCCACGGCAAGGCTGGCGCGGTCGGTGGCGATGCCAGTACCACCGCCGCCCAAGATGTACGAAGGCCTGATTATGACGGGGAAGCCGATCCTTTCGCCCACCTCCAAGGCCTCAGCCACATTGTAGGCGAAGCCGGAGTCAGGGACAGCCAGGCCTATCTCCTGCATGGCTGCCCTAAAACGACCGCGGTCTTCGGCCGTCGCTATAGCTTCAGCGTTGGCACCGATCATTTCGACGCCGTAACGTGCCAGCACGCCCGCTTCGTGCAAGGCCATCGCCAAGTTGAGCCCAGTCTGGCCGCCAAGCGTCGGCAGGAGCGCGTCGGGCCGTTCGCGAGCTATCACCGCCTCCAGCACCTCGGGCACAAGCGGCTCTATATATGTACGGTCGGCAATTTCAGGGTCCGTCATTATGGTGGCAGGGTTGGAATTGACCAGCACTACCCGGTACCCCTCGGCTCGCAGCGCCCTGCAAGCCTGCGTGCCTGAATAATCGAACTCGCAAGCCTGGCCTATAACTATCGGGCCAGAGCCGATCACCATTACGGACCTGATATCTGTTCTTTTCGGCACTTATTACTACCTAGTGGCTTTTCTCTTGGGTGCTCTTTGCTAGCCCGTGGCTTCTTCTTGCTCTAGGCACTTCTTGTGCCCCCATGGCGGCGGCGCTTGGCTGGCCCGCCAAAGCGCTGCATCAGGTTGGCGAACTCGGAGAACAAGTACCGAGCGTCGTGGGGGCCAGGGCCAGCCTCAGGGTGGTACTGCACCGAGAACGCGGGCACTTCTTTGCAGGTCATGCCCTCGATGACGCCGTCGTTCAAGTTGACGTGGCTCACCTCCGCAGCCCCGTTCAACGTGCCGTCCGCCACCGCGTAATTATGGTTGTGGCTCGTTATTTCCACCGCTCCAGTAGCGAGCCGGCGCACGGGGTGGTTGCCGCCGTGGTGGCCGAAGGCAAGCTTGTACGTCTTGGCCCCGATGGCCCGGGCCAGGATCTGGTGCCCGAGGCAGATCCCGAACACTGGGGCCCGCCCGAGCAACCCCGCCACGACTTCGGCCGCGCCCCTCACAGCCGAGGGGTCGCCCGGCCCGTTGGACAAAAAGACCCCGTCAGGCTCAAGAGCCAGCACCTCCTCTGCAGGCGTGTAGGCCGGCACCACACGAACGGTCGCGATGGTGGCGAGGTTGCGCAAGATGTTGCGCTTGATCCCGTAGTCGTAGGCCACCACCTCGAAGGGGCCGTCCCCGTAGCTGTAAGGCGACGCACAAGTAACCTCAGCGACGAGGTCACGGCCCTGCGTAGGGGGCTCGGCCCGTGCCGCGTCGAGCAGCTCAGCCTCCCGGAAGGAACCAGGCCCACCGTCTACGGCGCCAAAAGCGCCCGGCATAGAGCCCGCCGAGCGCAACTGCCGGGTCAGGCGCCGCGTGTCCACGCCCGACATGACAGCCAGCCCGTGCCGTGCCAGGAAGGATGGCAGGCTTTCTGCGGAGCGCCAGTTGCTCGGGCGGTTGGTCAGCTCGCGCACGACCACCCCCCGGCAAAAAGGCCGCTGGCTTTCGTTGTCCTCGGGTGATATCCCGTAGTTGCCGATGTGAGGGTAGGTGAAGGTGATGACCTGGCCGGCATAGGAAGGGTCGGTCAAGACCTCTTGGTAGCCCGTCATGACCGTGTTGAAGACAACCTCACCCGTAGCGGGCGGGCCCCCGGCGGCCAAGCCCCCTACCCGGCCTTCGAACACCGACCCATCTGCCAGCACCAACAGGCCGTTACGCCACTCGAGCGTCCCTCGCTCCCTTGCCTTGTAGCCCGGGGAGCTCCTCTCCTGGCTGACGAGGTTGTTCATCGCTGTGCTTGCTCCCCTATCACCACCGGCTCCCCTGCGTACAAGGTGTGACGTACCCGGCCCCTAAGCTCCCTGCCAGCGAACGGCGTGTTGCGGCTCTTGCTGGCCAACCGGGCCGGCTCCACGACCCATTGGCGGTCGGGGTCGATCACGCAGAGGTTGGCGGGCGCGCCCGGTACAAGCGGCCCGCCCTGCGAGCCGCTCAGGCCAGCAAGGCGAGCCGGCCGCCATGACAGGAGCGCCAGCACTCGCTCTAGCGGGAGGCCAAGTTCGGTTATGGACAGCGCCAAAGCGGTCTCAAGCCCGATCATCCCTGGGGCCGCCTCGCACATCGTGACCTGCTTCGCCTCGGGCGGGTGCGGCGCATGGTCGGTGGCGACGACGTCGATGGTGCCATCGGAAAGGCCCCGGCGGAGCGCCTCGGCGTCCCTTTTGGTACGCAAGGGCGGGTTGACCTTGAACACAGGGTCATAACTGGCCAGTAGCTCCTCGGTCAGGCTGAAGTGGTGCGGCGTGGCTTCGGCGCTCACGTTGACGAGCCCCGCTGCCTTGGCCTGGCGGACTGCCTCGACCGAGCGGGCCGAGGAAAGGTGCATCAGGTGCAAACGTGCCCCGGTCAGGCGCGCCAAGGCCAGATCCCGCACCACCATCACCTCCTCGGAAAGCTCCGGCCGGCCTGTCAGGCCGAGGCGGCTCGACCACTCTCCCTCGTTCATGCAGCCAGAGCCGGCCAAAGAAGCCTCTTCGCAGTGCTCAGCCAGCACGACCCCCAAGCCGCTCGCGTACTCCATGGCGCGGCGCATTAGCGCAGCAGACTGCACGCCGTTGCCGTCATCGGTGAAGATACGCACCCCGAGAGCTGCCATTTCCGCCATCGGGGCCAGCGCCTGGCCCCTGCGCCCGACCGTGATGCAGCCAGCCGGGAGCACCTCACAGCAAGCCGACTTCGCTTGCCCGAGCACGTAGCGGACAACACCCGCCGAGTCGGCTGGCGGCTCTGTGTTCGGCATGGCGACCACCGCTGTATAACCGCCCAGGGCCGCTGCCCGGGAGCCGCTCTCGATCGTCTCAGCCTGCTCGCCTCCCGGCTCCCGTAGGTGTGCATGGACATCGACCAGGCCTGGCGCCACGACGCAGCCACTAGCGTCGAGCACGACTGTGCCGTTTTGGCCACGCCCGAGGCCCTGGGCTACGTCCGCGATGACGCCGTCTACCACCAGCACGTCTGCCCGCCGGCTCCCTGTGGGGTCGACAACCGTACCGCCTTTCACAAGCACCCGGCGTTCACTCA
>JBMFUG010000097.1:0-8296 GCA_049966695.1 Acidimicrobiales bacterium | reverse complement strand
GACCAGTCGCATGCTCGACCGGCTCCTAGCAGGCGACGAGCTCGGCGCGTGGGCCGTTGCCGAGGCGGCTCTGGCCTCAGGAGCGAGCCCAGCTGACGTGCACCTTGAGCTCCTGGCCCCGGCTCTTCGGGCCATTGGCGAGCTATGGGGGGCCGGGGACATTGGCATCGGCGATGAGCACAGGGCTTCGGTGGTCGCCCGGCGGGTGATCAGCCGCCTGGGACCGCTGTTCAATCGCCGGGGCCGAAAGCGAGGCGTCGTAGTCCTCGGAGCGGTTGCCGGCGAGCGTCACGAGCTGCCCGGCGCCATGGTGGCTGACCAGCTTCGTTGGGCGGGATTTGATGTAGCGGACCTTGGCGCGGACACGCCTGCAGAGTCGTTCGTAGCAGCGGTCAAACGTTTTGGACCGGTATGCGTGCTTGTTTCCGTCACGGGCCCGGGCCACGGCGCAGCGGTGGCCGAAGCGGTGGGCTCCCTGCGCTCCGAGACCGACAGGGCCTTGCTCGTGGGCGGGGCGGCTGTACCGGACGAGCAGACTGCGCTAGTGCTGGGCTCTGACCGCTGGACCGGGCTGGATGCACGCCAGGTCGTGGCCACCGTCGAGGAGCTGGTCGGTGACTGAGAGCAAACAGCAGGTGCTCTGACATCGAGAAAGCGGCCGGCGGCTCGGCTCGCCACAGCTCAGCCCCTTACGAGCAGTGGTGCCCGCCAGGCCGGTTTGGCAAAGACGAGCTGGACGTCGCTTATGTGACGCTCGAGGAAGGCCGCCTCGCAGTAGGAGAGGTACAGGCGCCACATCCGGAGGAAACGCGCGTCGAAGCCAAGGTCCTCGACCTCCGCTTGGCGCTCGTCAACGTTGTGCCTCCAATGCCGCAGCGTCTCGGCGTAGTGGCGCCCGATGTCTTCGAGATCCACGACCCGCATGTCGGTCCGGGCTACTGCCCCGGCTAACGACCCGACCGAGGGAAGACAGCTACCCGGGAAGATGAAGGCCTTGATGAAGTCCTGGCTGTTCTTGGCCCGCTCGTAGCTTTGGTCGGCGATGGTAATGGCCTGCAGCGCCATGAGGCCGTCCGGTCGCAGCAGGCTGGCGCACTTTTTGAAGTAGGTGCCCAGGACGCGCCAATCGACCGCCTCGACCATCTCGATCGAGACGAGCCTGTCGTACTGGCCGCTCAGGTCCCTGTAGTCCTCTTGAATTATGGTTACGCGCTCTGACAGCCCGGCTCGGCTCACCCGCTCCTTCGCGTAGCTGTACTGCTCGGCCGAGATCGTCGTCGAGGTCACGCGACAGCCATAGCGGGTGGCGGCGTGCACGGCGAAGCCGCCCCAGCCTGTGCCTATTTCCAGGACATGATCGGCCGGCGACAATGCTAGTTTTCGGCAGATGCGGTCTAGCTTGGCCACTGAGGCCTCCTCGAGCGTCATGCCGGGCCGCTCAAACACTGCGCAGGAGTAGCTCAGCGTCGGGTCGAGCATCAACGAAAAGAACCCGTTGCCGATGTCATAGTGCGCTCTCACGTCGCGCCGGTCGGTAGCAGGCGATGGGCGCGACAGGCGGCGGACGGGGTCGGCGACGACAGAAAAGGCCTCACCTGCCCGGTCCCTCGCTCGGCCAAGGGCTCCTCGGTTGCGTACAAGTACCCGGACCAGGTCGGTCAGGTCGTCGCTATCCCACCAGCCGTCTACATAACTGCGGCCGAACCCGACTGAGCCGTGGCGCAACAAGGCGCCGTAGGTGCCCGGGTGGTGCACGCTGACCCGGGCCTCAGGGCCGTGGTCGCCCAAACGCAGCGTACCGGCTGGGTCTTCCAGCACGATGGTGCCCCACGCGAGACGCCGGCCCAAAGCGGTCACAGCCGTTCGGGCCAGCCGGCAGGTGGCGGTGGACCGTGTTGGAGCGCTAGCCGCGGCAGGGTTCGGAGCGTCTGCCCCCGGTCCAGCCGGGTCTGGGCCCTGGACTACCGCACCCGCAAATGCCGACGAGCGCCGATATGGCTTCGTCCGGGAGGGCAGAGATGGAGCAGCGTCTTTCTCGGAAGGCCGGACCGACGCAGCGATGAAGGGGTCAGCCGTGGGCGGCCTCCTGGCCGTGAAAAGTGGGCGGTGCTGCACCCGGCTCGGGGCGGCGGCGGGTAGGTCCGGGGTCGCCGGGCGGCGCAGGAAAAGGCCGACCAGTCGACGGGGCTGTGGTGCTTCGGAGCGGCGGCCCGGGTGAGGTACGAAGGGGGTACCGGCCCGCCACAGCGAGAACGCTTCACGGTAAATGCCGGCCGACACGCGCATTGTGGAGAACGGGTGGCCCCAGACGAGCCGGGCCAGCGCCTGACGGTTAGCCTCGTGCCGCTGCAGGCGCAACCCGGCGCGAAAGAGCGTCTTGTCTCCGCTCACCGTTCGCATGGACAGTGACAGGCGGTCACCAGGCTCTGCGTAGGCCAGCGTGTAGTCCATGCCCATATCAAAGAACGGGGACACGTGCAGCTCCTTGGCGAACCGATGGCGCCCGGGCTCGCCCACCACGTAGACGTGGCGCTCGTGCCACGGTGTGTTCGTGACTTCAGCGACGAGCGCCTCCACCCGAGCTGCCTCGGGATCGAAGCAGTAGTAGAGCGCGATCGGGTTAAAGAGCCAGCCCCATGTCCGGGGGTGAGCCAGCATGGCCACGGGCCCCGACGGGCGGCGGCCAAGGCGTTCCTCTACCAGGTCCCGTACGACATCAGCCAGAGGCCCCGGTCGGTCCGGTAGGTAGTCGCGACGCCAGAAGCTGATGACGTTGTGACGCTCTACCGACCACAACGGGTGAAGCCGGCAGAGCTCTTCGAGCTCGTCGAGGTCTATGAGCGGCAAGGCGAGCCGGTACGCGAAGCGGTGGTCGACGGGCGTGAACCGGTGGTGGACGATGACCCCCTCATAGAGGGCGCTCTTCATTGCAGCGCTCCTCGCATCACGTGCATCACAAGTCTGCGCCGAAGGCCCGGCAGACCCTCAAGGCGCTCTGGACCCCGTCTTCGTGGAAACCGTAGCCCCAGTAAGCGCCGCAGTACCACGTTGAGCGAACGCCGCTGACCTCCTTGTAGCGTTTCTGAGCCGCAACCGTGGCCGAGTCGATGACGGGATGGTCGTACTCGAAGACGCCCAGTACCTTGCCTGGGTCGACCGCCTGTGCGCGGTTCAGGGTGACGCAGATTTGGTGACGCGAGCTGATCGACTGGAGCCGGTTCATGTGGTACGTAAGGGTCGCACCGGCAGCTCCAGGCTCTCTCGTGCTGTCTAAGTGGTAGTTCCAGCTCGCCCAGGCCCTGCGTGCTCGAGGCAGCAGACTTTCGTCGGTGTGGAGCACGGCGACGTTCGGCTGGTAGCGGATACTGCCTAGTACCGCACGCTCGGCAGCCGTGGCGTCGCTCAGGAGGGCCAGGCTCTGGTCGCTGTGCGTGGCCAGGACCACGTGGTCGAAGGGCTCCGGGCCGTAGCGGTCGGTGACGAGCTCCACGCTCCCGTCGGGCCGTCGGGTGACCTTTTTCACCGGGGCCCCAAGGCGGACGCGATGTCCGAGCGGGGCAAGGATCCGCTCCACGTAGGTGCGGGCCCCACCCTCGACCGTTTGCCAACTTGGTTGGGCTCCCAGTTGGAGAAGGCCGTGATTGTCGAAGAACCTAGCGAAGGTCGCGGCCGGGATGTCCAGGGCATCGCCGATAGGGGCTGACCAAATTGCCGAGACCATTGGTGCGAGGTACCAGCTGACCATGCGAGGAGACCAGCGGCCTCGGGCCACAAGCTGGCGCAAAGTAAGCCCTTCAAGGAGGCCCGCGGCGAGGAGGCGACGCGTGTGGCCGTTGAACCGGACGATGTCGGCCAACATCCAAAGGAACGTTGGTCGGAGCACGTTGCGTCGTTGAGCAAACACGGTGCGCAGCGACGTGGCGCGCCATTCGACACCGCTCGCGTCGTCGGAGACGCTAAAGCTCATGTCGGCGGGCTTGGTGGGCACGCCCAGGTGCTCGAAGAGCCTTACGAGAGCGGGGTAGTTGCGCTCGTTGTAGACGATGAAGCCCGTGTCGACCTCATGGGCCTCGCCGCCGAGCTCGACGCGGACAGTGTTGCTGTGCCCGCCCGGACGCGTGTCGCGTTCGAACACGGTAATGTCGTGCTTGCCCGCTAGGAGGTGGGCACAGGTTAGGCCAGCGATCCCGGTGCCGATGATGGCGATGCGCATGTAGCTGTTCGCCTGCCTTGTCTCAACTTTTCGTGCCCCGTCTGGTGGTGCCCAGACATCCGGCCACGCAGCCCTGCTTGACTCGACCTAATTTAGCACTAAAATCTTCTTTAGTGTCCATTGGGCAAGACGACGCTCAGGCGCGCCGGTTACAGAGCGTCGCCGAGCGACACCGGGCCACCCGTCGGCCTGGAATGCTGGCAAGCGCAGTCGACGCACTGCTCGAGGCCACGGTCGCCGGTAGCTTCAGTCGTGCCGGCTACCTCGTCCGTAAAGCTGTGGAACGTTGGGAACGCCCTCCTAGAGCTGACGGGACGGTGATGGTCGTCACTGGGGCCTCCTCCGGTATCGGGAAAGCAGCGGCAGTTCTCCTCGGGCAGCTCGGCGCTCAAGTCTGGGCCGTTGGCAGGGACCCAGAGCGAACACAGGACGTCGCCGATGCCGTACGCCGCACGGGAGGTGATGCCGAAGTCGCCTTGGTCGACGTAGCCGACGCTTCATCGGTCGACGCCTTCGCCGAGCGTTTTTTCTCGGTGCACGAGCACCTGGACGGGCTTGTCCATTGTGCTGGCGCCCTGCTTCGCGACTACACGGTGTCTAGCGACGGGACCGAGATGACAGTAGCGACTAACGTTTTGGGCCCCTACCGCTTGACGTGGCGCCTTGCGCCCTTGTTGCACCGTAGCAGCAGCCCCACGATTGTCACGGTCTCGTCGGGGGGTATGTACGCCGAGCGTTTTGACCTTGACCGGCTCGAAATGCGCCTTGGTCACTACAACGGGGCCCGGGCTTACGCACGGGCCAAGCGGGCACAGGTGGTCCTGGCGCGCGAATGGTCGCGGCGCTGGGCATCTTCGGGCGTCGCAAGCTATGCCATGCACCCAGGTTGGGTCGACACGCCCGGCCTGGCCAGTGGTCTCCCCCTTTTCCGTCTCGGCCCGCTGCTCCGCAGGCCTGAGGAGGGTGCTGACACGGCGGTGTGGCTGGTCACTGGAGCAGCGAGATCTCTTGCTCGGCGTGCAGCAGCCACCTCGCTGTCGTTTGAGAACGGGTTCTGGCATGACCGCCACTTGCGTGGTGAGCACTACCTTCCCTGGACTCGTCCTCGAGAGGGGCACGAGGAGCAGGGGCGCCAGCTGTGGGACTGGTGCGCCGCGCGCACCGGGCTGGGGGCCGACGCGTGAGGGGTGACGGCCCCACGGAAACGCCGCTCGTGCCCGTCGCAGCGATGGTATTTGCACGAGAGCTTCGCGTTTCACCTTGGTTGAGCGCTACGGTGCTGGGCCCGTCCGCCACGATGGCCGACGGTCTCTCCAAGGGCGATTATGCCGGCTTTGTCGCAAGGCTACGCCCGGCGGGTACCCTCAAAGCCTGCGACGCCCACTTTTAACGAGGAGGCCCATGACTGCCCCAATGATCGAAGCTGTCGGTGTCACCAAGAGGTTCGGCACGAACGTGGCGCTCGACCACGTGGACCTTCGCGTTGAGCAGGGGACGGTGCTCGGGCTTCTCGGGCCGAACGGCGCTGGCAAGACCACGCTTGTGCGGATACTGACAACGCTGCTCAAGGCGGACAGTGGGAAGGCTCGGGTGGCCGGTTTCGACGTCGAGCACGATGCCGTGCCGCTGCGTTTCATGATCGGCCTGGCCGGGCAGTACGCGGCGGTTGACGAGATGCTGACGGGACGGGAGAACCTAGAGCTGGTTGGGCTTCTCTACCACCTGGGCAAAGCCGAGCGAAAGCTCCGGGCAGTCGAGACCCTCGAACGCTTGAACCTCTCGGAAGCGGCGGACCGACAGGTGCGCACGTACTCGGGCGGTATGCGCCGACGCCTTGACCTCGGTGCAAGCCTGGTCGGGCGGCCCAAGGTCCTGATCTTGGACGAGCCGACGACCGGTCTCGACCCGGCGACGCGCATTGGGCTTTGGGAGTTCATCGAAGCGCTCGTGGCTGATGGCACGACCCTTTTGCTTACGACCCAGTACCTCGAGGAAGCTGACCGCTTAGCCGACAGCATCGTTGTGATAGACCATGGGCGGGTCATTGCGCAAGGGACGAGCAAGCAGCTCAAGGCTGACCTTGGGGGAGCCGTCTTGGAGGTTGTCGTGGCCCATGTTCACCAGACGAGCTATGCTGCGACGCTCTTAGCCGACCTCGGGCATGGCAAACCGAGCGTCGACCACGCACGCGGGCTAGTCATCGTCGCAACCGAAGGTAACGCCAGGACGGTGATCGAGGCTGCGAGGCGCCTGGACGACCACGGGATCCCCCTAGATGAGATCGCCCTGCGGCGGCCGTCGCTCGACGACGTGTTCTTGGCCTTGACGGGCCATGCCGCAGAGGACGGGCCAAACGGGGGTACACCGCGCGGCTGGGCTGAGGCGGGCGGAGATGGTAGTGCGGGCAGCTCCGTGGACCAGTACATTGCCACCGACGTGGCTCCTGCTGCCGAGCTGCGACGGGTACCATGACCTCCCTCGGCACCACGACCGTTCGCGATCTCACCGGCGGCTTCGAACCCCCACGGGCCATCAGCTTTTCTGCCGGCCTAGCCGACATCGGTGGGATCACCAGGCGCAACCTGCGGCGGATCTTGCGCACGCCACGGCTCCTGGTCTTTTCGAGCATCCAACCCGTCATATTCGTGCTGCTGTTCCGCTACGTTTTCGCCGGCGCGATCAGGGTCCCTCACGGTAGTTACGTCGACTACCTGATGCCGGGGATCTTCGTGCAAACCTCGCTGTTCGGCGGCGCGTCCACCGCCGTCGGCCTGGCGTCGGACCTCCAAGGAGGGATTATCGACCGGTTTCGTTCGCTGCCGATGGCACGATCGGCCGTGCTCGCCGGGCGGACCCTTGCCGACCTGGTCCGCAACGTGTTCGTCGTCCTGCTGATGGTGGCGGTCGGGCTGCTCGTCGGGTTCCGCTTCCAGGGGAGCATCGGCACCGACATCGGCGGGATCGGGCTCGTCTTGCTGTTCGGGTACGCGTTCTCCTGGGTGTTCGTGTTCGTGGGGCTGTCCGTGAAGGACCCCGAGACCGCACAGATAGCGGGCTTTCTCCCCTTGTTCCCGTTGGTGTTCGCCAGCTCGGCGTTCGTGCCTGTCGGCAGCATGCCCGGGTGGCTGCAGGCTTTCGCAAACGTGCAGCCGGTGAGCGTCAGCGTCAACACGGTACGTGCGCTTTTGAGCGGTGGGCCGGTGGAGCATGCTTTGTGGCAGTCGCTCGTATGGGCGTTGGGGATATTGGTAGTCTTTGCCGCCGCCGGCGTCCGCCAGTACCGCAAGATCTGAACTGGCACGCACTGGCCTTCCCGGCATAAGTACGCCTCGCTCGTCTTTGGGGATGCAAGCAATGCGGCGCGTCGTGCCCCTGTCCCGGGTATCACCCCTCGACCGGGCAAGTGACGGAGCGGTTCTTACGGGGCGTTCCCCCGTTGTCGCCACTGCTCACACGGGGTGTTTCTCCAGGACGTTCCTGCTGCGGGACTGGACCGCAGCCGCGCCGGGCCTTCTCGCCTCGGGTGTGAGGACAAAGCTCCACGAGATCGCCGGGGATGTCTTCCGCTGCGGTGGGCCAGCCGACGCCACGTCGCGGCCGAAGGGCTCGAGGCCAAGAAGCACTGGCTGGGCGCACGCTGGCCTGTCGGTCGGCGCTCCTTCGCCGTTATGCGGGAGGGAAAATGCTGAGGCTTATCTGGAGCGCGATTAAGGGTGTCCTCGATGTCGCTTTAGTGGCCTTGGACGGTCGTCGAGGACACGTTATCTGGAGTGTCGCCCACGTTGTGCGACCCCTCGCGTGGGATGACCCAACCCTCGGCCTCGCTCACGACTTGGACCGACAACGCCTCGAGTTCTCGGACCAGTTCTTTCAGTCGGCGGCTGTTGTCGAAGAAAGGTTTGTAGCGCTCGACCTGGTCGGGGCGCAAGGTACGGGTGACGGTCTTGCCGCCGACGCTGCGGGTCCAAGAAGGGTAGGGCCCGTGGCGCTTGGTGGGGTCGGTGTGGCAGTGGCAGCCAGCGCTACCGCAGCGGCTCGTCTGTCAGCGTTCAAGTATTCCCGCAGCTGAACGTTGTTCCCGTT
>JBMFUG010000096.1:0-8370 GCA_049966695.1 Acidimicrobiales bacterium | reverse complement strand
CCTCGCCGAGCACGAACGCCCAGCTCGGCCAGCGTGAGCCTGCACGGGAGGGGGTAAGTTCGGGCTAGTCTGGCACCTGCTCACCCACACAGCGGGCCTGGCCTACCCTTGGACCGGCGGGAGGGTGGTCGGCTTTTTGCTCAAGCGAGCCGAAAGGCAAGTGCCCAAGGGCACCGACCTGGCCGGTTGGTGCGACGCCTGGGCTAGCGTGCCGCTTCTTTTTGAGCCGGGGTCGTCTTGGAACTATTCGGTCGCGAGCGACGTCCTCGGCCGCGTGGTGGAGGTAGCCTCAGGCCTACCGCTGGACAAGTTCCTCGCGGCGCACATATTCGAGCCTCTGGGCATGACGGCCACGAGCTTCGAGGTGCCAAGGGACGACCAGAGCCGGCTTTTCTCCATGTACGCCCTCGACGCAAAAACGTCGCTCGCCCTAGCAGACGCCCAGGGTGACCTCGACGGGAGGAGAAAGCCGGATTTCTTCTCTGGAGGGGCGGGGCTCGTCACTTCGGCCGGCGACTACCTGCGCTTCGCAGAGATGTTGCGACAAAAAGGAGAGCTGGACGGCACCCGCTTGTTGCAAGCCAGCTCGGTGAGCTACATGACGAAGGACCACATGCCGCCGAAGGCCGTGCTCCGCCTAGGGACGCTCCCACCTCCCAACTGGCTGGGCTACGGGCTCGGTGTCGGCACGACGCCGCCCCGGACGCACGGGGCCTCGCCCAGCCCCCTAGCGTTCGGCTGGTCAGGCAGTGCGAACACCTACTTCGTGGTAGATACTGGCCATGACCTCACCTACATGTTCTTCACCCAGCTCACGCCGTTCAAAGCCCTGCCACTGGACACGCTGCTGAGCAGCCTCGTCTACGAGGCTGTCACGGCCTGAGCACGCTGACATCGAAGCCTTGCCTGTCCTTGCGCTCGGGCTGGCGTCAAAGCGCCCCTGCTGTGCGCAGCACGCCTCTGGCAGGCGAACGGCCGGGCCAAGGCACCCGGAGCACCCCCGAGCGGCTTTAGCACCAGCGCTGCCAGCCGAGCACACGCTTACTCGCCCCTAGACAGGCCAAGGGCCGCCGCGACAAGCGACAAAGCCTTCAGGTGTTCGTCCAGGCCCAAAAGGCCCGCGCCCATGGTGTTGACAGCGACATGGGTAGCCCCTGCCTCTTGCCAACTACGGACCTGCCCGGCCGCAGCTTGAGGCCCTCCCGTGCCCAGGCTGACCCGACCCTCCATCCCCAAAGCCGACGGATCTCGGCCAGCGCTCTCGGCAGCACCGGCGACCAGTTGGCGTGCGTGGTCCAACATAGGCCCCGGCTGGACCTGGGGGAACCAGCCGTCAGCCAGTCTCCCGATGCGGCGGTAGGCAGGGCTCGACTGCCCGCCGAGCCAGATGGGGATGGGACGTTGTGCCGGCAAGGGCGCGATGCCAGCACCGGTCACCTTGTCAAAACGTCCCCTGTGGGTGACGCTCCTCTCGGTCCACAGGCGGCGCAGGAGAGCGACCTGCTCCTCTTCTCGCTGGCCCCGTGTAGCGAACTCCTGGCCGAGGCCCTCGTACTCGACGCGGTTCCAGCCAATGCCGATACCCAGACGGAACCTCCCACCGGCAAGGATGTCGACCTCTGTAGCTTGTTTGGCCAACAAAACGGTCTGATGCTGCGGGGCAATGATGACGCCGGTTACGAGCTCAAGCGTGCTGAAACCGGCCACGAACCCGAAGAGCACAAGAGGTTCGTGAAAAGTTGAGCTGATGTCGTACGGCCCTGTCCAACCGGGGTAGGCGACCGGGTCTGCCCCGAGCACGTGGTCGTAAGCCAGGACGTGGTGGTAACCCAAATCCGCCACGGCCCGCACGTAGGCGCGCACCGTGGCGGGGTCAACTGGCAGCTCCGTTTGAGGGTAGACAACTCCGACCTGCATTGGGGCGCTCAGCTCGCTTCTTAGGTGCTAAGAGGCCGGGCTCGGCTGCGCCTGGCCTCTTAAAGCCGACAGGACCTCCTTTGTTGTGCGCACACGCCCGATGCGGGGGAAGATGGTCCCGAACACGAACGAGTGCGCCTCAGCCCTTCGCGCCGAGCAAGCGTCCTCTACGAAAACTTGCTGGTAACCGCGTTCGTAAGCGTCTCTGGCCGTGCTCTCCACTCCCATGTCGGTCGAGATGCCGCACAGCACGACCGTGGACACCCCTCTCCGCCTGAGCTGGAGGTCCAAGTCGGTGCCGTAAAAGGCCCCCCATTGCCTTTTGCGGACAACGTGGTCGCCCGGTTTTGGGCCCAGCTCGGGCACGATCTCGTCCCACCCGGGCTGGGGGCTCTGCCAATGCGCCTGCTCGTCGGCAATAGGACGCAGAGCATCGCGCCCATCTGGGGACGGGCTCACATGTACCAGCACGACAAAACCCCCGCTGTCCCGGCAAGCCTGTGCAAGCTCGGAGGCCCGTGCGACCACATCGGCCGCACCATGAGGTGCCCCAGGCATAGCCACGATGCCCCTTTGCAGGTCTATGACAACAAGAGCGGTGTGCTGGGGATCCAGCTGAAGAGCCTGGTCTGCCATTTGTCCCTCCAACACTGCGAGCCGGGCCCCGGCCCCACGCCGTTCGCCGGAGCACAAGCAAACATCTCAAGGCCTGGGAGCGCTCACCCAGGCCGCTCAGCCAAGCGAGGTGTGCCGGGCCTTCTCAAAACGCTCAGCCACGTCGGGCCAATTGACAACGTTCCAAAGCGCCTCGACGAAGTCCGCCCGCACGTTGCGGTACTGCAAGTAGTACGCATGCTCCCACACGTCGAACACAAGAAGAGGGACAGAGCCCTGGGCCAGGTTGGCATGGTGGTCGTAGATCTGCTCGACGATCAGGCGTCCCCCGAGGGGCTCGTAAGCCAGCGCTCCCCACCCAGAGCCCTGCACAAGCACGGCGGCCTGAGAAAGCTGGGCGCGAAAAGCGTCGAACGACCCAAAGTGCTCGTCGATCGCGGCAGCCAGCTCGCCCTCGGGCCGCCCGCCACCACCTGGTGCCAGGTTCTTCCAGAACATCGAGTGGAGCACATGGCCCGATACGTTAAAGGCCAAGGTCTTTTCCAGGCCAACCAGGCCCCCGTAGTTACCAGCTGCCCTGGCCTCACCGAGGCGCTCTAGGGTCGCGTTAGCGCCTGCCACATAAGCGGCGTGGTGCTTGGAGTGGTGGACCTCCAAGTTCTCGGCCTGATAGTGAGGCTCGAGCGCCGAGTAGTCGTAGGGGAGCTCGGGCAGCGTATAGGACATGATCTCCTCCTTGGGCTAGGCATCTAGTGCGCTTGGCGCACGCGCGCTCGGCCCGTCAACGGGTTGAGCTTTTACGACACTAGCGCCAGAACCCGCGACAACGTCGAAGAAAATCGCGAGGAGCCGTAGGGGCCGACCTAGGTGCCCAGTCAACGCCGCGGGCAGCCGCGATGGCTGCTTCCCGCAGCGCCACATGCCGGCGCCCCCTGTCGGCGCTGGAGAGCAAGCTCAACGCTTCCCGGCTACTGCGAGTCCGCCCGAAGACGACCACAGGCCGCGTCATACCCCACCCAAGCTACCGAGCCGCCCGGGCCATCAGCTCACGGATGTGCACGCGGCCTCCCGTGCGCAGCACCGCTCGGCGGTACACGCGCGCTGCAAAAACAGCCATGCCCGCCGTCCCAGCAACACTGATGAGGACAGCGCCAACGAACTCCCACCATGTCGCCTGGCTCAACGACACGAGCACTGACATGCAAAATGGTGCCGTCGGGGGCAAATAGGCAAGGACCTTGAACAAGACATCAGGACGTCCTGAGCTTGCCACCGCAATAGAATAAATATAGCCAAGCAATATCGGGATGCTTAGGGGCAGGGCAAGCGTTTGCACCTGGTCTTGGCGTTCTGCTGTAGAGCCAGCAGCAGCATAAACCCAGCAATAAAAAGCGTACCCGAGCACAAGCCACAAAAGCTCTGCCAAGAGGGCCAGCGGTGCCGTGCCCTGCAGGAGGTCCGAACCCACTGCCTCAGCCAGGACAAGCGAGAACCCGACGATCAAAGCAGCCTGGCTGAGCGCCACCAAGCCTATGCCCAGTACCTTGCCCCCTAGCAGCTGGAGCGGGTGCACGGTCGCAAGCAGCACCTCCACCACCCTGCTCGACTTTTCCTGCATCACCCCGATAAGGATCCACGTGTTGTACTGCGTGAGCATGAAGAAGAGGAGCACTAGGCCTATAACTGAAGTCGCCTTGGTGGTCCCCTTAGCAACACCCTGGAGGGCCCGGACGGCAATGGGCCCAGCGTGCTCCAAGGTGCTTGCTTGTTGGGGCGACAGGCCTGCTTTTTGGTAAGCGTCCAGGGCTCCAAGCGACGAGGCAACTGCTTCGACGAGGCCCGGGTCAGCCGGAGAACCGTTCGAGCTGGCCGGCTGCTTGAGCAGGAGCTCGCGGCCTTCAACGACGGCGAAGTCAAGCTGGCCAGCAAACAAGGCAGACCTGGCGGCAGCAACGGTCGGCTCAGCCACGAACTGTGCGTAGTTGCCGTCGCGTGAAGCGGCCTGCCTGATGAGCTGCTGGCCGCCGGGCGGCAGCGTACCGACCACGCCAACGACCTGCTCGCTAGGCCCGGCGCCAGCCTTGATGGTCGGGATGATTATGGCTGCCCCGACCACTAAGAGCATAAAAAGCGTGCCTACCCGGAAAATGCGGCCCCGGACGCGCTCTTTCACCTCTCTCATCGCGATAATGCCTACATCGCCGAGCTGCCCCTCGGTGGCTCGCGCCAGACGATCGATGCCTCTTGCCCGGCCGGAGCGACCGTCCCTGCCCTGAGCCGCTCCCACGGCGCTGGGGGCACTTTGCGCTCGCTCGCTACGTGCCCTTCTGTCACGCCGCACCCTGAAAATGCTCGCGCGAACAAAAAGGGCTACAGCCACAATGAGGATTATGTAGGTGTACTTCAGGCGAGCGCCTCCCGGAAGACCTCAGAAAGACGACGACGTTCGAAAGAAAACTGAGTGACACGGCCAGCTCGCATGGCCGCGCGCAGGACGTCGTCGGTGTCGACAGGACCGTCGAGGACAAGCCGTACCGCGCCACCGCTCACCTCAGAAAATGACACACCGGGCAGGTTGCGCGCCCAGCGCCCAGTACGGTCGCCCTCGACGCGGACCACGAGCCGGCGCGGCCCACTTGTCGCCAGCTCGTCAACCGTGCCGGACACGACCAAACGGCCGTGGTCGATTATCGTCACGCGCTCGCAAAGGTCCTCCACCTGGTCGAGCTGGTGGCTGCTAAAAAGTACGCAGCAACCAGCTCGCGCCTGGTCTGCCAAGACTTGGCCAATGGCGTCTATGCCCGCGGGGTCGAGGCCCGACAAAGGCTCGTCCAGTACGAGCACCTCTGGGCTGTGCACTAGCGCTGCGGCCAACTGGGCACGCTGCTGGTTGCCATGGGACAGAGCTTCTACCTTAGAACCGCGACGGTCGGCGATCTCGAGGCGTTCCAGCCAGGTGCCTGCGGCAGCCGCAGCCTGCGCCGCACTAAGCCCGTGGAGACGGCCCAAGTACTCGACCTGCTCGCCCACGCGCATCCCGGGGTAAAGGCCCCGCTCCTCCGGCATGTAACCAAAACGCCGACGCTCGGCCTGGCCAACACGTGCACCTTTCCAACGGACAACGCCTGCGTCGAGCTCAGTGAGCCCGAAGATGGCTCTCATGGTCGTCGTCTTGCCGGCCCCGTTCGGGCCAAGGAAGCCGACCACCTGGCCGGCAGGCACCTCGAAAGAGAGGTCGTCTAAAGCTGTCAGGGTACCGAACCTCCGGCTTAGCCCCTCCAACTCGAGCAGGTCGCTTGTCAATGAAGGCTCCATGGCAACAGCCCGCCAAAATGCGGCTGGGGGGACATGTCCACCACTAAGGCAGGAGGCTGAGCTCTTTCAGCCGGTCGCGGTCAGCCGGCCGCAGGTCACCCCAGGGTTTGATGCCGGCTACCCCTCCGGTGAACTGTACGAACATTGCCCCGTCCGGGTCACGGGCTTGGACAAGGCCTTCTACGCCGTCTAGCCACCACGCCCATAAGTCAGCACCTTCGGGCACGAGGCCCTTCGCCAGCGCGTAGACCTCTTTTACTGCTCCGTAGTCGCCCTCAACTGCTGCCATGCGCACGAGCAGCCTGACGTGGGGATCCGAAAGCGGGTTGAGCTTCGGCATCAAAGGGCTGGGCCGCTCATCGGCTCTCGTTGTCTTTTTCCCCACTAGTGCCATGCAGACAAGGCTACTGGTTGCTGCGCTGGGTATGGGCCATTGCGGCTCGAAGGCCACGCTGGCGCGCTCTAGGGCCCGTCTTGACCGCTGGCGCGCTCCCTCCATATGACCGGACGCTCAGCCTGCCAGCGAGCCGCTCGATCAGCGCTCGAGCGTTGCGCGACAAATGTCGCCATATGGCCCTGCCAGGGGGCCCCACGGAGGTGCAAAAGCACCATCAGGTAAGGGCGCGAACTGCCTTCGCCGACGAACCCGCCTGCTCCAAAGCTGCTGAGCCGAGGTGGGCGGCAACAAGCTGGAGGACAGCAGCGGCACCAAGCACGGCGAGGACGGCGTCTAGAGGGCTAAGAGCTGCGAGGAGCCCAATGAGCGCCAGGACGGCAGCGGTACGGCCGGCGTTGATGCCCACTTCCTGGGACAGCATGTAAGCGCCGCGGCGCTCGGCCGCCGCTGGGTCGGCATCGATCACGTCAAGCGTTGCGGCAGCCAGGGGGACCATGAGCCCTGGGTACACCAAGCCGCTGAGGGCTCCATAGGCCATAAGGACGGCGAAATCGGCACGGAAGAACAGCATCACGGTCGCTGCCGCGAAACCGGCCGCCCCCACCCACATGCCGGCAGAGCGCGACCCGGGGCGGAGCCGCCCAGCAAGGACCGAAGTACCCACGCCCGCAAGCGAAGCCGCGGCTGCGAACTCGCCCTGAGCCTCAGAACTATGCGTGGCGATAGCAATAAGCACGATTACGCCAAGGCCCCCCGCAGCCTGCTTGAACCCCCTCATCACAACGGCAAGCCACATCCGTCCCCAGTCGGAGCGGTCGAGCGGCACGGCAAGGGCGCTGCGCAACGGCACACCCCCTATCCCAGGGGTCGCGCTCAGGCCCCTCGCTGCCCACCAGGCCAAGCCAAAAGCGCTCAGGGCGATCGCGAACACCACCACGAAACCAGCCTGTCCTCCCAGGCGGCCGATTATGACACCGGCGCTCAAGGGCATCACGAAGTTGAGCACGCTCGTTATCGCGAAGTTCAGCCCGTAGTAGCGGCCGCGGCCCTCGGGGGAGATGACGTCGTAGGTCAGTGTGTTCGCGCCGAGCCAGTAGGTACCGGCTGCGAACCCGCTCACGAGCCCGAGCTCCATTGCCAGGTCGCCAGCTTCGTGGCCAAGGCCTATCAGAGCGAGGTAAAACACGGCGTTTAGGCCCAGCCCGGTCCTGAACAGCCTCCGAGGAGAGGTCTCGGGGAACCAGCGGGCCATAGCGAGGAACCCCAAAGTGAGCCCGACGTAGTTGCCGAGCGAGTACAAGGCCATCTTGGTGACAGAGCCGCTCGTCACGTAAAAGAACAACGACACGAAAATGCTCGACGCAGCAAAGCCCGCATTCACCAGGCCGCCGCTTGCCAAAAGCCGTTTCCAGGGCACCTGTGCCATGTCAGTGGCGCTCCCGCCATTAGCCTGCATCGAGCTCACGACCCTCCTTCGTCTCACTAGGCCCCAGGTCTCTTTCTCGCTAGGCCCCAGGGTACATGTGCTCGAGCCTCTGAGCAGCGGAGACAAGTGGGGAACCCTTGCCAGGGCGACGGGCCCCGCCACCCCATCGGCTTGGCCACTGCAGCTTCACCAGGCGCACCGGGCCCCGACCAGAGCGATTGAACAGCCTTGCAGCGCCAACCCCCCCTGTAAGGTCGGTTACAGTACGAGGGCTGCTACCTGGACCTCTGTCGACGACAATGGGTAATGAGGGGAAAAATGGGGGTCTTCCGGCATGAATGTGGGTCCCTTGTGGGGAACATCTGTTCGTCGTGAAGGGGCGCCGCAATTCCATGACTAGTGTACTGTCCGTCAAATTGCGCGCGCTTGCTCAAGTGCGACGCGGCCACGCTTGACCTTCTCGATGATCTCAGCTGCGCTCTTGGTCCACTCGTAGGGCTTGGGGTCCTTGTTGTTGTGGGCGATATAGCCCTCGATCGCCTCTATGAGCTGGGCGACGCTCGAAAAACTGCCACGCCGTAACCTTTTGCCGGTCAGGTCACGGAACCAGCGCTCCACCAAGTTCAACCACGACGAGCTCGTGGGCACGAAGTGCATGTGGAAACGCGGGTGCTTGGCAAGCCATGCCTGGACGTTCGGG
>JBMFUG010000095.1:0-8460 GCA_049966695.1 Acidimicrobiales bacterium | reverse complement strand
AACGAGGAAAAGATCGCCGAGGAGGCCCGCCTGGACGGCATCTACGTGCTCCGCACGAGCCTCGAAGAAGAGGTCCTCGGGCGCGACGGCGTGGTCTTTTCTTACAAAGAGCTGGAGAACGTCGAGCGGGCCTTCCGGGGCTTCAACTCCGAGCTCGACATCCGCCCCATCCGCCACCGTTTGGCGGACCGGGTGAGGGCGCACGTGTTCCTGCGGATGCTCTCCTACTACGTCGCCTGGCACATGAAAGAGGCGCTCGCCCCGGTGCTGTTCAAAGACGACGACAAGGAGGCCGCCCTTGCGGCCCGCCCTGGGCCGGTCGCCCCGGCGGTGCGCTCGCCCAAGGCCCTGAAGAAGATAGCCCGCAAGCGCACAGAGGACGGCTGGCCGGCGCACAGCTTCGAGACCCTCCTAAAGGACCTGGGCACCATCTGCGTGAACACCATCCAGCCCACCGACTACTCCATACCTCCGTTCAAGAAGGTCACGCTGCCGACCCCTCTCCAGCGCCGGGCCCTCGAGCTGCTCGGCGTCTCCTACCAGCTCGGGTACGCCGCGTAGTCAGGCGGCCTCTCCCCGGTCGGCCGAATCCCCAGGTAGATGACCTGGCCTTCGCTCACACAAGGGGAACTTCGGTCTAAGCCCATGGCAACCCAACGTGGCCCGGCTGGTGTACCGGACGGCCCCTAGCCGCCCAGCCCGGCTCAACTAGGCCATGCCCTGGCTCTGGCAAGGGTTGCCATCGCCGCTGGCTGCGGTGCGCCTGGACGACCAAAGTCACCGCCCCTGCACCGGCCACGGCCCAGTAGGCAACGGCGCTGTAAAGAAGCGAGGCGGCAAGGGCGGGTGCCGCTGGCGTGCCGGCCAAGACGAAGCCGCCGACCATACCGCCTTGGAGCGGCCCGAGCCCGGAGGGAAGGAAGCTCAGGCCGCTCGCGACCTGGGATGCGGCGTAGGCAAACAGGAGGCTTCGCCAGGGCACGGGCAAGCCGAGCATGACGAAGCCGAGCACGAGGGGCCCTGCGTTCAGGAGCCAGTTCACCAAGGCGTAGGCAAGGACAATCGCGCCCCCCGCCACTGAAGCCCGGTAATGGGCCGAGGCGACGAGCAGGTCCCCGAGGCGCCGCCCTATCCGGCCGTTGAAATGGCCTTGCAGCCATGGCCCGCTTGCCAGGCGCCGCGCCGCGGCCACGCAGGCCGCAGAGCCGCCAACGAGGGCGACGCCGGCGGCCACCAGCCCGGTGGGGGCCCATATCCCAGCTATGCCGGCCCCCACGAGCAAAAGGCCCATCAGGGACAGCGCTATGGCGAAGCCGCTCGCCAGCACAACCCACACTGCAAGGGCCGAGGAGGCTCCTCGGGAGCGGTACTGGCCGACCAGCCAGCCGCTGGCTGGGGCGACGCCAGCGGGCACGAGGTCAGCCACGGCGTTCGCTGCCAAGGTGATCCCGAAGAGGCTGCTGAAGCGGACAGAGGACCCTCCCGCCCGCAACAACCTCGACTGGGCGAGAGCGGCTGCGCCAAGCGCGGCCACCTCGGACGCCCCCGAAAGGGCCAGCCAAGGCAAGCACCGGACCCCGAAATGCCTGGACGCTGAGGCGAGCGCTACGGCGCCCGAGGGAGCGCGCACCACAACGCCGACCACGGTGGCTAAAAGCAGGAGGCCCAGGCCGAAGCGGGCCCAGGCGCGCCAACGCCCTGTTCGCGCGCTGCCGGCCTGAAGGTTGGTGAAGGTCGCAGGCCTCTCGGCCTCTGGCCCAGCAGGCGACGCTGCACGGAGCCCGCTCGTGCCGGTCGCAGCACCAGAGACGTCCTCGCGGACCGACAGCTCCACAAGCCCATTGTCCACTTCTGGCGCAGCGCTGCCATGAGGGCTAGTGCCCTATCTTGCCCCCAGAGGGCATGGTCCCTCTGCTCCCCGCTAGCTGGGACGGGCGGTGCCGTCCCCACCAGCACACGCCACGGTCAGCGGTTCATTGTTCCTCCCAAACCTCGACGTACACGACCGGCGTGCGGCTGTTCAGGGGTGGTCGACCAGTTAGTACGCGTGCATGCGCACAGTGCCCCGAGGCGTCTCGGCTGCTGCCGGTAGCCCCATTTCGGGTACTGACCTCCTCCAGGCCCTTCAGGGCCGGGAGGAAATTATGGTACCGGGCTCCTCGTGTTCGTGTTCGCCTACTGCCGCACCAGTGGTGCCACGCTCACCGTACTGATGATAGCGCTAGCGGTCTTCGCTTTGGACCTGTCGGCCCAGATGGCCTTCACCTTGGCCCGCTCCCACGAGGTCAGCTCGGATGACCGGCCCTGAGCCACCAAAGCCGGCACTTGAACCAGTGACGAGAGCGGCCTCGCCCTGTGGTGCTTACTTAGCCGTCTCGCTCGGTCCTACGGGTCAACATCGCCATCTCGACCGCGGCGCGGGCGGCGTCTTCCCCGCGGTTGCCGAGCATGCCACCGGCGCGCGCCTGAGCCTGTTGGACCGTGTCAGTGGCGAGCACGCCAAAGATCACCGGCACGCCCGTGTCTAGGCTGACGCGGGCGATGCCCGCCGCCGCTGAACTGGCGACCAGGTCGTAGTGCCCCGTCTCGCCTCGTATGACCGCGCCCAGAGCGACCACTGCGTCATAAGAGCCCGACGCGGCAAAGCGCTGCGCGATGAGGGGCAGCTCGAAGGCACCGGGGACTGAGGCGCACGCTACGTCGTCCTGAGCGACCCCGAGCTCGTCGAGCGTGCGTTTGGCCGCCGCTAGCAAAGAGCTCGTGACCTGCTCGTTGAAGCGGCTCCAGACGATGGCAACGCGCAGCCCTCTCCCGTCGAGGTCGCGTTTGATTGGGCGCTCAACCGACATGCTGCGCCGCTCCCCCGCCACCTAGGCCTCCAAGGCTGGGACTGGCGAGCAGGTGCCCGAGCCGGTCGCGCTTTGTCTTGAGGTACGTTAGGTTTTCTTTGTTCGGAGGGATCTCTAGCGGTACCCGCTCTATGACCTTGACCCCGAAGCCCTCCAGTGCTGCGCACTTGGCCGGGTTGTTCGTAAGAAGCCGCACCTTGTGAACGCCGAGGTCTAGGAGGATCTGGGCTGCGGCGCCGTAGTCGCGGCCGTCTACCGGCAGCCCGAGCTCGACGTTCGCGTCCACGGTGTCGTAGCCCCGCTCCTGCAGCTCATAGGCGCGCAGTTTGTCCAAGATCCCGATCCCCCGGCCTTCGTGGCCCCGGAGGTACACGACGACGCCAGCCCCGGCCGCGGCCACACGTGCCATAGCCTGGCCCAGCTGCTCCCCGCAGTCGCAGCGGAGCGACCCGAACACGTCACCGGTCAGGCATTCGGAGTGGACGCGCACGAGCACGCTTTCGTCAGGGTGCAGTTCGCCCATGGCCAACGCCAGGTGGGCCTCGCCTCCGAAAAGGCTCTCGTAGGAATAGCAGGTGAACTCGCCGACGCGCGTCGGGAGCCTCGCCGTCGCCACCCGGCGCACCAGGGCCTCGCTCCGACGGCGGTAGCCGACGAGGTCGGCGATCGTGACGACGAGCAGGCCGTGGCGGGCGGCGAAGGCTTCGAGCTCGTCGCCCCTCGCCATCGAAAGCCCGTCGGCGCTCACCACTTCGGCCAGCACGCCGACTGGCTCACGCCCCGCCAGGCGGGCGAGGTCGACCGCTGCCTCGGTGTGGCCAGCACGGCACAGGACACCACCAGCACGGGCTCGCAGCACGTGGACGTGGCCGGGGCGGGTAAAGTCACGTGCCCGGGCCGACGGGTCGGCGAGACGGCGGGCGGTCGCCGCTCGCTCAGTCGCAGAGATGCCCGTCGTCGTGCCGACGGCCGCGTCGACAGTGACCGCGAACGCCGTTCGCTGCGGCTCGGTGTTGTGAGCCACCATCAAGGGCAGCCCCAGCTCGTCGGCGCGCTCCTCGCTCATCGCGGTGCAGATGAACCCAGAGGTGTAGCGCACAAAAAAGGCGATCTTTTCTGGGGTCACGGTACCTGCCGCAACGACCAGGTCGCCCTCGTTCTCCCGTCCCTCGTCGTCGAGGACGACCACGATCTCGCCACGCCCGATCGCGGCGAGCACTTCTTCGACCGGTGCGCCCTGCACGCTCAGGACCTTCCTCGTGCCCGGTCATAGGGGCGGCTATAGGGCGACGGGGTGCCGGCACCAAGGAGGCGTTCGACGTACTTGGCCACGACGTCGGCCTCCAAGTTGACAAGCTGGCCGGGGCGCTTTTGGCCAAGCGTCGTCGAGCGGGCGGTGTGAGGGATGACCTCGATGCGCACAAGCCCGGGGCTGACACCCACGAGCGTCATACTGCACCCATCGACGGCGAGCGAGCCCTTCTCGACGAGGTAGGGCTCGAGGGCGGCCGGGACTTTGACGGCTAGGTGCGGTGCCGCCTCGGCCAAGGTGCCGGTGGCGTCCACGTGGCCTTGTACGAGGTGGCCACCGAGCCGCTCGCCGAGCGCGACCGGGCGCTCCAGGTTCACGCCCTCGCCGGGCTCCAGGTGCCCGAGGTTGGTACGAGCGAGGGTCTCGTCGAGCGCGTCGACCGCGAACGAGCTACCTTCGCTCGCTACTACGGTGAGGCAACAGCCGTTCACCGCGACCGAGCTACCGAGCGACATGCCGGCCGTGACGGCCTCGGCCCTGAACCAAAGGCGCGTCGTAGCGCCGTCGCGTGCCCGGGACAAAAACTGCCCGAGCTCTTCTACGATCCCTGTGAACATCACGTACCCCCGAGGCAGGTGACGCCCGGGGCGGCCGGGCCGGGGCCCGACGCCTCTCGACCCGCGTCTTCGGTCCCTGGGGACAGGTCGACGCGCAGATCTGGGCCGAGGCGCGTCACTGCCTCGATCCTCCCCCGCCAAAGTGCCTTCATGCTCGGCGCGCCAGGCCCCGCGAACATGGCGAGCCCGTCGTCACCCCCGAACAGCGCGGGCGCGAAGTAGAAGACGTAACGGTCGACCAGCCCGGCGCGATGGAACGCCCCGGCGACCGTCGCACCCCCTTCCACCAGGAGCTGGAGCACGCCTTGTTCGCCGAGCTGGTCCAGGACCGTGCCGAGGTCGCCGCTCATCGAGACCGCCGGCCAGGCACGGGCTTCAGGCCTGACCGGGCCGAGCACCACCCGAAGCGGGGAGGGGCCCGGTGCGTCACGCACCGTGAGGCGGGGGTTGTCGGCACGCACAGTCCCCGCGCCGACAAGGACCGCGTCGCTCTCCGCGCGGAGGCGGTGCACGTCGGCACGCGCCGCTTCGCCTGTGACCCAAGCGCTCGTGCCGTCGGGGGCGGCGATGCGGCCGTCCAAGGACGCGGCGAGCTTCAAGACGACAAAGGGCCGGCCTGTCTGGCGCTGCTTCAGGTACGGGGCGAGCTGTGCCTTTACCGCCTGCGCCCCGACACCTAAGACGACATCGACGCCAGCAGCCCGAAGTGCTAAAAGGCCCCGGCCGTTGACCCTAGGGTCGGGGTCGACGACCCCTACCACGACACGGGAGACCCCGGCTGCGATGAGCGCTCCGGCACAGGGCGGGGTGCGGCCGTGGTGGGCGCACGGTTCGAGGGTGACATAGGCGGTCGCGCCCCGCGCCGCTGGCCCCGCGGCGCCCAGGGCCACGACCTCAGCGTGCGGCCCTCCCGGGGGCGCCGTCCACCCCTCGAACACCCGCCCGTCAGCGGCGACAAGGCGGCAGCCGACCCAAGGGTTCGGCGAGCTGTGCACCCGGGCATGCTGGGCGAGCTCGAGCGCTGCGCGCATGTGGGCCTCGTCGTCCATCGCGGCCGCTGAGCGCGCATTTGCAGAACTTGTGCTGGCCATCGCTTAGGGTAATAGCTCATAAAGCGTCGTGCGCTGACGAAGCGGCCGGCCGAGCGGGGCAACGAGGGCTTCGAAGTCCTCACGCTCGCGGCCCTGGCCGTGGCTCGCGCCGGCAGCCCGGCTGATGTTGTCTTCCATCAAAGTGCCCCCGAGGTCATTAACGCCTGCCTGGAGGAGCTGGCGGACGCCATCGGCACCGACTTTCACCCAGCTTGCCTGGACGTTGCCGATCAAGCCCCGGTAGGCGATGCGGCCGACCGCGTGCATGAGGAGGACCTCACGGAACGTGGGGCCACGGCGCGAACCCCGCTGTAGGTAGAGAGGGGTGGCCATGTGGACAAAAGGCAACGGGACGAACTCCGTAAAACCTCCCGTCCTGCGTTGCAGCTCGCGTGTCCTCACGAGGTGACGGGCCCAGTGGAGCGGTCTTTCGACGCTGCCGTGCATGATCGTGACGTTCGAGCGGATGCCTGCTAGGTGCGCGCTCTCATGGACGAAGAGCCACTCGTCGGTCGTGACCTTGTCAGGGCAGATCTGCTGGCGGACCTCGTCATCGAGGATCTCTGCCGCGGTGCCAGGGATGGAGCCGAGCCCCGCCTCCACAAGGCGGTTCAAGTAGTCGGCGAGCGGCTCCCCTAGGCGCCGGGCACCCTCGGTGAGCTCCAGGGCGCTGAAGCCGTGGAGGTGGACACCTGGTGCCGCGCCGGCAACGGCCTTGCAGACCTCGACGTAGTAGTTACCGTCGAAGCTGGGGTGGACGCCACCTTGCAGTGTGACCTCGGTCGCCCCTCGGCGGGCAGCCTCACGGGCGCGATCCGCGATCTCCTCCAGGCTGAGCAAATAGGGCGCCCCACGCAGGTTGAGCGACAGGGGGCCTTTGGAGAAACCGCAGAACCGGCACTTGAACGTGCAGATGTTGGTGTAATTGATGTTCCGGTTGTGCACCCAAGTAACCGTCTCGCCCACAGCCTCGCGCCGAAGCTCGTCCGCGCACTCGGCCACGGCAGGCACCTCTGGGCCGCGCGCCGAAAAGAGCGTCACGAGCTCATCGACCCCAGGCTCTTGGCCGAGCCGAACCCCCTCGAGCACCTCGGCCACCGGGCCGGTCGTACGGCTCTGGGCGGGCACTAGGACAGGGGGCGCGCCCAGTGCGCCCGAGTACCAAGCGGTGGAACGTTCGCCGACAGGCGTTAGCTCGACATCGTTGCCGGCCGGCCTCGCGGCGGCCACCTTCTCCGGGAAGAGCGCGCCTGGGTCGTCACGGGCGAGCCCCTCGGCGTCCGAACGGTCGAGGACGGCAAAACGGACGCTGGCGTCGAGCCAGCGCTCAGGGCTCAGGGCGAACTCGGGGTAGACAGTGAGGCGAGGTGCCAGGGTATGGCCGCGTGCCTCGGTCACCTCTCGAAGGCGCTCGACGCTCGGCCAGGCACGCCCGGGGTTCACATGGTCGGCTGTCACTGGCGAGACACCGCCCCAGTCGTCGGTCCCTGCGTCGAGGAGCGCACCGAAGTCGTCGGTCAGGTTGGGCGGTGCCTGCAGGTGGACATCAGCGGGCAGGACCAAGCGGGCCACAGCTATCGCCCAGAGGTGCTCCTCAGCAGGACAAGGCGGGCTACTGGCCATCAGGGTCGCTTTGTTCGGGAGAAAGTTCTGGACGATCACTTCTTGGACGTTCCCGTAGCGCTCATGGTGCTCGGCGATCGCCCGGAGCGCCTCAAGGCGGTCGGAGCGGGACTCCCCAATGCCGACGAGGATGCCAGTGGTGAAGGGCACGGCGAGGCGCCCGGCTGCTTCGAGGGTGCCAAGGCGGCGCTCCGGTGCCTTGTCAGGCGCGCCCCGGTGGCAAAGGAGGGCCGGGTTGAGGCTCTCTAGCATCATGCCCTGGCTCGCCGTCACGCACCTCAGCGTGGCCAGCTCCTTTTCGTACAGCGCCCCCGCGTTGGCGTGCGGCAGGAGACCAGTTTCCTCGACAACGACCTTGGCCATCTCTGCCAGGTAGTCGACCGTAGAGGCGTAGCCACGCTCGGTGAGCCAGCGGGCCGCCACCTCGTAGCGGAGCTCGGGCCGCTCGCCCAAGGTGAACAAAGCTTCGTGGCAACCGGCCCGGGCCCCAGCGCGAGCGATCGCGAGCACCTCGTCCGGGGCGAGGTAGGGCGCCTCAAGCTTCGTCGGTGAGCGGGCAAAAACACAGTAGCCGCAGTGGTCCCGGCAGAGCTTGGTGAGCGGGATGAAGACCTTTGGCGAGTACGTGACCCGGGGCCCGAAGTTGCGGTCACGAACGGCTCGCGCCGCGGCTAAGAGCTCTTTGAGCGGCGCGCTCAACAGCTCTTCATCGGTGGGCACGACGATAGCTTAAACCAGAGCGAGTTCAGGGTACGAACTCACCTGGCCGCCGGGCTAGTCCGAAGTTCCCCCTGATCCAGCGGCGCTAGGGGGTAGTCGCTCACCTGGACCTGGGGCTTCGCGTCGAGCCGCCGGTCATATCGTAGTCATGTACTGGCGACTCCGTGCGTAGGAAGTTTTTGTAATTCTTGACAGAAAGACTTCGATGTCGTATAGTTCGTGGTCATGTACATCGCCACGGTGCCGAACCGGGGCTCGCCGCCGGCGGTGCTGCTCCGGGAGAGCTACCGCGAAGCCGGCAAGGTGAA
>JBMFUG010000094.1:0-8716 GCA_049966695.1 Acidimicrobiales bacterium | reverse complement strand
TGGGCTGGGGATGCCCCGACGAGGTCAGCTCGGGCCACTCAAATTACAAACTTGAGTTTTTCGGGAGGAAGTAGCTACGAGGTCGTAAGCGCCACCAGGCATGCTGAAGGCGCGCCTGGGAGCTCGACGGTCAGTTCTCCCCGCTGGGCCTCCCAGGCCACTTCGGCACCCTGTGCGACCGGGTACAGCACCTCAGCGCGAGCAGGCAGCCCTGACAGGTGTGCGACCGCCAATGTGACCTTGCCTGGGCCGGCGCCGTCTCGTACCGGTGGCCCCTCGACAACCCTGCCGCGATACCAGACAAGCACGTACGTGGTCCTTTGCCCCCGCATCCCGAGCGCCACCCAAGGGGCCGCCCAGGTCGGCAGGTCGAGAGGCCAGAACGGCGACGCAGCAGCGAGCTCCGTCCTCACCTGCTTGTAAACGCTGAGCGCGTCGGCGACCAGCTGGCGCTGGGCTGGGCTCATCCGGTCAAGGTGCCCGGAAAGGTGGACACGGCCCAGGAGCGCCCCGCACATGGCAAAGGCGATCTCGTTGTCAGCCCAGTCAGCTTGCGGGTAAGCCCAGACCGCTGCTTGCTCGGGGGCGATCGCAGCGGGTGCTGCCGCAGCTATAGGTGGGTAGCGCAAAAAGTCCTGCTGGTCACTCGTTGACTGCAGCTGGAACCTCGAAAGCAAGGCGTAGTCGGTCCGCATCCCTCCGGACGCACAGCTTTCCAACGTCAGGCCCGGGTGGCGGTCAAGCAGCCCGTCGACCCATTTACAAAAAGCGCGGTTGTGGGCCAGCATCCCAGCCCCTTCGCTCCCTCCCCCACCGTCGGTCCCAGGGCCCACGTCTATGTTGTAGTCCATTTTCAAGTACCCGACGCCGAGCTCGTCCGTGAGGAAATCGACGACCTTGTCCAGGTGCTCGACGACAGCCGGGTGGCTGAAGTCAAGGTGGTACCTGCCTTGCTCGACCACCCGCTCCCCGTTGCGGGTAAAAAAGGCTGCTGCCGGGAGCTGAGCGGCCACGGGGCTACGTACCCCGACCACCTCGGGCTCCAGCCACAGTCCCGGGACCATGCCCGAGCCCCGTATGAGGTCAAGAACTTCGCCGATGCCTCCGGGGAAGCGGCTTTTAGAAGGCGCCCAGTGCCCCACCGTGTCCCACCAGCCCTCACCCAGCTCGTTGTACCAGCCCGAGTCGATACAGAAGTACTCTGCACCCACCTCAGCTGCGGCTTTTACCAACGGTCGCAGCCGTTCGGTAGTCGGGTCGCCCATCAGGGTGTTCATGTAGTCGTTGAAGATCACCGGCAAGCGCCGGTGGTCTTCGTGCGGCCTCCTCACTGCTCTGCGGTAACTGGTGAGCCTCGCCAGCGCCTCGTCAAAGCCACCGCTGCTCACGACGACCCCCACAGGCACAGACTCGAACCACTCGCCCGGCCGCAGCACGAGCCGCCAGTGGTGCTCAACGTCAGTGGGCCCGAGGACGGCCAGGTAGGCACCAGTTGGCAGATCCCCCTTGTGACCCGGGGCGCTCGAGAGGGGGTCACGTCCCGTGTGCTCGCCCACCTGCCAGTGCCAACCGCCATTGTGCTCCACCTGCCACACCCACGTGTGCCCACTGCGACGGTTCACCGCAGCGCCCATCGGCAAGTACCTGCCCGACGACCAGCTACCGGTGCTTGTCAGGGCAAAGCAACCTCGCGGGTCTGCTCCCTGGTGCTCTCGCCCAAGGTCAGGTAGGGCGTCGCGAAGCGCCCGGCTCTTCCATCTGCCCTCGCTCAACCAGTCGTTCTCAGCCCAGAGCACGTCGACGTCGTCGAGCGACCCCCCCGGCCCGCATAGGCCGGAGCCTAGGAAAGAGGTCACTGACTCTACAGTCACCGCCGAAGCCCCGTGATTGGCCAACCGGGCCCAGCTGCGAACGGCGCCCAGCCCCTCCAAGACCTTATAGGTAACCACGACCTCCAGCCCCGTGGTTTTGTCTTCAAGGCTCACAGCAAGCTCATGCCAAACGCCGTCCGAACGTTGCTCGTGACCGGCGTAGCGCAGCCGGGCGCCGGTCGCCGACTCAACGTAGCGCCTCCCAGACCAGGCCCTACCGCTCCCGGAAGTGATGATGTCCACCAGCGGCAGCCCGGCTGCTGGCATTGCCGGCAAGCTCTGCCCCTCAGACGGCCCCGCCTTCTCCAACCCTGGCCCGCGCAGCGCCCCCTCGTCCGGGGACATCTTTGCCTCAAAAGCAGACGGCACCGGGCGGGCTGCCAGTCGGGCCAGGCGGGCCACGCCTGACTCGTCCACTTCCACCCGAAGCTCGATGGCATCGTCCACCCAGTTGACCACCTGTCGCCGTCCGCTTTGTTGCCCGACCATCTCGTCCTCCTCGCTTGGCCTATCGATCGCTCACCGGCCTTCACCTGTCATGGCCAAACCATGAGGCTCCGTGCTACGAGCGATATTGCTCGGCCCACTTGACAACTGCCATGTGACCGGTCACAATATCGGTTTGTGACCGGTCACACAACCCGGGGCGCCCCGGTACAGCCGCTTGCTAACCACGCAGTGCCCCCCCGTGCGACCGGAAATGTCGAAGGTCCTCCCAGCCAGGCCCAATGGGGCCGTGGGCGAGCACCAGCGGTCAGCATCCGGGACGTCGCCCGGGCTGCGGGCGTGTCTTACCAAACGGTGTCGCGCGTCATCAATGAGAGCCCGAGCGTCAGGCCATCTACACGTCAGCTGGTGCTAGAAACCATCGCCGCCCTTGGGTTCCGGCCCAACCGGGCAGCCCGGGCCCTGGCTGGGGGCCCCATCCAGGCTGTCACAGTGCTGACCGCTAACACCCGCCTGTACGGTCCGTCCGCAGCTCTTGAAGGCATAGAAGAGGCTACCAGGGCCGCTGGCTTCGCACTGGGCGTGCGAGTCGTCGAGTCGGGGACCCCAACCGACGTGCGCGATGCCGTCGAACGTGCCATCGAGCCAGCTGGGGCTTTGATAGTGATCGCTTACGACCGGCCCGGCATCGACACGTTGAACGCCGTCCCTGGCGACGTCCCAGTCGCCGGGATCGTCGAAACGCCGCTCAGCCCTGAGGACGCGCCGAAGACCTGGGTCTGGATCGACGACCGCAAGGCGGCCCGGGACGCGACCTACTACCTCTTGGGGCTCGGGCACCCCACTGTCCATTACGTGACGATCCCAACATGGATGGGCACCAGCCCCCGCACAGCTGGGTGGCTGTCGGCCCTGAAGGACGCTGGGGCGCCTCTCCCAAAACCGCTCGAGGGCGGATGGGGACCGCGCTCTGGCTACGAAGCAGGCCGGCGGCTAGCCGTTGACCAAACCGTAACGGCCGTGCTCTGTGGCAACGACGAAATTGCCATCGGCGTCATGCGGGCAATGCGGGAGGCAGGACGGGCCGTGCCGGAAGAGGTCAGCATCGTCGGGTTTGACGACACGCCTCTGACGCCGTTTTATACGCCCCCTCTCACCACCATGCGCCAGGACTTCCAGGCCCTCGGCCACCTGTGCTTCGCCAAGCTCCAGTCTGTCTTGGGCACCAACCGGGCCGAAGAACCGCCTTGGCCCCAAGCCGAACTGGTCATCAGGGAAAGCGCCGGGCCTCCCCCTTCGAGACGCCGGGCCCGGGCCTTGCCCACCAGAGCTCCAGCTAAAGCTCTCACGACAACCCGTGGGGCAAAACTGCCCCCAAAAACCAAGGAGGAGCAAACAACATATGAACCGCCGAAGAGCATTTGAAAATGACTACGAGGGCCGTGCCGCGCGCCAGCGCCCACGCCGTCGCCGCTTAACAGGCCGTCGTGGCGTCACCAAGAGGATGGTGGCCATCGCCACAGCAGCGATAATCGGCGCCACAGGGCTGGGCACGGTTGGCGTGGCCAGCGCTTCCGTAGTGAACCTGACGTGGTGGACCATGTGGTCGGGGGCCACGCTACAACTGCTCAACCAGATGACTACGCAGTTCAACAAGACCCACCCGGGCATCCACGTGACCGAGACGAACATCCCAAGCGACGCGACTACAAGCACCGCCAAATTGCTGTCAGCCATTGCCGCCGGCAACCCGCCCGACATTTTCACCGAGTGGTGGCCCGAGATCGGCTCCTTCGCAGCCAATGGCGACCTCGTCCCGATGGACCAGTTCCTGACCGGCCCGTACGCCGGGTTCAAGAAGTGGGAGTACCCCGTTGCCGTCCAGGGCGGCACCTACAAGGGCAGCCTCTACGCCGTGCCTATGAGCCTCAACTCTTGGGCTCTCTATTACAACAAGGGGATGCTGAAAAAGTACGGCATCAAGTCACCGCCCAAGACCTTGGCCCAGCTCGACGCGGACCAGGCCAAGATGTGGGTCACCAGCAACGGCCGGCTGGAGCAGATGGGTTTCTACCCGGACGTCAACGGCAACGGCTTCCAGTTCTACACGAGCTTTTTCAACGCCACTAACTGCTTCAACAAAGCTGGCAAGTACGACTTCGAAAACTGCCCTGGCGCGCAACGCGAGATGAACTGGATCGCAAGCTATGCCAAGTACCCTTACTCTCAGGTAATGGCCCTACAGACGGCCGTGGGCCAGGTCGCCGGCGGCCAAACAGACATCTGGACCAGGGGCCTAGCCGGCTTCGTGCTGAGCGGGCCCTGGGAGGGTACCCAGAACGTCCCCACGTCGAACCCCGGCATGGTTGGCAACTTCGGAGTCGAAGCCTTCCCGGGTACGGTGCCCATCCCGAGCACCATTGGCCAAGGCAACTTCAACATAATCCCAAAGGGCTCCGCTCACCCGCAGCAGGCCTTTGAGTTTATTTCCTGGCTAGCCGGCTACCACAACGAGGCCTTCGTCGGGAGCATCGACCCTAAGGGCGGGTGGATCCCAGCTGGCCCTGCGGTCACCAAGGTGCCGGCTTACCAGGCCTGGTTGAAGGCCAACCCGTGGCTCTCCGGCTTCCTGCCCCAAATGACTAGCCCGTACACGCAGGCCCCTGCCCTGACGCCCACCCAGGCTCAGCTGTTCGCGGCCGAGAACACCGCTACGAACGACGTGCTCCAAAAGCTCATGACACCCATGCAAGCACTGAAGTACATCGACCAGCAGGCCAACAGCTAGCAAGCCAACACAGCTAGCAAGCCAACGGGCCATTTCCCCTAGAAGGGCACGGCCGAGCAAAGCCGTGCCCTTCTAGCCAGCGGACAACTTGGTCCTCGGGCTAGGTGAAAGCGGTGCAAGCGAGCATTCAAGCCAAGCTACAAAGCTGTCGCACGAAGCGACCACAGGCTGGACGCACCGCCCAATTCGCCTCGGCACTAAACAGGCTTTTGCCTTGACGGCCGACAAGCAGCCCGCCAGCCAGTCTCAAAGGACAGCACCCATATGCAGGTGACAACACAACTAGCTCAACCCTCCACACTGACCACGTACCAGGCAAGGCAGCCATGGCGCTCCGCGCGCCGGCGCCAGACCAAGGCCGGCCTGCTATTCGTCATGCCCTGGATAGTCGGGTTCCTCGCTTTTTTTGCTTACCCATTTTTCGCGACCATTTACTACAGTTTTACGAACTTCAACGGCGTCGGGGCCCCTAAGCTGATCGGCCTTACCAACTACGTCAACTTATTTCATGACCCGCTGTTCAGGACGTCTTTGTTCAACACCTTTTACTACACAGCGATAGAGCTACCCTTATCGACGGTCACCGCGCTCGGGCTAGCCTTGCTGCTCAACATGAGGGTCAAGGGGATGGCCATCTACAGGACTATCTTCTACATCCCCTCCATCGTGCCGCTTGTCGCGTCCTGCATGATCTTCGTTTGGATATTCAACCCGGCCTCGGGCATCGTCAACGACCTGCTCACTGGTGCCCATATACCCGCCCCGGACTGGTTCTTCTCCGTTGCGTGGTCTAAGCCGTCGTTCATATTGCTGGGGCTGTGGGGGCTCGGCCAGCCCATGGTCATCTACCTAGCTGGCCTCCAGGGAGTACCGAAAGAGATGTACGAGGTGGCGTCGCTGGACGGGGCTGGCCCGTGGCGCAGGCTCCGCTACATAACCCTCCCCATGATCAGCCCCATCATCCTGTTCAACGTGATACTCCAGCTGGTGATCTGTATCTCCTACTTCACCCAAGCCCAAGTCATCGAAAGCAGCGACATCGGTGGTCCCGGTACGTCAACTTGGTTCTACGTCCAGTACCTCTACGAGCAGGCGTTCGAGTTCCTCAAGCTGGGTTACTCCTCCGCCATGGCCTTTTTCCTGTTCCTGATCAGCGGGATAATTATGGTCCTGCTGTTCAGGTCATCTTCGCGCTGGGTTTATTACGCCAATGAACAACAATAGCGCCCCACTCCGAGCCGCCGGCAGCCTGTCAAAGCACGCTGTGCTGCTCGTAGTCAGCCTGCTGCTCGGCTTTCCTCTAGTTTGGATGGTCATAACTTCTTTGAAAACGGACAGCCAGGCCCTGGCTGTGCCCGTCGTGTGGTGGCCCCATCCCTTCGTATGGAGCAACTACCCAGACGTCCTTTCCGCTGTCCCCTTCTACCGGTTCTTCCTGAACACCCTGATGTACGCCGCGGTCACCATCGTCGGCGTCTGCATTTCCAGCAGCCTGGTAGCGTACGGGTTTTCGCGTCTGCACTGGCCGGGTAGGGACGTCCTTTTCCAAGTTATGGTGAGCACGCTCCTGATCCCGTTTTTCGCCACGCTTATACCTCTTTTCGTCATGTACAAGAGGTTCCACATGGTGGGTTGGTACCTGCCGCTCATGATCCCGACGTTCCTTGGGAGCTCGGTGTTCAGCACCTTCCTGCTGCGGCAGTTCTTCATGACGGTGCCTGAGGCTCTGTCTGACGCGGCCCGCGTGGACGGGGCAAACGAGTTTTACATCTACAGCCGGATCATCTTGCCCCTGGCCAAGCCCGCCATGGCGACGGTCATCCTTTTTCAGTTCATCTATTGCTGGAACGACTACATCGGCCCGCTCGTCTACATCAACAACCAGGTCTGGTACCCCCTGTCCCTTGGGTTGTACCTGATCCTCGGCACCTACACCACCAACTGGCCCTGGGTCATGGCCGCGGCCACGGCGGCAACAGCTCCGATCGTGGTCCTTTTCTTCTTCACGCAACGTACGTTCATAAAGGGGATCGCGATCCAAGGCACGGGGGTCAAGGGATGACCGCGCTCAGCCGTGCCGGTTCCCCGCCGGACGACGCCGCTCAGCGGGACGCTGCTAGGCAGGGTGGCGCCACGGTCGTCGGCCCCTTGGCCCGTGCTCGAGTGATGGCCGCTCTGACGGCGGTTTTCAACCTCCTGGCCCTCAACCTGGCTCTTGTGGTCGTGTCACTCCCAGTCGTGACGATCCCCCTAGCGCTGAACGCAGCGACCGGGGCGCTGGGTCGGTGGCGGTCCGAAGGTGAGGACCGTGTGGTGCGTGAGTTTTTCGCCGCTCTACGCTCAGGCCGAGCTTGGCAGACGACCATCAGGGTCGGTGCTCCCCTTGCAGCTATTGGCATTGGTGTCGAGGAGGTCCATTATTTCGCCCACGGAGGCGGCCCCCTTGAGTGGACGTGCCTCGGTTTTGGGGCCTCTGGCCTGGTGATCGCGCTCAGCTCTCTTGGTTATGTCCTGGTCCTGGGCACCCAAGACCCAGACGGCGCAGCCAGCCAGGTCTGGGCGCTGGCTATTGCCCTTGCGGTGCGCAACCTGTTCACGACCGGCGTTCTCTTCGTCCTAGAAACAACGGCGGCGGCCCTCGCAGCCCTGCTCGATGCCCCTCTCTTGCTGCTCGGCCTACCGGTCGCCCTTCTATGGTCGATGCGCCTCACCGCCAACTTTGGCCTGCGCAGGGCTGGCTTAGGACAGTTCGCGCTGCATGCTGGACAGGTGCTGGCGAGCCCTAGACAGGTACCGCCGTCTAGTTCGGAGGTGGGCTGAAGCGCAAATCCCGCTTGCGCACGCACAGGGCTCAGCCAATGCTCGTCTCCCACGGCCCTGCCTGCTCAGCAGTTCTCGCTGCGTTGCCAAGCAATTTCAGTCCTCCCTCATCTCTGACCTAAATCCGCGAAGTACTTTCATATCCTTTCGTTGACATAGTTAGGACGTTGTAACTCTCAATGTGTTCTAGGGTCCTGGGACGAGCATGGGACTGCCCGGGACGAAGCCCATTTTCGATGACGGTAGAGCCTGTTGCATAACCCCCGGCATCCGCCCGTCGGTGATCTGCAAAACTCCTGGTAGGACGCGTGTGAGATCCACCACCTGATCAGGCGCGATGGCCACGATGGCGCCATGGCCTACAACTTCCTCGCCGTCGAGCGTGACCAGCTCTACCTCATGCCGCCGTCGGTCACCGACTGGCTGGAAGAAGACCACCTGGCCTTCTTCGTCCTCGATGTTGTCGACGAGATGGACCTCGACCCCTTCTACGCGAAGTACCGCCAGGACGGCTGCGGCGCCCCCGCCCACGATCCCAAGATGATGGTCGCGCTGCTCGTCTACGCCTACTGCCTGGGGGTGCGCAGCTCCCGCCAGGTCGAGCGCGCCTGCCACGTCGACGTCGCCTTCCGGGTGGTCGCGGCCAACCAGACGCCGGATCACACGACGATCGCGCGGTCCCGCCAGGGGCACGAAGCGGCCCTCAAGGAGGTGTTCTCGGCGTCGCTGCGGCTCTGTGCGAGAGCCGGCATGGCCAAGGTGGGCCTCGTCGCCGTGGACGGGACGAAGA
>JBMFUG010000093.1:0-8737 GCA_049966695.1 Acidimicrobiales bacterium | reverse complement strand
AGGCAGCCCAAGATGTGCATGAACGTCGATTTGCCCGACCCCGACGGCCCCACGATCGAGATGTACTCCCCCGGGAAGACCGATATCGAAACTCCTCGCAGTGCGTGCACTGCGACCTCGCCAGACGCATAGGTCTTCCAGACGTTGACCAACTGGACAATAGGCCGCATGGGGGCAGCCGAGCCTACCGTCACCCGCCGAAACCCCCGCCGCCGAAGAAGGCACCGCCTCCGGCCCCGAAGCCTCGGAACCGGCTAAAACCGCTGCTGCTACTGCTGCTACTGGTTGGCACGCTCGCAGAAAGCGCGGCTATGACGACCTCTTGGCCGGACTTGAGGCCAGAGGTCACCTGGTCGTAGGTCGCGCTGGTGGCTCCCAGAGTGACACGTTGGGCTACTTGTTTGCCGTTTTTCAGTAGGTAGACATATGAGTAGGTGGCCAACGTGTGGACGGCTGTGGTAGGCACAACAAGCACGTTGGTCGCCTGACGAGTGATGATCTCCACGTCCGCCGAAGCGCCGGCGTACAGACCTGCAGGGCTCCCGGTGACCGCTATAGTGACCGGGTAGCTGGTAACACCGCTGCTGGTGGTACCTACCAGGCTTATGTTCGTGACAACCCCATAGGCTGTCGTGTTCGTGCCCGTCGGGCTAATGACGGCTTGCTCACCGTCTTGGATCTCCGCGACCTGCGACGTGGTCGCATCGGCAGTGACCGTGAAGCTGCCTATGGAATCGATCACGACCTCAGAAGAGCTTGTGCCAGAAGAGCTTGTGCCAGAAGAGCTTGTGCCAGAGGGGTCGCTGCTGACAGTCGTAGTACCAGCTGAAACCGTCTGGCCACTGGTTAGGTCAACGGATACCACTGTCCCGGGCACCGGCGCCCTGAGCGTGGCATCGGCCAGGTCGAGCCGAGCTTGGTCCAAAGCAACCTCGTCAGCGGTCATAGAGGCGTTGTCTGCCGCCAACTGGGACGGTTGGCCAACCTGGTCGGCCACCACGGTGGCGTCTGCCTGCAAAAGTTGGAGCTGAGCGGAGGCAACCTGGGCTTGCGCCTGTTCAAGCGACTGAGCGTCCTTCTGCTCGGTGGTGTTGACGTCCATCTCTGCTGTCGTGACTGCCTCCTCGTCGCTCTGACGAGTTGCCGCAAGCGACTGCTCGGCAGAAGCAAGGGACGCCTCGTCTTTTTGCTGGCCTGCCTTCAGCGACTGCTCGGCAGAAGCAAGGGACGCCTCGTCTTTTTGCTGCGTGGACTTTGCACTGGTCTCAGCCGAGGCCAAAGACTCCTGGTCCTTTGCCACAGCCTGCTGCTGCGCTGTCACCTGCTGCTGGTCCGAAGTCACCTGCTGCTGGGCGGCCGTAACTGCGCTTTCGTCCGCGCTGCAGGTTTAAGCCCCCGAACTTGCGCTGCCCGAAGTCGCGCCACCCGAAGCGAGGATGGCAACACCAGCTGTCACGCCAGCCGCTCCAACGCCCTGGCAATCGACCGCCTCCTTTTGCTGGTCAGCGGCAAGAACGCCCTTGTCGGTCGCCAACGTGGCTTGGTCCGTGGCCAGAGTGGACTTGTCGTTGGCCAGCTGCGAGGTGGCCTGCTCGATCGACAACTGCGCCGATTGCTTGTCCGTAGCCAGTTGTTGCTTGGCCTGGGCGACCGCCGCCTCGTTCGTGGCAGTGTCGTTGGCTAGCTGTTGCTTGGCCTGGGCGACCGCCGCCTCGTTCGTGGCAGTGTCGTTGGCCAGCTTTTGTTGTGCCTCCGACAACGATTGCTTCGCTTGCGCGAGGGCGGCGGAATTGGACATCTCGGTGTACGACACGCTCGCCTTGTCTTGGGCTAGCGCTAGCTCGTCGCTTGTCACGTTGTCCTTCGCCTGCGCCAATGTCTGGTCCATCCGAGCCTGCTGCAAGTTGGCCTGAGCCTGCTGCAAGTTGCTTTGCAGCGTCGGGGTCTGCAGGGTGGCCAGCACAGTGCCGGCCTTGACCTGTTCACCAGCCGCCACCTTCACCGAAAAGACCGTCCCAGCAACGCCGAAGTTGACGTCCGCCTGAGTCGCAGGCTCGATGGTGCCAGACAACGACGTCGTTTCGCGCACGTCGCCGATAGTGGCTGCAAACGTGCGGTACGAGCGACCTGACGACCGCGTGACGAAATAGGTTACGGCCCCTGCAGCCACCAGGAGGACTACCAAAGCGATAGCGGTTGTGCTTTTCCACCGGCGCACGGACGCGCGCCAAAGTCGCCTCGTGCGCCCTGGGCTGCCACTTGGCCCGGAGGGGCCGTCCAGGTTGGCCGCACCCTCTTCGTAACCCAGGTCAGTCGCCAAGGCACCGGTCTGGGCACCAAGGCCGGTCCCCTCTGCAGGAGCTATCGGCTTCATTACTGGGTCCTTCGTCGCATGATGCGGCGACACTAGGGCAGCCAGTTCAAACGACGCTTAGACAGGGCTAAGAGCAGACTTAAATCCCAACTGGCCACTAGCTGCGACGAAGGCAATGGACGAGGCTAGTGCTGCAAGCCCAGTGGCCACCTGGCCCCGCGATGCCCACTTGTCGGGATGGCTGTTGGCCGGCTGGCTAACTCCCCGAGCCCTCGGTGCCCTCGTAGCCCTGTTCAAAACCGGCGTCAAAACCGTAGCTGTCCCGGTAACCGTCGCCGGGCTCGAAGGTGGCCCCACCCTCGGTACCGGTCCCAGTACCTATGCTGGCCAACCACGCCGCCAGGTCCTCACTACCAGGCTCCTCGTCGGAAGTCCAAAACGTCATCCTCTGGACCTCTGGCGCGTCCACCACGACTTCGCGGTAGCGAGCCATACCCGTGCCTGCTGGGATCAGCTTGCCGATGATGATGTTCTCCTTCAGGCCGTACAACTGATCGGAACGGCCTTCGATGGCAGCCTCTGTGAGCACTCGCGTCGTCTCTTGGAAAGAAGCGGCCGACAACCAGCTGTCGGTCGCCAACGAGGCCTTGGTGATGCCCATCAGCTCGGGGCGGCCCTCAGCTGGCTGGCGGCCCTGCTGGACAAGCTGGCGGTTGACCTCGGCAAAATGGCGGGCGTCCACCCTCTCGCCGGGAAGGAACGGGGACTCTCCCTGCTCGGCAACCAGAACTCGGCGTAGCATCTGCCGGACGATCAGCTCGATGTGCTTGTCATGGATGGACACGCCCTGGTCCCGGTAGACCTGCTGCACTTCCTCCACCAGGTACTGCTGCGTCTCACGGATACCTCTTATTTCCAGCAATGCCTTCGGGTCGCGCGGGCCTTCGACGATAGCATCACCGGCTGATATCTCGGCCCCGTCCCTTATACCGTCGGCTAATTTGGCACGCAATGACACCGTGTAGACCTCTTCTGTGCCATCGTCAGCCACGACACTGATGCGGCGGCTGTTCTCGTCCTCGGCCAAGCGGACAACCCCAGAAGTGCGCGAGAGCACTGCCGCGCCCTTGGGGGTGCGCGCTTCGAACAGCTCCACGACACGGGGCAGGCCGTGGGTGATGTCTTCACCCGCTATACCGCCAGTATGGAACGTCCGCATGGTGAGCTGAGTCCCCGGCTCGCCGATCGACTGGGCGGCGATGACCCCGACAGCTTCGCCAAGCTCAATAGGCTGGTCCGTGGCTAACGAACGGCCGTAACAAGCAGCGCAGATGCCATGGCTCGCTTCGCAGGTGAGCACGGAACGCACCATCACTTCGATGACCTTTGGGTCGTCGCGCAAAACCTTCAATAGCTCCGGCCCGATTTCCGTGCCAGTCGGGACGACAGTGCCGTCCGAAAGCACCACGTCCCGGGCAAGGACACGGCCGTCCAAGCGAGTCTCCAGGTAATAACGTGCCTTTTCGTCATCGGCGCGGACGTCGCGCACCCATATGCCACGAGTAGTCCCGCAGTCCTCTTCCCTCACTATCAGCTCCTGGGCCACGTCGACTAGCCGGCGGGTCAGGTAGCCAGAGTCAGCGGTCCGCAAAGCCGTGTCTGCCAAACCCTTGCGGGCACCGTGCGTCGATATGAAGTACTCAAGGACCGAAAGGCCCTCTCGGAAGGAGGACACGATCGGCCTTGGGATCATTTCGCCTCGTGGGTTAGAAACGAGGCCCTTCATGCCGGCGATCTGGCGCACCTGCTGCGGGTTGCCGCGGGCTCCAGAGTCGACCATCATGTCCAACGGGTTGAACGTGATCCGGCGGAGGGTGTCTTCCATGGCCTTGCCCACTTCGGAGTTAGCAGTGGTCCAGATCTCGATCTCCTTCTGGCGGCGTTCGTCATCGGTGATGATGCCCCGCTTGAACTGGTTCTCAGCCTTTTGGGCATCGGCCTCGTAGCGAGCCACGATTTCTGCCTTGTTCGGGGGCACCTTCACGTCTTCGAGGGAGATCGTGAGACCTGACTTGGTGGCGTAGTGGTAACAAAGCTCTTTTATCTTGTCCAAGCTGTCGGCCACCGTCGTACGCGAGTAGTTGGCCGCCAGTACCTCGACTATTGCCCCGAGGCTATGGGCCCTCTTGCCGACCACATCGTTCACGAAGGGGAAGCCCTCCGGCAGGGTCGTGTTGAAGATGATCCGCCCGGGGGTCGTCTCGATGACCTCGTACGCGGGGGGGCCATCGACCAAAGGGCCCTCTGTGCCAAAGTTCTCGCCGAGGTCGCCCGCCGGTCTCACGGGGCGCCGCCAGATAACCTTGGCGTGCAGATCCACGGCGCCCGCATCCAGGGCATGCTGTACTTCGTGCAGGTGACGGAAAACTCGGCCCTCCCCTTTCGCCCCCTCTTTTACGAGCGTCAGGTAATAAGCTCCAAAGACCATGTCTTGCGTCGGGGTGACGATGGGCCGCCCAGTAGCAGGAGAAAGGATGTTGTTGGCAGAGAGCATCAAAATCCTGGCCTCGGCCTGAGCTTCTGCCGACAAGGGCAGGTGCACGGCCATCTGGTCCCCATCGAAGTCAGCGTTGAAAGCGGTGCAGACAAGGGGGTGGATCTGTATGGCCTTGCCCTCGACCAGCACTGGCTCGAACGCCTGGATACCAAGCCGGTGCAGGGTCGGGGCCCGGTTGAGCAGCACGGGGTGCTCTTTTATCACCTCGTCCAGCACGTCCCAAACCTGGGCGCGCCGGCGCTCGACCATGCGCTTAGCCGACTTGATGTTCTGGGCCAGCTCGAGGTCCACCAGGCGCTTCATCACGAACGGCTTGAACAGCTCCAGCGCCATCTGCTTGGGAAGCCCGCATTGGTGGAGCTTGAGGGTCGGGCCCACGACAATTACGGAGCGGCCAGAGTAGTCCACCCGCTTGCCCAGCAGGTTCTGGCGAAAACGGCCCTGCTTGCCCTTCAGCATGTCCGAAAGGCTCTTTAAGGGCCGGTTGCCTGGGCCAGTTACGGGCCGGCCTCGGCGACCGTTGTCGAACAGCGCGTCTACGGCCTCCTGCAGCATGCGCTTTTCGTTGTTGACGATGATCTCAGGGGCGCCCAGGTCAAGCAGCCTCTTCAAGCGGTTGTTCCTGTTGATAACACGCCTGTAAAGGTCGTTCAGGTCGCTCGTGGCAAAACGACCCCCATCGAGCTGGACCATGGGCCGCAGGTCGGGCGGGATCACGGGGACGACGTCCAAGATCATGGCGCGAGGGTCGTTCACACGCCGGCCAGACTCGTCGCGGCGGTTGAACGCCGAGACGATCTTTAGGCGCTTGATCGCCTTTTGCTTGCGCTGGGTGGACAGGTGGCGGCGCGCGTCATCAGGCTCGATGATCTCGCGCAGCTTCTGTTCCTCCTCGTCTAAGTCTATCTCGTCTATCAGTTGCGCGATAGCCTCGGCGCCCATGCCTCCACGGAAATAGTCACCATAGCGGTCCTTCAGTTCCCGCCATAGCAGTTCGTCCTCTATTATCTTGCGGCTGTGCAGGTCTCGGAACTCCTCGAACGACCGGCGCACCAGCTCAGATTCAGCGTCAGCCCGGTCGCGGATCTGCGCGACTTCCCTTTCGACCTGACGTTGGCGTGCTTTCAGTTCAGATTCCTTGGCCCCTTCGGCCTCAAGTTTGGCCAGCTCTTCCTCAAGCTCTTTGTAGCGCCGGTCGATGTCCAGGTCACGCGTGCGGACTATGTCTGCCAGTTCCTCGTTCATCTCGACCTCCAGGTTGGGGAGGTCCGCATGGCGGCGCTCCTCGTCCACAGAGGTGACTAGGTTGGCAGCGAAGTAGATAACCTTTTCGAGCTGCTTGGCCTTGAGCTCTTCACGCGCTTCAGTGCCCATCAAGAGGTACGCGAGCCACGAACGCGTACCGCGCAAGTACCAAATGTGCACGACAGGTGCCGCCAGTTCGATATGGCCCATACGCTCGCGACGCACCTTAGAGCGGGTGACCTCGACGCCGCAGCGCTCGCATATGATGCCCTTGAAGCGCACGCGCTTGTACTTACCGCAGTAGCACTCCCAGTCTTTGGTCGGGCCGAATATCTTCTCGCAGAACAACCCGTCCTTTTCGGGGCGAAGAGTCCTGTAATTGATAGTTTCTGGCTTTTTTACTTCGCCGTTCGACCACGTCCTGATGTCGTCGGCTGTAGCCAGGCCAATGCGCAGCTGCTCGAAATTGTTCACGTCCAACATCGCGTCTCAGAAGCTCCTCTCGCTCGCACGGCGTGCGTCTTCTTCATCCGATCCCCGTTCCGGTCGGCTGATGTCGATGCCAAGCTCCTCTGCGGTGCGGAAGACATCCTCGTCTAGCTCCCGCATCTCGATCTGCTCCCCAGTCATGGAAAGCACCTCTACGTTGAGGCATAGGCTTTGCATTTCTTTGATGAGCACCTTGAAGCTCTCTGGGAGACCGGGTTCCGGTATGTTCTCTCCCTTTACGATTGCCTCGTAGACTTTGACGCGCCCGAGCACGTCGTCAGACTTGATAGTCAAGAGCTCCTGAAGAGCGTACGACGCCCCGTAGGCTTCCAGAGCCCAGACTTCCATCTCCCCGAAGCGTTGGCCCCCGAACTGGGCTTTGCCACCCAGGGGTTGCTGGGTTATCATCGAATAAGGGCCTGTCGAACGGGCGTGGATCTTGTCGTCGACAAGGTGGGCCAGTTTCATTATGTAGATGTAACCAACCGAGACCGGGTTGTCATAGGGTTCACCAGTACGGCCGTTGTAAAGCACAGCTTTACCGTCCGGGCCGATAAGCCTGCCACCGTTGCCATAAGCCGTGCCGGGGGCCTCAGGGTTCAGGTTCTCGAAGATCTTCTTTATAGTCGGGTGCTTCCCGGCCTGTTCCTCCTCGTCCCAGTGGGCACCGTCAAAGCTGGGGGTGGACACGAAAACATTTGGCAATGACAACGGCCGGGTCTTCCTGTCCGGGGTGCCATCTTGGCTGTTGCCGCTATGGCCGTCCCCGTCCCATCCCCAACGCGCCGCCCAGCCCAGGTGGCTTTCCAGCACCTGGCCAACGTTCATACGCGACGGGACACCAAGAGGGTTCAGGATCACGTCCACAGGCGTCCCGTCGGCGAGGTAGGGCATGTCCTCTATGGGGAGGATCTTGGATATGACGCCCTTGTTGCCGTGACGGCCAGCTAGCTTGTCGCCTTCAGTGATCTTGCGCTTCTGGGCAACGTACACGCGCACCAACTGGTTGACGCCCGGGGGCAGTTCGTGCGCGTCTTCACGCGAAAAGACCCGCACATCGATCACTTTGCCGGACTCCCCGTGAGGCACCTTGAGCGAGGTGTCCCGCACTTCGCGCGCCTTTTCGCCAAATATCGCACGCAACAGCCGCTCCTCGGGAGTTAGCTCCGTCTCGCCTTTGGGCGTCACTTTGCCCACCAGCACGTCGCCAGCCCCCACCTCGGCACCGATGCGGACAATGCCCCGCTCGTCAAGATCCTTCAGGATCTCCTCGGAGAGGTTCGGTATGTCGCGGGTTATCTCCTCTGCCCCAAGCTTGGTGTCGCGAGCGTCCACTTCGTGCTCCTCGATGTGGATCGAACTGAGCACGTCGTCGCGTACCAGGCGCTCCGAGAGGATGATCGCGTCCTCATAGTTGTAGCCCTCCCAGGGCATGAAAGCAACGAGGAGGTTCTTGCCGAGCCCCAGCTCGCCGCCCTCCGTCGAGGGCCCGTCCGCCAGCACGTCGCCTGGGCCCACAAGTTGGCCTTCGTCGACCACAATTCGCTGGTTGAAGCAGGTGTTCTGGTTGGAACGCCGGAACTTGTAGACAGGGTAGACCTTGTGGCCGAGGGGCCGGCCATAGCGGTCGGCTTGGCCCTCTTGGTAGTCAACGGCGATATGCTCCCCGGAGACCTCTACTACTGTCCCGAAACCCTCCGCCAAGATGACGTCGCCCGTGTCGCGGGCAGCCCGAGCTTCGACGCCAGTGCCGACAAAAGGCGCCTCGGGCCGCACCAACGGCACCGCCTGCTTTTGCATATTGGCGCCCATGAGCGCCCGGTTGGCGTCGTCGTGCTCGATGAACGGGATGAGAGCAGTTGAGATGGAGATTATCTGCTTGGGCGACACGTCCATCAGGTCCACTTCCGTCGGCGGGACGAAATCGACCTCGCTCGTCGTCCCGTAGGTGGTGCCCCCAGCGCCTACCCGCACGCCTGGTCCCTGTGGGGCGCGCCGCACCAAAACGCGCTGGTCGACAAGGGTGCCGTCTGGCGCCAGCCTGGCGTTGGCCTGCGCGATGACGTACTCCTCCTCCTCGTCAGCGGCGAGGTAGACGATCTCGTCCGTCACCTTGCCGTTGACCACCTTGC
>JBMFUG010000092.1:0-8787 GCA_049966695.1 Acidimicrobiales bacterium | reverse complement strand
AGGCCCGGACGGCGTCGCGGGCCACCTCCTGCATAAAGCGTCGTTGGGCAGCGGCTTTGCGCCGGAGGGCCTCGGTCTCTGCTGTCGTCAGCCGGAGGGTCGTCGCAATGTCCATGGTGGTACCACGAACGGTACTGCCCGCGTCGGCGGCACTGGCGCTTTTTCCCGCGACCTCAATGCTCATCGTCAGTAGGCGTGGGTGCGTCCTGCGCCGCGGCTGCGCCCCGATGGGATGCCAAATGGTGCCCGCCGGCACCTGTCTGGAGATCACGACGCTGCGGGTCGCGGCTAGTGTCGTTAGGCGTGGCTGGCTGTAGAGTCCCTAACCTCATCAATGGTAAGGCTGGTATCGTCGGTTCGGCTCCGACAGGGGGCTCGCACCCGCCGTGCAGACAAGGCGGCGTAGCTCAGTTGGCAGAGCACTCGGCTCATAATCGAGTTGTCGTCGGTTCGAGTCCGACCGCCGCTACAGACCCGACAAAGGGAGGTTAGGCCCCGTGGCCAAGAACGAGAAAAGGGTCAAAGTGACCCTGGCTTGTGATGTGTGCAAGCGGCGTAACTACATCACGACCAAGAACAAGCAAAACGATCGGGACCGTATCGAGATGCGCAAGTACTGCCGATGGGACAGGCAGCACACGCTCCACAAGGAGACCAGGTAAGGAGGTGCCGCAGCCGGCCAGAGGTCTACCGCTACAGGCTGCCAAGTGGTGGCACCCGTACTGCACTGGCGGGTTGCAGTCCCGCCGGGCACGCCAGTAGTACCGCCAGCAGTCGGCTGGCCAGCATGAGCAAGCGTGCTGTCACGGTTATGTGGCGCTGGGACGCGACGTCGCGCGGGGGCGCGGCGCCCGATGACGCGTTGGCGACCTTGGTGGACCTGGCGCGCAAGGGAGACCGGTTCGCGTTTGAGGCGTTGGTGCGCAAGACGTGGGCTGGCACCTATACGCTCGCCTATCGCCTTACGGGCAACGTAGACGATGCCAACGATGTCGCTCAGGACGCTTACTTGAGAGTGCTCCGCGGCCTTCCGCGTTTCCGAGGTGAGGCGCGTTTTTCAACTTGGCTCTACCGCGTGACCGCCAACTGTGCGGCTAACTACATGACCAGGGCGTCGCGCAACAACCACGACGAGCTGGACGACGGCCTGGACACCTGCGCTTTGCGGGACCGGCGGCCCGAGCACAACCCGGAGTCTGTCGCTTTTAGGTCAGATGACCGGGCGCTGGTTTCGGCTGCCCTTATGCGCTTGCCCGCCACGCTGCGCCAAGTGGTGGTGCTACGGGACGTATACGACCTGCCCCATAAGGCGATCGCCGCCGAGCTTGGGATCTCCGTGGCTGCGGCCAAGGTCCGGTTGCAAAGAGCGCGCCAGCGCTTGCGCGAGGACATCAGCGGCAGCCTTGGCCGAGGGCTGGCGGGAACGGAACTGGCAGGTTGCTCGGTTGTCATGGGGGATGACGATGCCGTGGCCAGCTGAGCCGTGGGTTAGCCAGCGGGCCGGGGGCCCGCTCCGGCCGTCGCGCCGGCGCTCTGTGCCACAGTCACGCCGGCACCTCCGAGCCGTAGTGGACTGCGAGGCAGTACGTTCGGCCCTGCCCCTAATAGTCGACGGCAGCCTGAAGCCCACGCCGGCAGTGGCCGAGCACCTGTCCCACTGCCTTTCATGCCAGGCGGAGCAAGCTAGCTACAGGAGGTTGTTACGAGCACTGCGTAGCCTCCACGACGAGGGAGCACAGACGCTACCAACCTCCGCTAGCCGCGTTATCCATGAACTGCACTTGCTCCCGGACGGTCACGTAGAGCCTCACCGGCGCAGCCCTGCGCGCCTCATCGCGGCCGTGGTGGCCGCCGCCGCGGTCGTGGGTGCCGGAGCAGTAGTGGCTTGGGGTGCGCGGCGGCCGGCGCCCTTGCCTTGGGGCAACTAAGGCCCAAGGGGCCGGCACACCTGGCAGAGTTGCTGTGTGGTCCCGCTCGGAAGCGCATGGCTGGTACTGTTAGCCAGGTTGCTCGGGCGTGGTGCGAGCAAGGCGCGCCGAGCTAGCATCCTGGTAGCTCTGGTACGCTGGCTGGGTGGCTTTAACTGACCTGCCCGTTGTGGGCCTTCGAGATGAGCTTGACGCAGGCCGAGCTACCTAAAAGTTGTCCAAGCGCATGGTCCGCTCGATGGCCAGGAAGGTAACCACCAGGTCAGCCGCATTTAGGGCAGTAGCTCAACATGGTAGAGCACCGGTCTCCAAAACCGGTGGTTGGGGGTTCAAGTCCCTCCTGCCCTGCTCCAGGAAGTCGCAAAAGAGAAGGTCGATGACGTGAGCATGAACGAGTACAACAGAGCCCAGAAGCGGCTGTTGCAGCGCCAGGGGACCCTGGACGAGGAAGGCGCGCCCGTCTTGCGGCGGGAACCAAGGCGGCCAACGGCTGCTCCTTCCCAGACGCAAGGTTTTCACCCGCGCCAGTTCCTCGACGAGGTCATCCTCGAGCTCCGCAAAGTCATGGCTCCCAAGCGGCCTGAGCTCATCAACTATTCGACAGTGGTGCTCTTCACGATCGCTTTTGTGATGGCTCTGGTGTTCGGGCTCGACTGGTTGTTCTCCATCGGGTCCAGCCACCTGTTCAGATAGCCTGAGGCGTCCCCTAGCGCGAGGTACTTGATGCCGCAAGAAGAAGAAGGGCTAACCGCACCCGAGGACCAGCCCAGCCAGTTGCTCACGGCGGAAGCGGCCGTAGATGAGGGGCCACTCCCGGAGAGCCCCTACGACCGCCCCGGGCAGTGGTTCGTGGTGCACACTTACGCAGGCTACGAGAACAAGGTGAAGTCCAACCTCGAGAGCCGGATCGCGTCGATGAACATGGAGGAGCGGATTTTCGAAGTGGTCATACCGCTCGAGGATGTCGTCGAGCTGAAAAATGGCAAGCGTCAGGTCGTCTCACGCAAGGTTTTCCCTGGCTACCTAATGGTGCGCATGGACCTCGATGACGACTCGTGGTACGTCGTCCGCAACACTCCGGGTGTCACGGGCTTCGTCGGCCTTGGCACGCGCCCCGTCCCGTTGTCTCGGCGCGAGGTCGAGGGCATCTTGGCCCAAAAGCCTGAAGGTGCGGGCGCTCCCAAGAAGAGCCGCCCACGTCTCGAGTACGAGGTCGGTGAAGCAGTCAGGGTGCGGGAAGGTCCCTTTGCCGACTTTAGCGGCACGATCGCAGAGATAAACGAGGACCAGCTGAAGTTGAAGGTGCTGGTCAACATCTTCGGCCGCGAGACGCCAGTAGAGTTTGAGTTCGCCCAGGTGGCGAAGCTCTGATAGCAGCACAAGAGGAGTTCTTTCATGGCCAAGCGCCAAGTCACAGCCATCGTCCGTATACAGCTACCAGCGGGTAAGGCGACACCAGCCCCGCCAGTCGGCACTGCCCTGGGGCCCCACGGCATCCAGACAATGGAGTTTGTCCGCCAGTACAATGCGGCCACTGAAGACAAGGCGGGCCAAGTGATCCCGGTCGAGGTGACTATTTTTTCCGACCGGTCGTTCAGCTTCGTCTTGAAGACCCCGCCCACGCCAGTGCTCATCCGCCAGGAGCTCGGCATTGCCAAGGGGGCTAAGACCGCTGGGCGAGAGGTCGTCGGGACGCTGAGCGACGACCAGCTTTCGAAGATCGCCCGTGCCAAAATGCCCGACCTCAATACCAACGACCTTGAGGCCGCTAAGCTACAGGTCGCTGGTACGGCCCGTTCGATGGGCGTCAAGGTACCTGGCCCCGTACCAGCGTAGCAAGACCTGGCAAGGGTTATAGAACCTAGCCCGTCCACAAAGGACAAGTGCCGTTGACCGCTGGCAGGAGGACCTCGCCTGTCGGCCAGGCAAGCAACGGGTAGCTCATCAGTACGTATAACGACAAGACAGAGGGAGGCACCAAGTGCCGGCAAGAGGCAAGAAGTACATCGAGGCCGCCAAACTGGTCGACAAGCAGCGTGCGTACAGCCCAGCGGAAGCCATAGACCTCGTGAAGTCAATGGCCAAGGCTGGCTTCGACGAAACGATCGAACTGGCTGTACGTCTGGGCATCGACCCTCGTAAAGCTGACCAGGCTCTGCGCGGCACGGTTTCCCTGCCAGCCGGCACGGGAAAGTCAGTGCGGGTCGCCGTGTTCGCTGCCGGCGAGGCAGCGGAAGCAGCCAGAGCGGCCGGGGCCGACATCGTGGGTTCTGATGACCTGATAGCTCAGGTGGATGGTGGGTTCATGGACTTCGATGTGGCGATCGCAACACCTGACATCATGGGCCAGGTTGGCCGCCTGGGCCGAAAGCTCGGTCCTCGAGGTTTGATGCCGAACCCCAAGACGGGCACTGTTACGGCAGATGTCGGTAAGGCTGTCGCTGATTTCAAGGGCGGCCGGGTGGAGTACAGGGCGGACGCCAGGAGCCGTGGTGTGGTGCAAGTGCCGATAGGCAAGGCGAGTTTCACCCGTGAACAGCTCTTGGACAATTTCCGGGCCGTGCTAGACGAGCTGCAGAGGGTGAAGCCAGCAGCCGCCAAAGGACGCTACGTAAAGTCGATCTCTATTTCGTCCACTATGGGCCCAGGGGTGGACATCGACCCTCTCCGGCTGCGCGTTAGCGACGAAGAGCTGGCTGGTGCTAGCGCCACGGCAGCCAGCTGACAAGGCCCGGTGCGGGGTCAGTTTGCCAGCACTTGTGCTGGTCGCTAGCCCTTATGCAGGTCGCCAGCGGAAGATGGCTAGGCCCGGTGCGGCCTTACCTATCTGATGAGGGCGCGCCGTGCTAAGTAGGGGGCGTGAGCTTGCCTGGCGTGGCCTGGCGCCTGAGCGGTCTCCCCGTGGCTGGTAGGCTAAGCTAGCTGAAAAGTTTTACATAGCGCCGAAGACATCCGGTGCGCCCGTAGGTTACAGTGCCTTCGGGTGCCGAAGCGGGTCATGTACCCAGCCTGACGAGGCGAGCCAGCCCCTTTGGTCTACTGCTCGCGTACGGGACGTCTGAGGCCGATTGACCAAGGAGCGGCAATGGACAACCCGAGGCCCGACAAGGTGGCGGTGGTCGACGCAGTGCGTTCGCACATCGACCAAGCTGACGCTGTGATAGTGACCGAGTACAGAGGCCTCAAGGTGAAAGACCTGGAGGCGCTCAGGGGCGGTCTCGCCCCGTTGGGTGCGCAGTACAGGATCTTCAAGAACACCCTGGCTCGGCTGGCCGCCAGCCGCTCTGCGGTGCCGGGGCTGGCCGACCTGCTCCAAGGTCCGACTGCCTTGGCTTTTGTACATGGCGACGCTGCTGCGGTCGCCAAGGCGCTGCGCGAGTTCTCCCGAGCCAACCCACTGCTGGTGGTGAGAGGGGGGGTCCTTGGCTCTAGCGTCCTTAGCCGAGATGCCGTGGTTGCCTTGGCTGACCTTCCCCCGCGCGAAGTCTTGCTCGCTCGTCTGGCCGGGGGCATGGCCGCTCCGGTGCAGTCCTTGGCCGGCTTGCTCGCCGCTTTACCCCGCAATTTTGCGTACGGCTTGGCTGCCCTCGCGGACAAGCGCCGAGCGGCAGGTGGGGCCTGAACCGACCGTCTCGAGATCCCCTGGGCCAGCCGCGCAGGCGGGTGCCGCTCAGCACAACATAAACAACCCGCTACTAGGAGAGCAACAGAAAAATGACAACCACCCTCACCAAAGACGACATTCTCGAGGCGATCGCTGGCATGACCGTGCTCGAGCTTTCCGAGCTGCTCAAGGCGTTTGAGGAGCGTTTTGGCGTCACGGCTGCAGCTCCGGTCGCCGTGGCTGCAGCTGCTGCACCAGGAGCGGCGGCACCCGAGGCGGCCGCCGAGGAGGAAAAAGACGAGTTTGACGTCGTCCTCACGGCTGCTGGTGACAAGAAAATCCAGGTCATCAAAGAGGTACGCACTCTCACCAGCCTCGGGCTGAAGGAGGCCAAGGACTTGGTGGACGGCGCCCCCAAGACCGTGCTGGAGAAGGTGAGCAAGGAAGACGCCGAGAAGGCCAAGGCCCAGCTCGAGGCCGCTGGTGCCTCAGTTGAGCTGAAGTAGGTACCTAAGCACCTTTCACCTCCACATTGCGCCAGAGGGAGTTTTCGGCCCGGCTGCTGACGAGGTCGCAAGCTCCCTGGGGTGGGCTGTTGCGCAGGTCGCCCGCGTAGCGGCTAAATGCGGTCTCTCGTCTCGGGACAGCGGTCGCTGTCCTGGGTCTCGGGGAGCTACGGGAGGCGCTGGGCAGAGGCCGAGCACCGTCTGGGTTGGCGGTGGCGCGTTGGCTGGCAAGGTGAACCCGGCTGGCTCTGCAGTTCTCCAGTGGAGGGACGCTGCAGTAATACTGCTGATAGCAGTATTACTGCATCATGGCTGCTATCAGGATCAGGGACGTCCCAGACGAGACCCGAGATGAGCTCGCCGCTCGTGCGGCGTTGGGCGGCCGTTCTTTGCAGGAATACCTTCATGCTCAGCTGGTCGACCTCGCTCGCCGGCCTGACCCAGAGGTGCTGCTGGCTTCGGTGAGAGACCGAAAGCGCCGTACCGAAAGCGAGCTGTCGGTTAGCTCGGCCCTGGCGGACCGGGACGCTGACCGCCAGTAATGGTGCTGGTTGTCGGCGCGGGCTTCGTGGTGGCGGCTCTGGTAGACAGCGGGCCGGTGGGCACATGGGCGGACGGGCTGCTCGGCAGCGAGGACTTGGTGGCACCTCATTTGATGCCTGTGGAAGCCGCGAACATCTTGCGGCGCGCCAGCCTCAGGGGCGAAATCTCGGCCGACGTGGCGTCGATGGCACATGCCGACCTGTCGGCGCTGCGAGCCGGGCTGTTCGTGTACGGCTATGAGCCGTTCGCTGCACGGGTCTGGGAGCTTCGCGAAAACGTCGGCGCTTACGACACCTGGTACGTGGCTCTTGCAGAGCGGTCATCGGCAACGCTCGCCACAGTCGACCTGAAGCTGAGCCAAGCCCCTGGGCCAAGGTGCAGTTTCGCTGCTCTGCCGGCCGTGAGCTCCGTTTAGTACGGTACGGCCAGGACGGCGCGACGCACGGCCAGGACCGAAGCGCTCGGCCATTTCCTGCACCATCTCGGGCCGGCTTCGATGTCGGCGGCCTTGCCGGGTCTTGACCAGCAGCTCGACCAGGCGTAGCCTGTGCGCATAAGCACCTGGGCAAGGGTGGTTGGATAGGTTTGGGCCACGCGTTGTCGCGTGCGCGTCTTTGGGCTATACTGAGTAGTTGCCGTGCCCTGTCCTTCCGCGTCCTCCGTCTACGGAGCGGGGGGTGCGCGCGCCCCTTTCAACCTTGTTCGCTCAGCCAATATAGCTGGCCATCGGGCCAGCACAAGCCGTTTAACGCTGAGCGCCGTAGTCCCGACCAACACCGCACCTCTCAAGGAGTAGTCCTTGTTGTCTCGCCCCGCGACCCGGGAGCGCTTCTCGTTCGCAAACCTGGACGAGGTCCTGCCGCTCCCCGACCTCATCTCAGTACAACGCGACTCTTTCCAATGGTTCCTTGACAAGGGCTTGGCAGAGGCCTTCCGCGACATCAGCCCGATCGAGGACTTCTCTGGCTCGCTGAAACTTGTGCTGGAGTTCGACCCTACGGACCAAGACCTCCGACCTCCCCCGAAGTTCTCGGTCGAGGAATGCAGGGAAAAGGACATGACTTACGCTGCGCCCATTTTCGTGAGGGCGCAGTTCCAAAACGCCAACACTGGCGAGATCAAGGAACAGACGGTTTTCATGGGGGACTTCCCGGTGATGACCGAGCGGGGTACCTTCATAATCAACGGCACCGAGCGCGTGGTCGTCTCCCAGTTGGTCCGTTCTCCGGGTGTCATCTTCCAGCCAGGTCGTGACAGTAAGACGATCGTTACGGGCACCATCCACCCTTACCGGGGCGAATGGATCGAGTTTGACGTTGAAGCAAAGCCGGGGAAGGACATAACGGCCGGCTCGCGCGTCGCGCGGAAAAGGCGGCTCTCGCTCTTCTCGTTGCTGCGGGCCCTGGGTTATGAAGATGAAGCTTTTCTTGGGAGCTTCGTGCGTCATTTTGATTTTCTTGAGCCCCAATGGGACAAGGAAAGAGACCTTGTGCCTACGCAGGACGACGCCCTTTTGGAGATATACAAGCGTGCTCGGCCGGGCGAGCCACCGTCGCTTGACTCTGCGAGGGCTTACTTTGAGAACGCCTTTTTCAACCCCAAGCGCTACGACCTTACCCGCGTCGGGCGCTACAAGCTGGACCGCAAGCTCGGCCCGGAGATCGCCAAGATCGAGTCGTTGTTCAACATACAGCTCGAGCGCCCAGCTCCCGGTCAGACGGTCCTGTCGAAGAGCGAGGTACTGGCGGCTTGCACTTACCTTCTCCACCTTGCCCAGGGCGAGCCTGGCTACCGGCTTGACGACCAGGACCACTTTGCCAACCGCCGGGTGCGCTCAGTAGGCGAGCTCATCCAGAACCAGGTGAGAGTGGGCCTGTCCCGTATGGAGCGGGTTGTCCGCGAGCGCATGACGACCCAGGACGTCGAGGCCATCACCCCACAGACCCTTATCAACATCCGGCCTGTGGTGGCGGCGATCAAGGAGTTCTTCGGCACCAGCCAGCTATCGCAGTTCATGGACCAGACGAACCCGTTGTCTGGCCTTACCCACAAGCGCCGCTTGTCAGCCATGGGCCCGGGGGGCCTGTCCAGGGAGCGTGCCGGGTTCGAAGTGCGGGACGTGCACAGTTCGCACTACGGGAGGATGTGCCCGATCGAGACCCCCGAAGGCCCGAACATCGGACTGATCGGCCATCTGGCCACCTAC
>JBMFUG010000091.1:0-8958 GCA_049966695.1 Acidimicrobiales bacterium | reverse complement strand
CCCCAGGGGTCCTGGGGATGAGCGACGGGGCTGCCACCTGGCAGGCGATGCCCATGGAGGCGAGCTTGCGCTGCAGGTCGTAGCCCGTAGGGCCGGCTTCGTAGACGACCCGCAGGCGCTCAGGCGGGCCCTGGCGCGAGAAGAACCTGCGCACCGAGGCGTCGTCGGACATCAGTGTCGTCACCTCGGCGGTGTCCCTGCCCGGGACCAGCACCGCTGCGGATATAGAGATCTTGTGGACGTCGAGGCCTACCCAACTGAGGTCTTGGCGGGCGGTACTTGTCATGGGACGGTCGGCTCCTTTTGTCAGCGTTACCTATTGGTCTGCGGAAGCCCGCATGTGGCTCCTGCCATCTTCGGGTGGTTGACCCACGGAGAAGCTGGCGGCAGCCGACCGTTCCATCCTGACTACTACGACAAGGCGGGCAACCGGCCCCGCGCCTCAGGCAGCGTGGGGACAACCGGGTGCCCGCACCTCAGGCGGCACTGGGCGGCCCGCTCCCCCGGTGCGCTTGGGCATTGGCGGGGTGGCGGGGGTCGTCGGGAGGGACGAAGGCCCGTTTGCCCCTGCCCTCTACCAGCGCCCAGCCGTCGTTGGTCTTCATTGCGTGGTGGCGCCTGCAGAGCCGGTCCAGCAAGTCGAAGACAGTGACGTGCGAGCGAGCCCAGTCCAGGCGGTGGTCAGTCTGCAAGAAGTCGGCCCTCACCCCACAGCCTTCCACCGCGCAAGTGGGGAACAGCCAGTCGAGGGCGCTGCGCTGGTAAGCGTTGGGACGTCTGCCGAGGTGCGCCACGCCCACCACCGTCTTGCCCTTGGTCACGACAGCCTTCAAAAAGGGGTCGCCGCTGTCCATCAGGTCGTAGACCGCTTGGGGCGGTACTGGGCCGTAGCCGGCCACTTCGCAAGTCTCACCGGCAATAGCGTTGCCCCGTAGCAACGCCTCCAGGTCGGCTCGCACCATCACCTCGTAGCCGACCTTGGTACCGTCGCCGCCGCTAGCCAAGCGGACCAGGCCGTCGTAGCCATAGGCCTCCGGCCGTTCCCAGCGGCCCTGTCTACGCGCCTGTTCAAAGCAAGCGTCTGCAAAACGCTGCACCGCCGCCATCACCTTGGCCCCGTCCTCCGGCAAGCCATGGGCCTGTAGGTGCCAAGTGCCAAAGGCGTCGCACCAGCTCCGCAGCGCCCGCTGTTGGTAAGTGCGTTGCCGACGCGCCTGCAAGTCCGTGACCTCAGCCGCACGCCGAGCGGCCTCTGCAGCGAGCTCGGAGAACGACGCCGTCCTCGCCAGCGCTAGTAGCCCCTCGGCAGCGGCGGGGTTAGCCTCTGTGGCAAGCGAAACGGCCTCGGCCTGTTCGGGCGAGAGCTGACCTGCCCTGAGCGCCTCTACCAGCTCGGGCTGCGCAGCGAGGCGCCTGGCGGTCTCGACGGCCCGACGAGCCTTGCCAAGCGGCTTGCCGCTCGCAGCTGCCAGCTTCTCGACCGCCAGGCGTTCGGCGCTGCCGGGCCTAACCCCACCTGGGCAGCCGGCACCCTCGGCCATGCGCCCAGCAGCCAAAAGAGCAATGTCCCCGGCCAGCTTTTCGATCGCCCCTGCCTGCTCGACCACCGTGGCAAGCTCGCCTGGCGCTATAAGCGCCACGTCAAAGCCAGCAGCGTAGGCCACCATGGCTTCCCGCAGCCCCGCGAGGTCCATGCACATCCAGTGCCTCCTTTGCCCGCACGCAACGATTTGGAGGCCGGCGCGAAGCCAGCGAAAGCACCAGCGTCCCTGTGGGAACGTACGTTCGATTATATCGGCAGCTTTCGCCAAAGTCAAGCGAGCCACCCATTAGCGGAGGGCTTTCAATGTCCCAAATGCAACACAGGGAGGATGCAGTGACCCGTGCAGGTACGCTCACCGGCGGAGCGCAGACTTATACACGGCACTTGATCGGCACAGTCAGGGCTAGTGCCGTGGGGGGCTGCACGCGGGTGCCGTGGGGGTTGCACGCGGGCCAGGCGCGGGCGGCGCGGGCCCGTCACGCGGGACGGCGCGCGGGCGGGGGTTGCGCGTTGGCGACAGCAACCTCAAAGTGAGCACGAGCTTGTGGTCGCCCCCAGCCGCTCACCGAGGAGGAGCCGGCGCGCCGGGAGCGGAGGCTGGACCGCGAGCAGCTAGGCTCCGCAGGAGAGCGGGGCCAAACAGAGCAAGGAACACCAGTTCCAACCCCCCAGCCATCACGATCGTGGTCGAAGTGCCGGTCGCCGCCGTTATCAAGCCTCCTAGCAGGGCACCGAGCGGCGCCGCTCCGGCGACGGTCAGGCGGTGGATGCCAACGACTCGTCCGTAGAGCTGGGACGGGATCAGGCGTTGGCGGGTTGTGATAGTGCCAACGTTGCCGATGACCGTCCCCACGTCTTGGAGACCGAACACGAACACAGCCAGCACAGCGGCGCGAGTAAAGCCAAGGCCCAGGTAGCTGACGACCACAGCGCCAAAGCCGATCAGGACGGCTCGACCTGCCCCCAGGTGCCGGGTCACCTGGTCGGCGCCGAAGCCGGCTAGTACCCCGAGAAGAGATGCAAAGGCGTAGAACAGCCCATAGCCGGTCGAGCTTAGGTGCAGCGTGCGGGTGCCGTACACGACCAGGATGCCGAAAACCATGTACTGGCAGAAGGCAAGCGTAGCGACCACAGCAGCGACCAGTTGCACGGACCGCTCCCGCTTGAACCAGCGCCATCCTTCGCGGAAATCCGCAGCGACGCTGCTCCGGCTGGCTGCAGGCTGGCCTACGCCAGCGACGCTGCTCCGGCTGGGCACGGGCTCGCCAACGGCAGGACTTGCAGGCGTAGACAACGCAGACGCAGTGGCTTTCGGCCGGCTGGAACGCACGAGCAATGCCGATGCGAAAAACGAGACCGCGTCCGCGGCAAAGGGCACGCGCCGAGCCAGCGAGAACAGCGCCCCGCCGACACCTGGCCCAACGAACTGCTCGCCAGACCCAGTCACTATCTGCAAACGAGCATTCGCCCTGGGCAACTGGTCACCGCCCACTAGGGCCGGTACGTAAGCCTGAGCACCCAGCTCGTAGGTGACGTCGCAGGACGCCAGTACGGCACTGACAACATAGACCATGGCCAGGTCGAGGGCGCCAAAGGACATCGCTGCCACCAGGCCTGCGAGCACCAGGCCAGCAAGGACGTTGCAAACGACCATGAGCCGGCGGCGGTCGACGCGGTCAGCAAGCACGCCTCCGGGCAGCGATGACAGCGCGGCAGACACTCTATTGGCCGCAGTCACTCCCGCGATCAAAAGAGGGCTGCGCGTCAACGTGACCGCGAGCAACGGCATGGCGACGAGCACCAACCCGTCCCCGCTTGATGAAATGCCGGCAGCCCACCACAAGCGCCGGAACGGTACACCCAGCCGTCGCTTGCCGCTGCGGGCCTGTCCAGCGCCAACAGGCGCATCCCAGCGCTCTGGCGACGCCTGCTTGACAGCCGTCAAGCCTCTCCCTTCTCCCCGCAGCCAAGTCCCAGCTCGCGCCGATAGGGCTAACGACATCCGGTAAGAGACGTTGGCCTAGAACATCGACCCCCAGCGTGGTGTACCAAACGCTAAGCGTCGAACGCTCTAGACATTTTCTCGTACCGCCAAATGGCTGGCCCAAGTTGCCTACGCTGGTGCCGTGGAAAGAGGTTGCCGGGACGACACGCTAGGTACGCGAGACCTCAGTAGTCCACTGGCATTCACTCACACAAAACAATCAGGCTCGCGCACTGCCGTACGGGCACGCAGCTACGACTTCAGCACAGCTCAGCGTCATCTTGTCCGCTACCGGGACGGCTGGCTCTACAAGCAAGCGGCCCAACAGCCGAGCGGCCGCGCGAACACATATTGCCTCACCTGGCCAGTCAAAAACCAGCACGCCAACAGAAGCAGCTATGACACCCTGACCTGTTGCAACTGCATAGGCCATGGGCCAGTAGCTCAGCAAAACCGGCCAAAAAGAGCCGATCTTTACGGAGCACCACTAACCGTCTTTCGCGTGCACCACGCACGCGAAACCGGCCATCTAACTACCCTGAGGCCTGGCTCCTCGTTGCTAATAGACAAAAGCGCCAAGGAGGAGGCAGGGAACCAAGGGCACATAAAAGCCCACTTCGTAGTAAGACAAGCACTTACAGTGGGCAAAGGACCTTCCAGTCCCTACACAGATCAGTCGGCAGAGAAACCGCGCACAGGGCACCCCCGTTCATGCAATAAGCCACCCGGGTGTGGCCTCACAAAGGCACGGGCCCGGTTTCCGCACTGCGCGGAAATACACATATTACGGATTTTTCCTGATCTGAGGGTTCCGTGTCAAGAAGCGAAGAGCTGAGCGGTCCCGTGGCCAGCTCAGCCGAAGGCCTACAGTCGTGTAAGGCCCCTGCCGAACAAATAGGTGGGCAGAAGGGCCCCCGTCATCGGAGCCGGGTCATCTTGAGCAAGCGAGTGAGCAAGCACGCCAAACCGGACGGGCAAATGGGGCAGTTCTCGGCCCGGCGCGCCCTACCTTTGGTGGTCGCCGTCGCCGGAGCAGTGTGCGCTTTGTATTGCCTCCAGCTTTCTGGGCTCCGAGCCCCGGGACACAACCGCATCGAGCTGTGGCCGGCCGTGGCCCTCGGGATCTGGGCTGCTGGGGCACAACCCGTCGCTATCCGCAACCAGCGCTTTAGCGGCTCCTTTGGGCTGCAAGAAATACCCGTGCTGGTTGGCTTCGCCTTCCTATCGCCCTGGGCAGTCCTTACAGCGGCGCTTTGCGGCCAAGTGGCTGCAGAGGCACAGCGGCGACGGCCTCCAGTAAAAGCCCTCACCAACACCATCGCCTATGTAGCGTCCGTCAGCTTGGGACTGCTGGTCTACGACCGCCTCATGGGCACAGCCTCCCCTGTCAGCGCCAAAGGCTGGGGACTGGCGTTCGCAGCGGTGGCTCTTATCGGCGTGGTTGACCTAGTGCTGGTCACTGGCACTATTGCCTTCGCAGACCCCCGATGGCGACGGCCTCCCTTAAAGGCCCTCTTCCTCCAAGCGGCGCTCGGTGCAGCCGTTTGCACCGCCGGCGGCCTCGTGGCCATCTCGCTCGTGTGGGTCAGCACATGGGGCATCTTCCTGTTCATCGCCATGGCAGCGGCAGCAGACCTCGGCTACCGAGCAACCCTCGTGGCCAAGCAGCGCTACGCCAACTTGGAAAAGCTTTACGAGTTCACCCGCCGGCTCTCCTCGCTGACCGAGGGCCGAGACGTGATCAGCGCCGTGCTGGAAGAGACCGGCACAATGCTGTCTGCTGGCAAGGCGCAGCTCGTGGCCCCCCTGGAACCGCCCCTGGAGCAGCTAGCTCTGCGCTGCACCAAGAACGGCGACGGCAGCCCAGAACTGCGCGAAGACGCTCCCCTTTCCCCGCTTGAGGCCCTAGTAAGGCAACGCGGAGCGATGCTCCTCAGCTCCCGCACCCAAGACACCGCCGTGCTGGACGCCATGGAGGCAGAGGGCATCACCGAGGGCCTCGTGGCCCCCCTACAGCGCGACGACCCCCTAGCCGGCTACCTGCTGGTGGCAGAGAGGCCCTTCAGGCACGAGGGCTTCAACCACTCTGACCTGCGCCTTTTCGAGGCTCTGGCTGCCAACGCGGGGGTCGCCCTGCGCGGCACCGAGCTGCTCGAAAAACTGCGCCACGAGGCAGCGACCCGACAGCACCAAGCCCACCACGACTCCCTCACCGGCCTGCCCAACCGGGTGCTCTTTTCCGAACGGCTTGAGGAGGTCTTGGACAACTCCGTCAACGGTACGCGGACGGCGGTGATGCTGATCGACCTGGACGGCTTCAAAGAGATCAATGACACCCTGGGGCACGCTACCGGTGACAGCGTGCTGAAGGAGGTGGCGCGGCGCCTCGGCTCTTTTGAAGAAAAAGGCCACGTCGTGGCGCGGCTAGGCGGGGACGAGTTCGCGGTCCTTGTCTCCAATGCGCCAGACGGCCAAGCGGTCGAGGCCTTGGCAGAGCAGGTCATCGCGGCGATCCGGGAACCTATGGCCGTCGAGGGGCTCCTGCTCGACGTGCGAGCAAGCTGTGGGGTGGCAGTGTCCCCCGAGCACTCCAACCACGCCACAGGGCTCTTGCGCTGCTCCGACGTGGCCATGTACGCAGCCAAGGGCGCGGGCGGTGGGGTCCAAACTTACAAGCCGTCCGAAGACAAGGCTACGCCTCGACGCCTTCGGCTGGCCACAGAGCTGCGCCGGGCCATCGACTCCGAGGGCCTCGAGCTGTGGTACCAGCCGGTGGTGAACCTCGGCAGCGGCACCGTTATCTCTTGTGAAGCGCTCCTGCGCTGGAACCATGACCAGTTCGGCCCCATAACGCCCACAGAGTTCATCCCGATCGCCGAGAGCGCCGGCTTGATCGACCCCCTTACCTGGTGGGTCATGGAAGTAGCCCTTTCCCAGGTTAAACGCTGGCGCGAGCACGTCCCGGGGCTCAGCATGGCGGTCAACCTGTCGGCCCGCAGCCTGATGAGCATAGGCATCACCCAACGCGTTGGCAACCTGCTTGACCGGCTAGGCGTAGAGCCATCCGTCCTCACACTGGAACTGACCGAATCGTCGACTATGACCGACACGGCCGGCTCCCAGCGGACCCTTAACAGCCTGAACGAACTCGGCGTCAACCTTTCGATCGACGACTTCGGCACCGGCTACTCCTCGCTCAGCCGTCTGAAACAGATCCCCTTCGACGAGCTCAAAATCGACAAGAGCTTCGTAAAAGAAATGGTCAGCGACCGAGGGGACGAGGCGATAGTCCGCAGCACCATCGACTTGGCCCGCAACCTAGGCAGGTTGGTCATTGCCGAAGGGGTTGAGGACCGCGCCACGCTGCAAAGGCTCGCCTCGCTCGGCTGCGACGCCGCTCAAGGCTTCTACCTGGCCAGGCCTCTGCCTGCTTTGCAGTGCGAGTCGTGGCTCCTATCGGCCCCTGCCTCTTGGCCAAGCAAGCTGATCCTGCCGGCACGCTACCGCGAAAGTGACTGAGCCTGCGCCTGTGGAAATCCACTAATAGCAACCAACGATGGCGCAGGGAGCTGACCACGCAGCGGGCTACGGCTCAAGCCCAAGTAGTCAGCGGTGGGGAGCCTCAGGGTAAATCTGTACCCTGCTCATGTGCGCGGGCACCTTGCCCGTGATACGCACGGTCAGCTGCTCGAAAAGCCAGCCTTGGCGTGTGTGCACGGGATCTGAAAGGGTTAGGGTCGCCGCCGTCCTGCCCCACTTCTTGCTGGCGGCGCAGTACGGCAAGCAGAGGTTCCAGGTGTAAACACCCTTGGCTACGGCCTCGGCAGAGCCCCAGCTGGACCATTTGAGGCCAACAGCCTCAGCGTTGGCATCGGCGCAAGCCAGGACGAGGCTCTTGGGCCTGACCGATGGCTTGCCCAGCCCACAGTCCATTACAGCAACCGCGCCAACAGGCTTGATGACCGGCTTGGTCGCAGCCGGAGCGGAGGGTGCGGCCCAGGGGCTCAAGGTAGCGACCACCATGGCGGCACCAACGAGAGACGGGGACCGAAGCCGCTTCACAAGGCAGCCACGCTACCAGTCACGGGCCGGGCATCCCACGAGGGTGCCTAAGCCAGTGCAAACCGACTAGCCCATGACGATAGCCGCCGGCCAGGCCCAAAGCCGCTGGCGAGGCCCAACGTCAGCGATGACGCTATGGTGCAGCAATGGGCGTTGGGACCCGGCTCGCCGCCAGCTTCGTGATAGCAGCTTCCAGCCTGTCCGTAGCAGCGCCGGCCACAGCTGGCACGACGGGCACCACAAGTGGCTCGGGCTCCCCAGCGCCGGCCACAGCTGGCACGACGGGCACCACTAGCAGCGCCGGCACAGGGAGCACCCTCCACTGGCGCCCGTGCAGTTTGGCGTTCCTTTGCGCAAGCCTCACCGTACCGCTCAACTATGCCAACCCTCATCAGGGCACCCTCAAGCTTGCCTTGGTGGAGCTGCCGGCCACAGGCGTCCACCCTGTAGGCGACCTCGTGATGAACCCCGGTGGGCCAGGCGCGTCAGGCGTGCAGTTCCTCGAACAGACCAGTTTCCCTGTGGCGCTGCGAGCCTCCTTCAACCTGGTCAGCTTCGACCCCCGAGGCGTGGGCGAGAGCGACCCGGTAACCTGCGTTGGCGCGGCCGGGATCCGGTCCCTTGTTGCACTCGACCCCGACCCAACTACCCCAAGGGAAATCGCCGACGTCGTGCGCGCAACCCAGTCCTTTGACCGTGCATGTGCAGAGCACACCCCCTCCACGCTGCTCCACAACGTGAGCACGATGGACACGGTCCGGGACCTGGACCGGATCCGAGCGGCACTGGGACAAGCCAAGCTGAACTACCTAGGCTTTTCCTACGGTACTTACCTGGGCGAACTGTACGCCAAGACCTATCCCAGCCACGTCCGAGCCATGGTCCTGGACGGCGCCGTAGACCCCGCTCTATCGGACGACGCAGTTGCAGCCCAGCAAGCTGAGGGCTTCGAGCGCGACCTCGGTGACTTTTTCGCTTGGTGCAAGACGGACCAGTCGTGCGCGCAAGAGCTCCCCGGAGGCGCCAAGAGCTCCTATGAACAGGTCATGGGCCCGCTTGCGCAGGGGCACTCGCTCCTCGCCGATCTGCAACCCCAGTACGGAGGGCAACAACAAGTCACGTTGGGAGTGGCTGAAGTCGCCGTGCTGGGCTCGCTTTATTCGGAGGAGACCTGGCCCGACCTGGCACAAGCGCTTTCCGAGGCCTTGGCCGGCAACGGCGGCCTGCTCGCCGCTCTGGCCTACAGTTATGAAGGTCTCCAGCCGAACGGCCAGTACACCAACCTGGTGGCGGCTAACGCTGCCATCAGCTGCACGGACCGGCGGTACCCCTCCGACGTTGGGGCGTACGAACAACTGGCCGGACAACT
>JBMFUG010000090.1:0-8969 GCA_049966695.1 Acidimicrobiales bacterium | reverse complement strand
AGTGCTCGGTTGAAGATCCCATGGCGAACTCGTCCATGTTGGTCTTGCCGACCATCACAGCACCGGCTTCAGCAAGCCGGCGGACGACGGTGGCGTCATAGGGGGGCCGCCAACCGGCCAGGATGCGTGAACAGCACGTCGTCGGGACCCCCTTGGTGCACAGGAGGTCCTTCAGTGCGACCGGGACCCCCGCCAGCGGTCCCGGGTCCTCACCTGCTGCGACCTTGCGGTCGACCTCGGTAGCCTGTGCCCTGGCGACGTCTTCGGTCAGCAAACTGAAAGCGTGCACGAGCGGTTCGCGCTCACTGATGCGGGCCAGGTAAGCCTCAAGGACCGCCGAAGCTGAGAGCTGGCCCTTGCGCACCTTTGTCGCAATGTCGATAGCCAGCGACAACCTCACGGCACTTCCCCCATGATCCTTGGGATGCGGAAAAAGGCGCCTTCGACGTCTGGCGCCTGAGCGAGCACCTCGTCCCTGTCCAAGCTGGGCCTGGGCTCGTCCTCCCGGAACACGTCCTCCAAAGGTAAGGGGTGAGCCGTTGGGGGCACCCCTTCAATGTCAAGCGAGGCAATGTCAGCGGCGTGCTCGATCACGGCGGCTAGCTGCGCCGTGTAGCGACCCAGCTCTTCCTCGCTCAGAGCTAGACGCGCGAGACGCGCGACATGTGCGACTTCGGCCGGCGAGATCGAGCCGGCTGGGTTTGGTTGGGCCACTGGGCCATCGTAGAGCGCTACCGTTACTGGCACGGCTAAGTACACCTTTTTAAGCGACGCCTGGGTTGCAGAAGCGCGCCGCCTTCATGCCGAGGCCGAGCGCTCCGGGTCGGGTATAAGCGCACCGACGCCAGTGCGCCTCAACCTCGTGATCACGTCGGCACCGTTCGGCCCCGAGCCGATCAACGCCTACATCGACACCTCCAGCGGGCATTTCGACATAGGCACCGGGCACGTCGACAGCCCAGACGTCACGGTCTCCATGAGCTACGGTACGGCAAAAGCGCTGTTCGTCTCGGGCAACGTGCAGGCAGTGCTCCAGGCTTTTTTGGCTGGCCAGATAAAAGTGGACGGCGACCTGTCCAAGCTCCTCGACCCAGGCAGCGGCATGTGGCCCAGCGCCTTCGCCAACGGGCCATTTGCCCAGCCACCGGACAAGGACGGCCCAGGGACGAACCAGCCAGCCGCTGGCCACCCACCGCTCGGGGCCCTGGCCCTCGCCCAGCGCCTCGCGGAGATAACGGAGTAGGTCCCGCGGGTGAGCGACGACTGGGACGGCAGGGAAGACGAGGGCACAACCAGGGTGGACAAATGGCTCTGGGCGGTGCGGCTCTACAAGACGCGCACCGCTGCCACCGAGGCCTGCAAGGCCGGCCATGTCAAGGTCAACGGGACAAGCGCCAAGCCCGCTACAGCGGTGGGCCCGGGGGACACCGTACGGGCGCTGGTAGAGAACCGGGAACGGGTGGTCGAGGTGGCCCACCCCATAAGTAAAAGGGTAGGCGCTGCGCTAGCCGCAAGTTGTTTCGTAGACCACAGCCCCGCCATGCCGCCCTCGGAGGCCACTGCCGTCGTTTTCACCCGGCCAAAAGGTACCGGCCGCCCCAGCAAGCGAGATCGCCGACAGCTCGACCGGCTCCGTCGTAGCTAGCGCCGGCCCGCTTGCCCAAGGGACCTGCAAGCACCAACAGGTGCCTGTTGCCGGGGTCGGAGCCAGCTCACGCGGGCCGGCCGGAAGGTTCCTGGCTGGCGTTGGCTCTTTCCAGCTGGAGGGCCAGCTGGGAAAGGAAGGCCCTAATGGTGGCGTCGGCAAGCCTGTGCAGGACTAGCCGGTCAGCCACTTTGCCTGGAGCGCCTCCAGGAGGCTCATAGCGCCCCCGCAACGCCACTTGGCTCTGCCCCGGGCTAATGGGGCTGACCTCTATGTCAGCGTCGAGAGACGGGAAAAGCGAGCCGGGACCGGTGGCACGCCACGAAAACGCCACCAACATCGTGCGGTCGTGCTGACGTACTGGCCCGGTCGTTATCTCGACAGTTTTCGCCAAGAGCATAGGCCAGCCCTGGGGCCCCACCTTGACCCGGATGTCACTAAGTGCTTCGCCTGCGCCCCTAGCGGCCCGGCCCAGGTGCACCCCTTCGGTCAGCGCGACCACGATCTCGTCAACAGGTCGGCTAACGATGATGGAGTCCTGCACGAACACTGCTCTCTGCCTCCTCCAGCAACTTGGGCGCATGTGCCGGCTGGCACAACGGGTACCCGTAGCACGCTGACGAGATGAACCGGTTATCAGCAGCAGCCCATGATGAGCGTCGCTTTGGCCCTGCCAATAGGGGCTAAGGGCCCTTCACAGGGTTACTTTTGGCAGCAGAGGCTAAGAGCCTTTTCCAGGGTTGCCTTAGGAAGGCGGTCCTACTTCCCCCCGTAGCAGTGCTTCAAATGCCTGCTCGTCCAAGATAGGAATGCCGAGCTCTTTTGCTTTCGACAGCTTGGCAGCCCCGGGCTCGGAACCCACCACAAGAGCCGTGGTCTTGGCCGACACGCTGCCAGGAGCCTTGCCGCCCCTGGCTTTAATGGCAGCCTCGGCCTCCTCGCGGGAACGGTGCGCCAACGTGCCGGTGACCACGACGGACTTGCCCGCCAGCGTTTGAGGCAGCCCGGCCTCGCTCGGGCCGGCGAAATTGAGCCCTGCCGCCCGGAGGCGCTCGACCACGTCGCGGTTGCGCGGGAGAGAGAAAAACTGCTTGATGCTCGAAGCTATGACCGGGCCTATGCCCGGGACCGCTGCGAGCTCTTCCTCGGTGGCCTCCATGATCCTGTCTAGGTGCCCCATCGACCTAGCTAGCAGTTGGCTCCCGTTGGTGCCCAGGTGGCGGATGGAGAGCCCTACCAACAGGTTGGCTAAAGGACGCGACTTGGAAGCCTCGACCGCGCCAGCCAGGTTGGCGACGGACGTCCGCCCAAAACCCTCCAAGCTCTCGACGCGTTCGTAGTCGAGCGAGTAAATGTCGGCCACGTCGTGGAGCAGGCCCTGGTCGCAGAACAGAGCCACGGTGCGCTCTCCCAGCCCCTCGATGTCCATCGCCTCTCTGGACGCGAAGTGGGTTATGCGTTGCACCCGCTGGCCAGGGCACTCGACGTTGATGCAGTAGGTGTCAGCTTCCCCAGCTAGGCGCTGCAGTTGCGAGCCGCAAACGGGGCAAACCGTCGGGAAGGACCACTCCGCCAGGCCCTCTGGGCGCAGGTCCAGCACCGGCCCGCGCACCTCTGGTATGACGTCACCCGCGCGCCGGACCACGACGGTGTCGCCAGGGCGCACGTCCTTGGCCCGCACCTGGTCCGCGTTGTGCAGGGTCGCCATCTGAACTCTGGCTCCTCCTACGACGACCGGCTCCAAGACGGCGAACGGGGTCGCTTTGCCCGTCCGGCCGATGGACACCATGATGTCCTTGAGGACGGTGGTCCTCTCCTCCGGTGGGAACTTGTAGGCGATAGCCCAGCGAGGTGCCTTAGACGTCACCCCAAGCTCTTGGCGCTGGGCTAAGTCATCGACCTTTATGACAGTGCCGTCAATGTCGAAGTCGATGCTGTGGCGTTGCTCGAGCCAGGTGGTGCAGTACTTGTCGACCTCTGCTAGGTCAGCCACGGTGCGCACGTGCGGGCTGACCGGGAACCCAAGAGAGCTCAACCACTCGAGGGTTTCGTGGTGGTAACGGAACGGCGGCCCCCCCACGACTTCGCCCAGCTGGTAGGCACAAAACGACAGGTCCCTCTCGGCCGTGACCCTCGGGTCCTTTTGGCGCAGCGACCCCGCAGCGGCGTTACGTGGGTTGATGAAAACCCGGGCACCTGCCTCCGCCTGGCGGCGGTTCAGCTCGTTAAAGGCGCTGACCGTCATGTAAATCTCCCCTCGGACCTCCAAGACCTGAGGGGCGTCCCCACCAAGGCGCTTGGGCACGGCAGCGACCGAAGCCACATTAGCCGTGACGTCCTCCCCCACTTCACCGTTGCCTCGTGTGGCTGCCCGGACCAGCCTGCCCCCTTCATAAAGCAATGACATCGCAAGGCCGTCGATCTTTAGCTCGCAAGTGAACGGCACGGCACCGGCCACGTGGCGCTCAATGCGCTTGCCCCAAGCAAGAAGCTCTTCATAGCTGGTCGTTTTGTCAAGCGACATCATCGGGGACAAGTGGCGGACCGGGGCGAAAATGCCGACAGGCGCGCCCCCTACCCGTTGAGTAGGCGAGTCCGGCGTGACTAGCTCGGGATGGTCGTGCTCGATCGCGCTCAGCTCGTCCATGAGCGCGTCGAACTCGGCATCGCTCACCTCGGGCTCGTCCAGTTCGTAGTAACGGCGGTTGTGGTAGGCGATCAGCTCACGCAGCTCAGCGGCCCGTGCCGCCAAGGCGTCGTCAGTTGCAGCCATCGGGATCAGGCTACCGGCGGGCAATGACCACAATGACGCCGGGCGAGCGCTCCTCAGGCTGCTGTCCCGCCCCCAACTACGATGTCGCCCGCGTCCCCGTCTGGCTGGTAGAGGACCACCGCCTGGCCAGGTGCCACCTTTCGGACAGGTTGCGCCAAGTGGACCATGCCGTTAGCCCAACGAGCCGCGACGGGCCGCCCGTGGGCGCTCGTTTGGACTTCGACGGCTGCCCCATCGCCCAGTGGGCTCTGCGGCCACTGCATGTCCCTCACAGCGACCTCGCTCACGAGAAGGTCGTCCAACGAGCCGACCGTGGCGCAAGAAGTCGCGAGGTCGACGTCGACCACGTAGCGGCGCTCGAGCCTCGAGCCAGGGGCGGCAAGGCCTAGCCCTTTGCGCTGGCCGACCGTGACCAGCTCTAAAGCGTCGACCTGGCCCACCTGCCGGCCATCTTTAGTGACCAGCCGGCCCGGCCGGAAAGCGATCCGCTCTCGCAGGAAACCCCCCCGGCCCGTCTCTTTAGAGATGAAGCACACGTCTTGGCTGTCTGGCTTGGCCGCCGTGCGCAACCCCATCAGCGCCGCGTGACGGCGTACCTGTTGCTTGGTGAGCTCCCCCACTGGCAACAAAACAGCGCTCAGCTCGTCCTGGCCGAGCATGTAAAGCACATAGGACTGGTCCTTTCCCAGGTCGCGGCCGCGCCGCAGCTGCCAAAGGTGACCGCTTCGGGTGACCCGGGCATGGTGCCCCGTGGCGATCGCGTCAAAGCCAAGCTGGCGGGCTCGCTCCAAGAACCGGTCGAACTTCAAATGGGCGTTGCAAGCTATGCAGGGGTTCGGCGTCAAGCCCCTGGCATGAGCGCTCACGTACGGCTCCACCACCTTGTGCTCGAACACTTGAGCAAAGTTGAAGACGTGGTGGGCAATGCCAAGCTGCTGGGAGACACGGCGGGCGTCTTCGACATCGGCCACCGAGCAACAGCCAGAGTCGCTGGGCCCGCCCCACAACTTCATGGTCGCGCCGACGACTTCGTGGCCCTCTGCCACAAGTAGAGCTGCAGCGACCGAAGAGTCAACCCCGCCAGACATGGCGACCAGCACCCTCGCCATTAGCCTGCGGCCCGAGCGGCGGGGCGCACCTGTGGCGCTTGGGAAGGACCGGGTTGTCGCCGGTGCTCTCCCTCATCGTGCCCGCGCAGCTGCAAGACAGCTCGAGGAACAGCTTGTAGGGCCACTTCCACGTCGGCCCGGGTAGAACTGTGGCCAAGGGTCAGGCGAAGGGCGCCTAAGGCTTCCTCCGGCGTGTAGCCCATGGCCAAAAGCACGTGGCTCGCCTCGATGGCGCCGCTGGCGCAGGCGGCCCCAGCCGAGGCGGCAACACCGTAGCGGTCGAGGAGCACCAACAAAGCCTCGCTTTCCACGCCGTCTATGACGAGGTGGCAATGCCCTGGGGCTTTCTGCCCGCCGCAAGCCGTTTCGTGCGCCCCAGGCACCCGTCCCACCAAGCCAGTCACCAGGCAGTCCCGCAGTTCTCGCACTCGGGCTACGACGCCAGCGCGCTCAGCCTCAGCCGCCCTCAAGGCGGCTGCCATGCCGACTATGCCCGCGACGTTGTGAGTGCCAGCCCGTAGCTCGCGTTCTTGGGGGCCGCCAAAGATAAGCGGCTCCAGCCCGACCGGCCTGCGTGCGGCCAACGCCCCCACTCCCTGCGGGCCGCCGAACTTATGAGCGCTGATACTTATGAGGTCCGCTCCGGCAGCCAGCTCTGCCACGTCGAACCACCCGGCCGCTTGCACCGCGTCGGTGTGGAGCACAGCCTGGGGAGCCCGCCGGCGCACGAGCCTGGCGACCGCCGAAAGCGGCTGTACGGTGCCGACCTCGTTGTTCACCGCCTGGACAGACACCAAGCTGACATCGCTGCCCAAGGCGGCAGCCAGGGCCTCGAGGTTGACGGTGCCGTCCTTTCCAACCCCGACCACCCGCAATTGCACGCCAAGCGAACGCGCCGCCGCCTCCGCCGCGCGCAAGACGGCATGGTGCTCTATAGCGCTCAGCACTATTGCTCCTGGCCGGGCACGAGCACGGCCGAGCACTGCCAGGTTGTCCGCCTCCGTACCGCCCCCGGTAAAGACAACGCCCCCAGCTGGGACGCCGAGAAGGCTAGCCACGGTTTCCCTCGCTTCGTCCACTGCCTGGCGAGCCGCCCTGGCTATCGCATGCGGGCCAGATGGGTTACCGAAGCGGTCCGCCAGCCATGGTCTCATAGCCTCGCTCGCCTCGGGCCGAAGCGGCGTCGTAGCAGCGTGGTCAAGATAGGCCAGCACGGCGGCCAGGCTAGCCCGCAGCGCAAATAAGCAGGCCACAAGCACCCAGCACTTGAGGGCTGTTATCGCGTCGTGACCGTAGCGTTGGGCTAGTAGGCTCCACTTGGTGAGGTGCTGTCATGGACGTTAGGGCCCCGGCACCAAATGAGGCGCGTCGGCGCGCCCGCAGGACTAGGCTTGTGCGCGCTCTCGCCTGGCGTATGGCTGTTTCCACCGTCGTCGCCGGTATTGCCCCGGTCGTGACCTACCTCATTGCCCGGCCTCGGGTTGACAGCAACGCGACTGCCCTCGCGATAACCTTCGCCGTGCCGGTCGTTTGGGCCGGGTTGTCCGCTTTGTGGCACGGCAGGCTCGACCTTGACGGCTCGCTTACGATAGGCGCTTACGGCCTCGCCCTTATAGTCACGGTCATCTCAGGAGGCAGCGCTTTGCCGCTCAAGCTCCACGCAGCGGCAGAGACCGCTGCAGTCGGCGTGGCATGCCTAGTGTCTGTCGTCCTGCGACGCCCACTTTTGCTGCTAGGCCTGCGGTTCATGGCTCGCAAGAACGGCCGGCGCAAAGGATCCTGGCACAGGGCTGTCAGCGAACCAGCCCTGCTGCACACGTTCTCCGTGATAACAGTCATGGTCGGTGTGGGCTTTTTAGTCGAGGCAGCAAGCCAAGTGGCCCTGGCCCTGGTGGTGCCGACGCTTTTGTTCGTAGCCCTGTCGCTGCCAGTACGCTTCGTTGTGTACGGTAGCGGGGCTGGCCTATGGCTCGCTTTCAGGGGCTTCGGCGCTACGTCAGGCCCTTTGGGGCAAATCGGCAACGGGCCTACCACGGGGGCTTAGCAGCCTGGTAAAAGTTCCTCACCCAACGGTGCGAACGTAGCTTGGCTACCTGGTCGGCAGGTAAGGCACCGAGGGCTGCTGCGGCAACGTTGCGCTCCACGTTGACGGCCCGGCGCATGCCCGGGATCACGGTTGAAACCGCGGGGTGCGACAGGCAAAAACGCAGCGCTACCTCGGCCAGCTCCTCGGCTGGCCGCCCCAGGTCGTGGGCAATCGCCTGGGCGCGCTCCCAGACCTGCGCTTTGCGGTCGCCTCCGAAGTAGCCGTTGCGCCAGTCTCCCTCAGGGAAAACAGTATTTGGCGTGACCGACCCGGTGAGCGAGCCCTCGTCAAAGGGCACGCGTACTATCACCCCCACGTCGGCCTGTTGCACAGCCGGGAACAGCTCGTCCTCTGGGCTCTGGTCAAAAATGTTGTAAATGACCTGTACAGTGTCTACCAGGCCAGAACGGACCAAGCGCAGGGCGTTGGCCGGCTGGTGGTCGTTTATCGACACGCCGAAATAGCGGATCTTGCCCTCGCTGCGGAGCGCGTCGATAGCTTCAGCCCAGTCGCCTTGGCCCACCCAGTCGTCGGACCAAACATGGAACTGCTGTACGTCGATGACTTCAAGGCCAAGGTTGGAAAGGCTGCGCTCGGTGCACTCACGCACCCATTCCCCCGGGAACGCCTCGCTAGCGGCCACCCCGCTGCGCGCCGGCCACTCGTAGTTAGCCGGAGGGATTTTCGTGGCCACGTAAACCTGTTCGGCTGACGCCCTTACAACCTGGCCGACAAGGCTCTCACTATGGCCGTCACCATAAACAAGGGCGGTGTCTATGAAGTTGACACCTGCAGCCAACGCCGCCTCAAGAGACTTCTTGGACTCGGCGTCGTCTGCCCCCACCCACATCTGCTTGCCGATCCCCCAGGACCCGTAGCCGAGCTCGGAGACCTGCAAACCCGTACGACCTAACCTCCTGTAGTTCATTGGGCCAATCTATGGCACCTGATGGCGTGGGCCGGCAAGCCCAGCCAGGGTGCCCAAGCCTGCTGGTGCGCTAGCGCACCAGTTCCTCGCTACTTCCTCCCGAAAAACCAGGGTTGCTGACCAGGGCTTTTAGCCGGGAGGATCCGCCAAGCACGGCCCGGATGCTGCGATCATGGGGAAAACCCCTTAGTGCAGAAGGGATCCCCCCCACCATGTTCAGGGCCATAGCCCCCCAGCAGGCCCTGTGGGCGTCGGTGCTACCGGAGGTGGCCAGGGGGCTGCCCCCGAGGATCGCCGAGCTCGGCTCCTACTTCGAAGGCCCACGGCTGCTCGAGCCGTTCAGGCCGTACTCCCACCCGACCGACGGGCGGCCGTCGGTCCCGATGGAGACCTATGTCCGCATGATGGCGCTCAAGTACCGTTACCAG
>JBMFUG010000089.1:0-9129 GCA_049966695.1 Acidimicrobiales bacterium | reverse complement strand
GAGGATTAACAAAGAAATCGGAAGAACGTTACTTCCTTCGCAAGCCCGCTGCCACGGGCGTCTGCGAGACCTGCTAGCATGCACTCTTCACGGAGCGCTTCTACAGGCGGTGCTCCCAACCCTTCGGCGGGAGCGGGGCCCCCCTAAAGGAACGCCGCGCAGGGTCGCCGACGCAGGTGCCGATCCTGATGGGCGCGGGTAGGCCCGTGAAGGCCTCTGCTACCGGAGCGTCGGAAGGTGCACTGAACACGAGGACGTAGTCGTCGCCACCCCCGATCGCCTCGTCTAGCGTGGCTCCTGGTGCCACAGGGACATTGTCCAGCTCAAAGCCGACACCTGAGCTGTCTGCCAAGTGGCCCAGGTCGGTTGCCAGCCCGTCGGACACGTCTGTCATAGCTGTCGCACCTGCCTCGCGTGCAGCGATGCCCTCGCGCAGTGCAGGCCGAGGGCGAGCGTGCGCTTGCGCGAGACGTTGTTCAGCCGGGTTGCGGGGCTTGTCGGAGGAGCGCAGCAAGCGGAGTCCGCCGGCCGCAGCGCCAAGAGGGCCCGACACCCATATCCCGTCACCGGGCTTCGCTCCACTACGCAACAACGGAGAGGCTTGTACCCATCCAGTAACGGCGACGCTCACGACCAGGTTCGGGCCAGCGCTCAAGTCACCGCCGACGACTGGGCAGCTGTACTCTCGGGCCGCTTCGAGGAGGCCCTCGTAGATGTCATCGAGCTCGTCTGGTCTAGCTCCGGTCACGCTGACGAGGGCGTGCCCCGGTGCCCCTCCCATGGCGGCGATGTCGCTCAGGTTGACAGCCAAGGCCTTCCAGCCAAAGTCGGCTAGTGACGTTAAGGAAAAATCGGCGTCGACGCCCCCGACCAAGGTGTCGGCAGCGAGCAAGAGCAGCGCATCTGGTCCAGCCCCAGTGCCCGCACTGGGCGGGCAGGTCACTACGGCAGCGTCGTCGCCGAACCAGACTTCTCCCTCTGGCGGCGCTGGCAGTAGCGCCGCCAGGTGCCTAAGCGCCTCTAGCTCGCTCATTGGCCAGCACTGCCCCACTGGGCCACGACACGGCTGATCTCGGCAAGTATGGCGGCTGGGTGAGGCAGGTCCGTGAAAACCTCCTTGCCGTCGCGCCCGGGTGACTCAATGAGGAGGTCACCTGCTCCGACGACCCTGTCTAGCAAGCTTTGGTGGTAGGAGACGTCGGTGAGCTTTAGGGCCATGATCTCCCTGCCCGTGCGCGACAACACCCCGTGGCGTGATATGAGGCGCTGGCTAGTGACCACGAAGCGAGTTGTAGCCCATCGGAAGTAGCGCACTACCAACCACGCCAGAGAGGTTGCCAGCGTGCCGGCCAGAGCCAGTTGGGCCCAGCGGGGCAGTTGTGCGGCCAAGGCGTACACAGAACCGCCCATCAGTACGACCACGGTGAACAGGGGATTTGCCATGTACTTCCAGTGCGGGCGCACGTCCAGCACAACTTGTTCGTCGGGGCCTAGGAACTTGCCTGGGTAGCTCATGGTGGCGTTCGGGGGGTAGGCGTTAGCTCAGCTTGCTGGCGATCGACGCCGCGGACCGTAGAGCTGACCCGTCGGCTCCCACTGAGCTCCACTTGGCGCTGGGCCTCAAGCGTGCTTCGGCCACCATGTCAGAGAGCAAGGTGGCCATGTCGACGGCAGCGTCACCCGTCCAAAGGTACTTGGCCAGCGAGCCGGGTATGGTGTTGACCTCGTTGACCCACCAGGCACCCGAGCCATTGACCAGGAAGTCGATGCGGGAGACGCCTCTTAGCCCCAAAAGGCCAGCAAGTGCTTGGGCCGCCGCGCGAAGCTCCTTTTCTAGCGATGGGGCCAGCTGGGCAGGCAGTTCCCGTGGGGCGCTGACCATCCCCTCCCCACCCAGGTACTTGTCTTTGTAGCCGAGGATCTTGCCCGCGCCTGGCGAACGTATAGGGCGCTCAAAAAGCGACAGCGAGAGGGCGGGGTAGGAACGGACGGCGACCTGGACGTCGTAAGCGTCGGCGTGGTACGGCTCGACGACGAGCCCCCGGGCAGAGTGCGGGCCGCCGAGCTCCCCGTAGCGCACTACGTCTGCCCACTGCTCTATCACTTCGATCCCTATGGAAGACCCGCCGAACCGCGGCTTCACGATGTACGGGCCGTCCCAGCCGGGCGGCTCTGCCCCGGCGCTCACCAGCTGGCGTGGCAGGCTTGGGAGGCCGGATGCTTGGACGAGCGCCCCAAAGGCCAGCTTGTCCATGCACAATGCGGCTGTTGCAGCGTTCGGCCCAGTGTAGGCGGTACCGGCCATGTCGAGGGCTCCCTGCAGTGTCCCGTCTTCACCGGGCCCACCGTGGCAGCAGTTGACCACGGCGTTCAGACGAAGCGCGTGTTGCTTGCCTGCAAAGACGCCTGACTTGGCGAAAAAGAAGCCGCCGTCAGGCTGGGTTAGCAACTGCAGCTCCCGGGCGCCCTTGGGCGTACCTTCTAAAAAAGCCTCTGCTTCTAGGGCCGGGCTTACCAGGAAGAACCGTTCTCCCTTTGTCCAGTAAATAGCTTGGACCGTGGAGCGGCCCTGCTGGAGAAGGGCTCGGGCCGCCTGTAGGCCGGTCAGGATGCTCACGTCGTGCTCGGGAGAGGGGCCGCCGAAGATAACCCCGATATTGTCGGCGTTGGTCGCGCTCATTGCCCTAAGGGTAGTGGTCGGGCAGGTCGTTCTCGTACAGGACGGCATCGCCCGGCCCGAGGTTGGCCGAGACCCAGGCAACGGCCTCTTCGCGGTTGCGTGCTCGGAGCGTAGCTAGCCCACAAGCGCGGGCCCCCGCCTCCAAGTCCTTTGCATTTGTGAGCCCTACGATCACGAGCAGCGTGGCCACGGAGCCCGCTTCAGCTGCGAAATCAGCGTTCTTCCTTGCCTGGAGCGGCCCGAGCTCGACCATCCCAGGGGTGACGACGACCCGCTTGCCAGTGGCCGTTGCCAGCAGCTCGAGAGCAGCCTTTGCACCTGCGGGGTTAGCGTTGTACGTGTCGTCTATGACCGTCGCCCCGTTGGTTCCGCGGCCGATGCTCCGGCGGTGCGGGGCGACGGGCAGGTCCGCCAGCCTCGAGGCGACCTGGTGCTCGGGTACGCCAAGGCAGAGGGCGACAGCCACAGCACAGGCCACGTTGCTCGGCATGGCACTGGGAGCGCACTCCACGAGCAGGTCGAGGCCCGCTGGGCCTTGCTGGCGAGGGGCTTGTCCCGGCTGGCTCAATGTCCCGGGCAGGCGGCTAGCTCGGACCCTCAACTTGGTGCCCTCGTAGAGGGCCGACACGTCCGGGGCCGGGGTGCCATCGGTGCCCTGGCCACCAGAGCAGCGCCAGACCGACTTGCCTTTTTCCTCGGCCCTTTTGGCGACCTCGGCGAGAAGCGGGTGGTCGACGTTCACAACTGCGACAGGTGCGTGCTCAAGTATTTCCGCCTTGGCTGCGGCGATGCGCTCGATGCTGCCCATGCGTTCTAGGTGGACGGGGCCGAGCGCAGTGATGACCGCTATGTCAGGCGGTACCCACTTGCACATCGCAGCTATTTCACCGGGGCCGTAGGTGCCCATCTCGGCTATGAACACTTGGCTACCGGTAGCCAAGTTCTCGTTTATGGCACGCGCTAGGCCCGGGGTGTTGTTGAAGCTGGCAGGCGTAGCGACGACGCGCAAGCTCTCGCCGAGCAAGTGGGCAATGTAGCCCTTGGTGGTCGTTTTGCCGTAGGAGCCGGTGACGGCCACAACTTTGGGGGAAACTGCCTGAAGCCGCTCTTGCGCTTTTTGCACGTAGGGACGGAGCAGTCGCGCCTCGAAGGGCTTTAACAGGGCGAGGGCGACGCCGATGACGAGGGGCGCGCCGAGCGCAGAAAAAGCTGCTGCTGTCAGTGCTGGGTGTAGCCCAGCGATTGCCACCAGCCCCACCAGGGCGGTGGCCAGGGCGGTGCTCAACAAGGCTAGCCGCCGGAGGCGGGTTGTCCAGGCGAGCCTGCTCGTCCTTCCGCGCAGGCTGAGCCCGAGCGGCCCGACGCTCACCGCTCCAGCTGTGGCCAATGCGGCAGCTGGCCACTGCACCGAGGCGACAGCACCGGCGGTTCCCAGTGCTGCGAGCGCAACGTTGAGCGGGGTGGAGCCCCACCAGCGGCGGGCAAAGCGCAAGGTGGCGCCTGGCAGGTAGTGCTCGCGCTGAGCTACGCGCAGCCAGCGCAAGCCGCCCAAGCAAGTGCTTAGCACGCCTAGCAGGAGGGTTATGACTTCGAGGAGCTGGCTCGTCACTGGTCCTCCAGTTCGTGCAAGCAGCGCATTACGACCTCCCGTAGCTTGCCAGCTAGAGGGCCCGCTATGAGATGTCCGGCTCCCGGTACCACGCTGATGTGCACTGATGACGGCAGGCCAGTTGTGCCAAGTTCTAGCGCGCTTAGGGGCGTCACCGAGTCCAGCTGCCCCCACACGAGCTCGAGAGGGCGGCCTCCTGCTGCCCATGCGTGCAACAACGGCCAGTAAGCCCCAGATGCGGTCTCCGCTACCGACTTTACGAGCACGCCCCGCATGACCGGGGTGGCGCGCCCGTAGTCGCTCGAACCGTACTTGCGCCGCAGGCGTTCCATCTGGGCGTCGGGCAGGACCTTGACGCGGTTTAGGGCTCGGCCGAGCCTGTAAGCGAAAGCGGGTTTGCTCGCAGCCTGGCTGGCGAGCGGCCCGAGCGGTACTCCGCTTAGCACCAGAGCCCCGACATTGCCGGTGCTGTTGGTGTCACTTTCTCCCTGGTCGAAAGCAGCTAACTGAAGAGCTACCCTGCCTCCGAAGCTGTGCCCTACCAGCACCGATGGGCCCGGCCCCATGTCGGCCAGCACAGGGGCCACCCACTCGGCGTACTGGCGCGTCGACCACGGGCCAGGCGGTTCTGGGGCTACGCCGTGACCGGGAAGGTCGAGGGCCACAGCGTCGAGGCCGCTAAGCACTTGGTCGAAGTCGTGGTGGTCTCGTCCCCAGCCGTGCAGGGCCAAGACCCTGGGGCGGCCGCTGCCGTGACGGCAACCCCAGAGCTTCCCTCCTCCGAACGAAGTGAGCGCCATGTAGGGGGCAGGTTAGCTTGCGGGCGGCCAAGGTGACCTGTGCGTGGTCGAGGAGGGCTGCTGACAACTGGGGTTTTTCGGCTTGTGCTTATAGCCGGGGTGAGCAGCCGTGCGAGGCACCAGAGACGGCACTAGTTTGGTGCTCGTGGCAACGGACACGGGCCCAGGGGAGCCCTTTGGACGGGCGCAGGTGCTAGAGCTCGTTAGAGGGTCGCTGGCTGACATCTTGGGTAAGAACGCCGAGCACATAGCGGAAGGTTCTTCTTTTGACGACTTGGGCGCCGATTCGCTCGCTCTTATAGAACTGGTCGAGGCGCTGGAGAAGGAACTAGGGACGCGTGTCACCGGCTTTCGTATCGACGACGAGGACCTCGAAGACCTAAAGACGGTCCGTGACGCGGTAGATTATGTAGTGGCCAAACTGGGGAGCACGCCCTGAAGCAGCCGGCGCAAGACGGTGGTGGGCCGAGCGCACAGGTCGCAGTCGAGCAGGCCGACTTGGCGTCCCGCCTCGGCTGGTCGGTGAACGACCCGGGACTGCTCGTGCAGGCGTTCGCGCACCGCTCCTGGTGCGCCGAACACCCTGGCCACAAGCCGAACGAGCGGCTGGAGTTCCTAGGTGATGCAGTACTTGGGCTTATCGTCACGGACTTTTTGTTCCAGTCGTACCCGGACTTGGCGGAAGGCGAACTGGCCAAGATCCGCGCGTCGGTCGTAAACGCGTCCTCGCTGGCTGCGGTGGCGCGGGAGCTGGACCTGGGGCCGGCATTGTTACTGGGCAAGGGGGAGGACGTCTCTGGGGGCAGGTCGAAGCTTTCGATACTGGCAGACGTGACGGAGGCTCTGATCGGGGCCATTTACCTGGACGCCGGTTACGACGTAGCCAGAGAGATCGTCTTGGGCCTTATGGTGGAGCGTGTCGCTGAAGCAGCCAGCGGTCCTGGTGGGCAGGACTATAAGACACGTCTCCAAGAACTTTGTGCCCAGAACTTCGACGAGCTGCCTGTTTATTCGATCTCGGGTAGTGGGCCCGACCACGCCAAGGTCTTCGAGGCGGAAGTTTTTATTGGGGGCCAAAAAAGAGGTGCCGGGGAGGGCCGTTCTAAGAAGCAGGCTGAGCAGGCGGCGGCGCGGAGCGCGTGGCAGGTAATGAAGGCATTGGCCGAGCTCGGTGCCGCCGCCGAGAAAAAGCCCGGTGCCTCGGCTGCGACGGGGCCGAGCGTGGGTGCCTCCGGTGATGGCGACCGGCCGTTAGGTGACGATAGTGCCGGAGCTGCCTGAGGTCGAGACCCTGCGACAGGACCTGTGCTACCTGTACGTCGGGCGCAAGCTGGAGCAGGTGCAGGTTATGGGCCGCCGGACGGTCCGTAGGCACTCACCGGTGTTGCTAGCCAGCCTCGAAGGCGACGTGCTGGGAAATGTTGGCCGGCATGGTAAGTACCTGCTGTTCGAGTGGGAGAGCGGGCGCGTGCTGGCAGCCCATATGCGTATGAGCGGGCAATTGTTGGCGCAGGGCTTAGGTGCACCGCTCCAGCCCCATACGCACGCGGTCTTGGCGTTTGAAGCCGCTGGTGAGCTACGTTTCGTCGACCCTCGGACGTTCGGAGAACTTTTCCTTTCGTCTGGGGTTGCTGGTGCCCCGGCTCGTTCGGTACCTGAGCTCGACCACTTGGGGCCCGATGCCTTGCAAGTGGGCCCTGGCTACCTAGAGAGGGTGCTGGCTGGCCGGAAGGCGCCGCTCAAGTCGCTCCTGATGGACCAAAGGCTGCTCGCAGGTATCGGCAACATTTATGCAGACGAGATCTGTTTCGGTGCTCGCCTGCGGCCCGACGAGCCGGCGGGCGCTCTTGTGCGCACAGAGGTCCGCCGGTTGGCTCGTGCAGTCCGCAACGTCCTTCGGTCGGCCACCGAAAAGCGCGGCTCGACCCTAGCGGACCGCCAGTACGTGGACCTCAGGGGGGAGGCTGGGAGCTACCAGGCGGAGCACAGGGTCTACGGCCGTGCCGGCCAGCCGTGCGCCGTCTGCGGCCAGGAGATCGTCCTGGTGCGCTTTGGGGCGCGCCACGCGTATGCCTGCCTGCGTTGTCAACGCTAGGAGCACTGAAACAGCCGGGAGCCTCCGACGGGCGGTTCGTGGTGCGCTTTGGCAGTGGTGAGCGTTGGTGGGCCGCCGGGCCGCTAACTTTGAACGAGCGTGTTCCTTAAGTCCCTTGTCCTGAAAGGCTTCAAGTCATTCGCTGACTCGACGACCTTGGAGTTCGAGCCGGGGGTAACCGTCGTGGTGGGCCCGAACGGGTCTGGCAAGTCCAACATCGTGGACGCGGTGGCCTGGGTGCTCGGGGCGCAGGGCCCACGAGTGCTGCGCTCGGCAAAGATGGAGGACGTCATCTTTGCGGGCACTCCCAAGCGTGCCGCTCTTGGGAGGGCTGAAGTCTCGCTCACGATCGACAACTCGGCCGGCTTACTGCCGATCGAGTTCTCGGAAGTCAGGATCACCCGGGCACTGTGGCGGACGGGCGAGTCTGAGTACGCGATCAACGGTGCCCCATGCCGGTTGCTGGACGTCCAGGAGCTGCTGTCGGACAGTGGGCTCGGGCGCCAGCAGCACACGATCATCTCACAGTCCCAGCTCGACTCGGTCCTATCTGCCCGTCCTGAGGACCGCCGGGCCATAATCGAGGAAGCGGCCGGGGTCTCCAAGCACCGCCGTCGTAAGGAAAAGGCACAGCGCCGGCTGGAGGGGACCGAAAGTGCTCTTGTGCGCGCCCAGGACCTTTTGCGGGAGGTCCGTCACCAGCTGCGCCCACTTGAGCGCCAAGCCGAAGCCGCCCGGCGCTACGAGGGGCTGACTTCGGAGCTGGCCTCTCTGCGAAGGTACCTTTTCGGGCGGGAGCTGGCCGCTCTGCGGGCGCGTCTCGAGGCGGTAGCGTCGCTACGGGCCGAGCTGGCAAGGTCCGAGGCTGAGATCGCCTCCGAGCTTTCTCGCTTTGACGGCTTGGTCGCCTCTGCCGAGGCCGAGCTCGACAGCTCTCAACAGGCTTCTCAGGAAGCAGACCTCTCTGAAGCAGTAACTGTTGCAGAGGGGTTGCGGGCGAGGGCGGCCGGCCTCGTTGCCTTGCTCGAGGAACGCGCGCGAGGCATCGAGAAGGACCGGGCTGCAGCGTTGGGCACGGACGTGGTGGCTACGTTAGAGGCCGAGGCCGCGACGTTGGAAAGACAACTGGCCGAGGCGCAGCGCGATGCTGAGGCGCTGCTGCCGCTCGAGGCAGAGCTTGTCGAGGCGGAGGCCGCGCTCGACCAGCCAGAGGTGCTCGGCCCGGCCGCAGGGGCCGAGGGCCCAGGCGCCGTCAGCCCGGGCCCAAGCGAGAAAGACGAGCTGAGCGACCCCGCGGCTGTAGCCGCTGAGATAGCGGCCTTGCACCGCTCGGTGGGGCTTGCTAGCGGCGAGCTTGCGCGCTTAGCCGCTCGCAGGGAAGCTGTCGAGCACCGCTTGGAGCGTTTGCAAAACGAGGTCGCCAGGTTGGAGCAACTGCTGGCAGAGTCACGAGCTGCCCTGCCCGCGCAGGAAGTGGCAGCAGAGCAGGCTCGCAAGGTCCTGGCGGCAGCCGAAGAGCGGCTCGCCGCGGCCGAGCAGGACCGCCGAGCAGCCGAAGCTGAGCGCCACCACTGGTCTGCCCGAGCTGAGGCGCTTTCTCAAGCACTTGACGAAGCCCGGGCACGCGCGGGTGCTCGCCACTTGGCCAATGTAGAGGGCGCCCTGGGCGCCCTGTTGGAGCTGGTCGAGGTGGACGACGGCTGGCAGGCTGCTTTCGAGGCCGCGGCCGGGGAGGCTTTGGCCGCAGTCGTGGTGGACAGTTACGAGGCAGCTCGCCGGGGGCTTGCGCACTTAGCGAGCCATGACATGACAGGGGCAGTGATAGCGCTAGGTGCCGGAGCTGCGACACCCGCTGGACGAGCTGGCGCGGCCAGCGCCACAGGTGCTACGACAGGCGGCGAGGTCGGCTTCTCGGCTGACGCCCGTGGTGCTGGCGGCGCACTAG
>JBMFUG010000088.1:0-9277 GCA_049966695.1 Acidimicrobiales bacterium | reverse complement strand
CAGGGCGCCCAGGCACTGGCGGCCAGGCTTCCAGGCCGGGGGGCCAGCGGCCCTACGGGGCGCGTCCTGGTCCTCCCGCGCGCGAGCCGGGGGCAAATTACCGGGCTGGCGGCTCTGGTGGGGCGGGCATGAGCTCGTACCGGCCGGGAGCTGGCAGCTCGCCCCAGCGGGGCGGTCGGCCGGGGGCAGGGCCAGGGGGCCGGAGCGGTCAGGCGCGTTCTGGTCCGAGCAAGCGGCCGCGCACCCGCAAGCAGGGCAAGGAAGAGCTCGAAGCTCAAGGGCCCACTTCCTACGTGCCCTCCCATGCCCCTGTCCCTGAGGGCGAAGTTATCGTGGAGCGGGGCTCCACAGCGCAGGACTTGGCGCCGCGCCTCAACCGCAGCGCGGCGGACGTGGTGCGCTTCTTGCTCACGCAGGGCGAGATGGTGACTGCCACGATGTCGCTTTCCGACGAGATGATCGAGCTGTTCGCTGCGGAGATAGGCGCGCAAGTGCGCCTGGTCGACCCTGGTGAGCGCACTGAGGCAGAGCTCCAGGCCCGTTACTTTGCCGAGGAAGACGACGAGGACAAGGAGGAGCTCCTGCGGCCACGGCCGCCAGTTGTGACTGTCATGGGCCACGTCGACCACGGCAAGACGACTCTTTTAGACCGCATACGCGAATCAGACGTGGCCTCTGCTGAGACGGGCGGGATAACCCAGCACATCGGGGCCTACCAGGTAACCACGTCAGAGGGCGCGGTGGTGACCTTCATCGACACACCTGGCCATGAAGCCTTCACAGCCATGCGGGCCCGGGGGGCCGAGGTCACTGACATAGTGGTGCTGGTCGTGGCTGCTGACGACGGAATGATGCCACAGACGATCGAGGCTCTCAACCACGCCAAGGCGGCTGGTGTGCCGATCGTGGTCGCCATCAACAAGGTTGACCGGCCTGATGCTGACCCGAACCGCGTGATGCAACAGCTTGCCGACCACGGGCTCGTCCCCGAACGCTGGGGTGGTGACACCGTGATGGTCGAGACATCCGCTCTGATGAACCTGGGTGTCGATGACTTGCTGGAACAGCTTTTGGTGGTGGCAGAGATGGAGGAGCTGCGGGCGAACCCTGAAGCTCGTCCCCGCGGCGTCGTCCTGGAAGCCAACCTCGACCCGGGCAAGGGGCCGGTGGCAACTGTCATAGTGCAGCAAGGCACTCTCCGGGTGGGGGACCACATAGTAGCGGGTGCCGCCTGGGGCCGCGTGAAGGCTTTGATCGACGACAAAGGTGACAACGTTAAGGAGGCCCCGCCGTCGTTCCCGGCTCAGGTCCTTGGCTTCGACGCTCTACCAGCCGCCGGTGACGAGTTCCGGGTGGTTGCAAACGGTAGGACTGCGCGCGAGATCGCCGAGCAGCGTGAGCAGCGTTACCGGACTGCCGACTTGCGCCGCAGCGCCGCCGCTACCAGCGGCGGGGCCAAGCTGGAGGACATCTTCGAGCAGATCCAGCGAGGCGAGACAGCGACGCTCAACCTCGTTGTCAAGGCCGATGTCCAAGGGTCGCTCGAGGCGGTGACGGAGAGCTTGCGCAAGCTGGAGCGCGACGACGTGAAGCTGGCTTTTGTGCACCGCGCCGTGGGCGGGATCAGTGAGAACGACGTTACACTGGCTGCTGCGTCGAACGCGACGATAATCGGCTTCAACGTGAGGCCAGGTCGAGAGGCGCGGGCGCTGGCTGCTGCTCAGGGTGTGGAGATCCGTACTTACGAGATCATCTACAAGCTCATCGAGGACGTGCAGGCCGCCATGGTCGGCATGTTGGCCCCCGAGTACGAGGAGGTCCTCACCGGGGAGGCCGAAGTGCGCCAGGTTTTCCGAGTACCCAAGGTCGGCGCGGTAGCCGGGTGCTTCGTGCGCAGCGGTTCCATCACCCGAGGGAGCAAGGTGAGGTTCTTGCGCGACGGGGTCATTATCTGGAAGGGCACGATCACGTCTTTGCGCCGTTTCAAGGAGGACGTGCGTGAAGTCCACGAAGGGTTTGAGTGCGGTATCGGGTTGTCCAACAACCAGGACCTGCGCGAAGGCGATGTCATCGAAACTTACGAGGAGCGTGAGATCCAAAGGACTTGAGCCACTTGCACGCGGCTGTCCTCGACCTCGGCTTGCGCGTACCGGGAGCGCGCTCGCTCAAGGAAAAACGGGCAGTTCTAAGGCCGATCTTGGAGGGTTGCCGCCATCGGTTCTCTGTCGCCGCTGCGGAGGTGGGCTCCCAGGACAGCTGGCAGTCGGCGCAGCTTGGCGTGGCCGCGGTGGCTTCCACGGCACGGCACGTGAGCGAAGTGCTGGACGCAGTGGAACGCTTCGTCTGGTCTTTCCCGGAGGTGGAGGTCCTCTCGGCAGAGCGTTCTTGGCTCGGCCAGTGACCCTTTTCCCCGTGGCAAGCCGGTGAACTGTTCCCTGCAGGGAAAAGGGCGGCCTATGCGGACGGGGCGGCCGTGACCCGCCGGGCAAGCGCTCAGTGGCCTGGCGCGCACCACTACCCTCGAGTAGCGCGTTTGAACGAAGTCCTGCGCGAGGTCGTTGCTGAGGAGATCGAGCTTGTGGCCAACTCGGACGCTCGCGCCGAACTGCTCACCGTCACAGCCGTGCTGTGCGACCCTGACCTTCATCACGCCAAGGTCCTTTTTGCCTCTCTCAGTGACGATGCCAGGTCGGCCCTGGAGCATGCCCGTGGCCGTCTCCAGGCCTCGGTGGCTAACCAGGTGAAGCTGAAGCGCACGCCGCAGCTGTCCTTTGAGGTTGACCCAGCCGTCGTCCAGGGTGAGCGGGTGGACGAGATCATCCGTTCTCTGCACGACGAGCAATGAGGGCCGTGGGCCTCCTCAAGGTGCGCCGCTGGGGACGTCGCTGATGGACGCTTTGGTAGTGGTGGACAAGCCAGTTGGGTGGACGAGCCATGACGTGGTGGCGCGCTGCCGGCGCATTTTCTCCCAAAGAAAGGCGGGCCATGCTGGCACCTTGGACCCGGACGCCACCGGCGTGCTGCTGGTGGGCCTCGGTCAGGTGACCCGCTTGTTGCAGTTCCTGTCGGGCCTGCCAAAGCGCTACGTCGGGGAGGTGGTACTGGGAGCTGCTACCAGCACCCTCGACGCAAGTGGTGAGCTGACAGCCATGTGGGACATGGCGGGGGTGGGACTGGCCGCAGCGCGCGCAGCGGCGGCCCGCTTGACCGGTGACATCCTGCAAATCCCGCCCATGGTGTCGGCAGTCAAGGTTGGCGGCAAGAGGCTGTACGAGCTGGCACGCGCCGGTACCGAGGTCGATAGGGCTCCCCGTCCAGTGCGGGTGACCCGCTTTGACGTCTCTATGGCAGCTGACCAAAGCGTTGAGCACGTTGGTGCTGGCCCGGTGCTGGCTATCGACGTTGAGTGCTCGTCGGGCACTTACGTGCGGGAGTTGGCCGCTCAACTAGGTGCGAGCCTGGGGGGAGGTGGCTATCTCCGGCGGTTGCGAAGGTTGGCGGTGGGCGCGTTCTCGGTCGAGGAAGCGGTGACGCTGGACGAGCTGGCAAGCACGGCCAAGTGGCCTGCCTCCTTGCTTACGCCGGCTGCGGCGCTACGAGGCATGCCCGTTGCCAGGGTAGGCCCTTCGATGGCTGCCGAGGTGAGCCACGGCAAGGTGTTCTCGCTCCAGCAGTTGCGCGACGTTGGAGCGACAGGGCCCGGTCCGTGGGCAGTGGTCAGCAAAGAGGGGGACCTGCTGGCCGTCTACAAGGAGCACGGCTCTGGGCTGGCTAAACCGGTGGTGGTCATGGTGCCTGGCGACGTGGCGCGGGCATTAGAGCCGGGGAGGGGCTGAGGTCCGGTAGCCTCGCCGGGATGGATGTTTTTTACTACCCAGGCGAACGCCCGTCCCTGCCGTCTGGCTCGGTCGTCACCATCGGGGCCTATGACGGGGTCCACCTCGGGCACCGCAAGCTTATCGAGCGGGTGCGCAAGACAGCGGTCGAGATCGGGGCCGCATCTGTAGTGGTGACCTTCGACCGTCATCCTGCGAGCGTGGTGCGGCCGGAGTCGGCGCCTCGCCTGTTGACCAACTTTCACCAAAAGCTCGAGCTGCTCGCCTCGACTGGTGTTGACGTTGTCCTTGTAGTGCGCTTTGACAAAGAGCGCGCTAGCGAGCCGGCTCCCGACTTTGTTTCTGAAGTCCTTGTCGGCTGCCTCGGTGCGCGCGCTGTCGTTGTCGGCCATGATTTTCACTTCGGGCGGGCCAGGGAGGGCGATGTGCCCCTTCTGCAGCGGATGGGAGCGCAACTTGGCTTCGACGTGACCGGGTGCCGGCTCGTGAGCGGTGGCGCCGGGGACGAAGCCCCTATCTCGTCAACTCGGATCCGTGCCTTGGTGGCCAACGGGGAAGTTGGGCAGGCGGCGAGCATGCTGGGGCGTTGGTACTGCCTGCAGGGCGTTGTCGGCCACGGGGACAAGCGGGGCCGAGAGCTCGGTTACCCCACCGCGAACCTGGAAGTGAGCAAGGACATGCAGCTGTGCGCTGACGGGGTTTATGCGGGCTGGTACTTGCGGCCCGATGGCACTCGGCACCAAACTGCGATCTCCGTGGGGCGACAGCCCACGTTTTACGGTTCGAGGCCGTTTTCCCTAGTGGAGGCCTATCTGCTCGATTTCCAGGGGGATCTTTATGACGAGCTCGGCACGGTGGAGCTAGTCGAGCGCTTGCGCCAGCAAGAGAAGTTCGCGTCGGTCGAGGCCCTGGTGGACCAGATGGCTAGCGACGTCGCCCAGACGCGCCGCGCCTTGGCGGCTTCCGGCCCGTTGGCAGCCGCCTGCTAAGATCTGACGAGCATGCCCGAAAAAGCCGCCACGATCGAGTCCTACCGTTTGCACCCCAACGACACTGGGTCGCCCGAGGTGCAGGTCGCGCTGCTGAGCGAACGCATCGCTCACCTGACGGAGCACTTGAAGGTCCACAAGCACGACCACCACTCGCGCAGAGGCCTCATGATGCTGATCGGGCGTCGGCGGCGCCTGCTCGACTATGTACGTAACAACGACGTCGAGCGGTACCGTGAACTGATCGGGCGTTTGGGCCTACGCCGCTGAGCTGCCCGTAGACAGTGCGACGGCGCCAGGTTGTGGCCAGCTGCCAGTCGAGGGTCTCCACCGCAGCGCCGTGGAGGTCGTCAACTGACAACTGGCTCAACCTCCCCAGCACACCTGGCCGCCGGCCCTACCGGCAAGGCGGCCCCACAGGAGGCCATTAGCACGGCCACGACGAGGCCCGGGAGGGCCGAAAGGAGGGCCCACCGCAATGGGAGAGCAGTTTGTTTCTGTTTCAGCACCGGTTTCAGGCACGGCCAAGTCGGTCACCTTTGAGACCGGTTTCTTAGCCCGCCAGTCTCAAGGGGCTGTCATAGCGCGCACCGGTGACACGGTCGTCTTGGCGACTGCTAACGCAGCTGCGCACGCACCAGAAGGCATGGACTTTTTCCCGCTCACAGTTGACGTCGAAGAGAGGATGTACGCGGCGGGCAAGATACCCGGCTCGTTCTTTCGCCGAGAGGGAAGGCCGACTGAAGCAGCGATCTTGACAGCGCGGCTCATTGACCGCCCGCTGCGCCCCTCGTTCGCTGAGGGTTACCGCAACGAGACTCAGGTGATAATCACAGTGCTTGGGGCCGACTTGGCAAACCCGCACGACGTCTTGGCCATCAACGCTGCCAGTGCAGCGTTGATGGTCTCCGGTATCCCCTTCGACGGCCCGGTGGGAGCCGTGCGGGTCGCGTACTCCAAAGAGGGCACCTGGGTGCCTAACCCCACGTACGCGGAGGGAGACGCTTCGACTTTCGAGCTAGTGGTCGCCGGGAGGGTGCTGGGTGACGGTGATGTAGCGATCATGATGGTCGAGGCGGGCGGCACAGAGCGAGCCTGGCAGTACTACGCGGAGGGTGCTCCCAAGGTCACCGAGGACGTGATCACCCAGGGGATCGAGGCGGCCAAGGTGTGGGTCAAAGAGTCTGTCGAGCTGCAGAACAAGCTGGTTGCCGAGGCTGGGGCACGGCCGCCTATGGCATTCGAGCCTCGTAAGGACTACGAGGCCGATGTCTATGAAAGAGTCGAGGCCTTAGGGGCTGATCGGCTGGCGAAGGCGACCACCGTATCGCTCAAGTCGGAGCGGGAACTAGCCATTGCCGAAGTGACTGCTGCTTTGGTCGACGAGCTGGCAGGCGAGCTGGCCGGGCGTGAAAAGGAGATCGCCGCGGCTGCTCGTGCGCTGGTGAAAGCTATCGTGCGTGAGCGCATCGTGAAGGAAGGCAAGCGCATCGACGGTCGCGGCCCGCGTGACATCAGGCCGTTGGTCGCCCGTGTCGGCTTGGTGCCGACTGCTCATGGCTCGGGCCTCTTCGAGCGTGGCGAGACCCAGGTCCTGAACATCACGACGCTGGGCATGCCTCGTATGGACCAACTGCTCGACACCATCGGAGCGGACGAGCGCAAGCGCTATATGCACCATTACAACATGCCGCCGTTCGCGAACGGAGAAGTGGGCAGGGTCGGGAGCCCAAAGAGGCGGGAGATAGGCCACGGTCTCTTGGCAGAGAGAGCCTTGCTGCCAGTGGTGCCGCCCTTCGAGGAGTTCCCGTACGCCCTGCGGTTGGTGTCCGAAGTGCTCTCGTCCAATGGGTCTACGTCGATGGCCTCGGTTTGCGCTTCGACGCTGTCGCTCATGGACGCCGGGGTGCCCATAAAGGCCCCGGTCGCTGGCATAGCTATGGGCTTGGTCAGGCAGGACGGCCAGTACGTGACGTTGACCGACATCCTGGGAGCCGAGGATGCTTACGGCGACATGGACTTTAAGGTCGCCGGGACGGCCGAGTTCGTGACTGCGCTACAGCTTGACACGAAGATCGACGGGCTCCCTGCCTCTGTGCTGTCCGAGGCCCTGCACCAGGCGCGCGACGCCCGCTTGGCCATCTTGGAGGTGATGAAGGAGGCGATCGACGAGCCACGAGCCCAGGTAAGCGATAGCGCACCGAAGATCGTGACTTTGGAGATCCCCCTTGACAAGGTCGGCGAAGTTATAGGGCCGAAGGGCAAGGTTATAAACGCCATACAGCAGGAGACGGGCGCCGACGTGAGCGTCGACGACAATGGCGTAGTAGGGACTGTGACGATCGGTGCCAGGGACGGCGCTGCCGCCAAAGAAGCGCTGCGGCGAATTGAGCTTATCCTCAACCCACCGCGTGCTGAGGTTGGTGAGAGCTATAGGGGCAAGGTGGTGAACATCACCAAGTTCGGCGCCTTTGTCAACATTCTCCCTGGGCGAGACGGCTTGGTCCACATCTCCAAGCTCAGCCGCTTGGCCCAGGGCAAACGCATCGAGCGGGTGGAAGACGTCGTTTCTTTGGGGGACGAGCTTGTCGTGCGGGTGGACGACATCGACCCAACGGGAAAGGTCTCGCTGTCGTTGAAAGAAACTGAGCCGGAGCAGGCCGCCTCGGCCAGTCCTGGCGGGGCCGGCTACAGGGAAGTGTCCTTTGAAGACTCCTGGGAGGAGGAGGCACGGTCAACTTTCGGCGACCTCGGGCCCGTGCCGGAGCCTGACCGTGGAGGGTTTGGCTCTCCCGGGGGCGGTGCTCGCCCCGGGGGCTCGTCTAGCCGTGGCGAGAGGAACGGGGAGGCGGCCCGTGGCGACATGAGGAGCCCCGGTCCTCGTCGCAACCGTCACCGGCACCACTAGCGTCGCTGCAATGGCCTCGTCTGGTGAACGCGACCGCTCTGGTCGCACAAAGGTAGGCCGGTCGGCGAGGCCGCAGCGTGGTGCTGTGCGCACGTCGGTCACTGAGGGCGGGCTTACGGTCGTGACAGAGCGCATGCCTTGGGCTCGGTCGGTGAGCGTTGGTTTTTGGGTGGGCACCGGCTCGGTCGACGAGCCCGGCAACCTTGCCGGCGCTTCGCATTTTCTTGAGCACCTGCTGTTCAAGGGCACTGACGCTATCAGCGCTCGTGAAATAGCCGAGGTCGTCGACGCAGTGGGGGGCGACCTCAATGCCTTCACCACCAAAGAGCACACGGCCTTTTACGTCCGGCTACTGGCTGATGCCACCGAGCTCGGCTTGGACATACTGTCCCAGATCATCTGGGGGCCGGCGTTGCGCCCCTTGGAAGTGGAAGCGGAGCGCCAAGTGATCTTAGACGAGATACTCATGCACGCAGATGAGCCGGCGGACGCCGTCCACGACTTCTACAACGCTGCCATGTACCCCGATCACCCGCTTGGCCGCGACGTCCTCGGCCTAGAGCCGACGGTGCGCGCTATGACGAGGGACGACGTAGCCCGTTTTCACCGGGAGCATTACCGCACGGCCAATGTCGTCGTGGCTGCTGCTGGGGACTTGGACCACGCGTCCATAGTCGACGGCGTTTTGTCCAGGCTCGAAAAAGCCACGAAGGATGCAGAGGGCAAAGACGGCGTCTTGGGCGGCTCTCCCCCAGCCCGCAGTGCACCGGCAGAGCCGCCGCTCGAGCGCCTTGTCATCGAGCGCCCCACCGAGCAAGCCCACATAATCGTGGGCGTGCGTGCGTTGGACCGCAACCACGAGGACCGTCATGCGCTGAACGTGCTCGATTACGTGCTCGGCGGTGGCATGTCGAGCCGGCTGTTCCAATCGGTCCGCGAAGAACGCGGCCTCGCTTACAACGTTTACTCCTACCGTTCTGGCTACCAGGAGGCGGGTGACCTGGCTGTCTACGCGGGCACAGCGCCCTCACGGGCTAAAGAGGTGATAGGGCTTATCAACGAGGAGCTGGACAACATGGCGGCTAACGGGGTGACCGAGGAGGAACTGCGGGCCGCTCGTAGCCATATCCGAGGCGCGACCGCGCTCGGGCTGGAGGACTCCGGTGCGCGTATGAGCCGGCTGGGGCGCGCACAGCTTGCGCACGGCCGGGTACCTTCCCTGGCCGAGCTTGACCGTCAGGTCGCGGCGGTCACCACTGAGGACCTGCGCCGTGTGGCGGCTCAGCTCTTGAGCGGGCCGCGTACGTTGGTCGTGCTCGGGCCCTTTGGCGACGACGCGTTTTCGAGCTGGGACAGCCGGGGTGTGCAAGCGCCGGCCCCTTTGACGCAGGGTTGAAGTGCTGCGGGTAGGGGTTTTCGGGGCTGGCGGGCGTATGGGCGAGCTCGTCTGCGGCGCTGTTTCGGGGGATCCAGGCCTCGAGCTGGTGGCAGCAGTGGACCCGGCCAGAGCAGGTGAGCGCGTCGGGGCGGGGGGCCTTGTCATC
>JBMFUG010000087.1:0-9452 GCA_049966695.1 Acidimicrobiales bacterium | reverse complement strand
CATCTGGCACAACGAGAACATGGGCAAGCCAGTGCTCCGGTCCCTGGTCGCCTATGACCACTGAGCTAACCCCTTGGAACTAATCATCTAGCCCTCGCCTGCACCCCTAGTGGCCTGTGCCCCTAGTGGCCTTGGATGACCATCAGGAGATCCCCGCCGTCTACGGGGGCCACCTGTGCTACGGCCAACCTCTGGACGGTGCCGCTGACCGAAGCCGTGATCGACGCCTCCATCTTCATCGCCTCGATGGTGGCCACCGTCTGGCCGGCCTCGACTTCCTGGCCCAACGACACGGTCAGCGAGACGACACCACCGAAGGGCGCTGCAACGTGAGACGGGTTGTCCAATTGGGCTTTTTCTCCACGTGGCCGTGTGTCCTTGACCGAACGGTCCCTCACGACCACGGTGCGGGGTTGGCCGTTCAACCGGCAGTAAACAGACCGGAACCCACCTTCGTCCGCTTCGCCGACCGCATCAAGCGTCAAGTACAACGAGACGCCGGCCTCCAGCGATACGTGGACCTCCTCACCTGGGGCCAGCCCGTACAAAAAGGCTCGCGTGGGCAGGACTGAGAGGTCCCCGTACTGACGGGTTGCTTCGTCATAATCGCGAGCTGGGCCAGGGAAAAGGAGCGTGTTCAGCGCCTCGCGCACGGCCTCTGGGGGGCTGTCTTGACGCGCCAAAAGCTCCTTTTTGTCCGGCGGCAGCTCTACTAAGCGGACAGGTGCTTTTTTGCCCTTTATCGCCTTGCTGCGAAAAGGCTCCGGCCAGCCCCCTGGCGGGACCCCCAGCTCGCCGTGCAGGAAGCCGATGACGCTGTCAGGGAGGTCAAAACTGCCCGGGTTGCGCTCGAGCCCCGCCACGTCGACGCCCGAACCGCACATGTAAAGCGCCAAGTCCCCCACCACTTTAGAGCTCGGGGTGACTTTCACTATGTTGCCAAGGATCCGGTTTGCCTCTGCGTAAAGTTCCTCGACCACTTCGTAGCGGTCCCCGAGCCCAAGGGCCACCGCCTGCTGGCGGAGGTTCGATATCTGACCTCCAGGTATCTCGTGGCGGTAAACCCGTGTTGTCGGGGCCCCAAGCCCCATCTCGAAGGGCCGGTAAGAACGCCGCACAGCCTCCCAATAAGCTTCGAGCGCTTCGACTGCCTCCAGTGAAAGCCCAGTCGCACGTGGCGTGTCGTCCGTGGCTGCCACAATGGCCCCCAACGACGGCTGGCTGGTGGTACCTGCCATGGGCGCGGCAGCCCCGTCGATCGCGTCCACACCAGCTTCGACTGCTGCCAAGTAAGTCGCCAGTTGGCCACCCGCGGTGTCGTGGGTGTGGAGGTGGACCGGCAGGTCGAAGCGTTCCCTCAGGGCGCTCACCAGCACCCGAGCTGCAGGCGCCCGCAGCAGCCCGGCCATGTCCTTTATACAAAGCACGTGTACGCCGACATTGACCAAGCGCTCAGCCAAGCCAAGGTAATAGTCAAGGGTGTACAGCCGCTCTGCTGGGCTTGCCAAGTTGCCCGTGTAACAAAGGGTCCCTTCTGCTATCTTGCCGCTTTCTAGGACAGCTTCTATAGCGGGGCGCATTTGCTCGACATCGTTCAGCGAGTCAAAAACGCGAAAGATGTCAACCCCTGTCCGGGCAGCTTCTTTCACAAAAGCTACGGCAACCTCGTCCGGGTAGGGCGTGTAACCGACTGTGTTGCGCCCACGCAACAGCATTTGCATACATATGTTGGGGGCTGCTTCCCTGACCGCCGCAAGCCGTTCCCACGGGTCTTCTTTCAAAAACCTCATCGCCACGTCAAACGTGGCCCCGCCCCAGGACTCGAGCGACAATAGCCCTGGCAGCAGCCGCGCTATGTAGGGGGCGGCCACCACCATGTCGTAGGTCCGCATCCGGGTGGCCAAGAGCGACTGGTGAGCGTCGCGCAAGGTAGTATCGGTGACCGCCACCTCTTTTTGTGCCCTTAATCGCTGGGCGAAGGCTGTCGGGCCCAGCTCTTGGAGAAGCTGGCGGCTGCCAGGAACAGGCTCAGCCGCGAGCTCAACCGGGCGGCCCGAAACCAACGACGGCAACTTGGACCGGGGCTCAGGGCCATCGGGGGCAGGGCCGTAGGGCTTGTTGACTGTGACATCGGCAAGGTACATCAGCAGGCGCGTACCGCGGTCCGCCCCGCTGCGCCGGTTGAGCAGAGCCGGCCGCTCGTCGATGAAGGAGGTGCTCAACCTACCTGCCAGGAAGTCAGGGTCCTCCAAGACGGCCTGGAGAAAGGGTATGTTCGTTGCCACCCCGCGCACCCTGAACTCGGCTACCGCTCGGCGCGCCCTCATTACTGCCTCGCCGAAGGTCCTCCCCCTGCACGTCAGCTTGACTAGCAACGAATCGAAGTACGGCAAGATTTCAGCACCCGCGTAGGTGCTGCCGTCAAGACGTACCCCGTGACCTCCAGGCGACCGGTAAGCCGTTATCCGCCCAGTGTCCGGCCGGAACCCCTGCGTAGGATCCTCTGTCGTGATCCGGCACTGGAGGGCCGACCCGCTCAGGTTGACGTCCTCCTGGGCCAAGCCCAGGTCCCTCAAGGTAGCGCCGTCGGCGATGCGGAACTGGGCCTGTACTATGTCCACCCCCGTGACCTCTTCGGTGACGGTGTGCTCGACCTGGATACGGGGGTTCACTTCTATGAACACGTGGCGCCCCGTCGCGTCCACGAGGAACTCCACCGTGCCAGCGTTCTTGTAACCAATGGCGCGGGCGAAGCTGAGCGCGTCATGGCACAGCTTGTCCCGGACCGCAGGCGACAAGTTGGGAGCGGGAGCGATCTCCACCACTTTTTGGTGACGGCGCTGGACCGAGCAGTCCCGCTCGTAAAGGTGCACAATGTCGCCGGAGCCGTCCGCCAGCACTTGGACTTCGATGTGGCGGGCATGCTCAAGCGCCTCTTCGAGAAAGACAGTGGGGTCTCCGAAAGCAGTCTCCGCCTCGCGAACAGCCGCCTCGATGGCCGCTCGAAGATCTTCTTTCCTTTCGACCCGCCGGAGGCCTCTGCCTCCCCCTCCGGCAGCCGCCTTTACGAACAGTGGGAAGCCGACCTCGTCAGCCGATGCAACTAGCTCGTCCACGTCGGAACGTGGCCCGGCCCCGCGCAAGACCGGGACCCCTGCAGCAACGGCGACCTCCTTGGCCGTGACCTTGTTACCGGCCACCGCCAAGACGCTCGCCGGGGGGCCGACAAAAGTAATACCAGCTTCCTCGCACGCCCTCGCTAGCTCAGGGTTCTCCGACAGGAACCCGTAGCCCGGGTAGAGAGCGTCGGCACCGCACCTCTTGGTCGCCTCGATGATGCCGGGTATGTCCAGGTAGGCGCGCAGCGGGTGGCCACGCTGGCCGATCTCGTAGCTCTCGTCCGCCTTCTGGCGGTGCAAAGAATAACGGTCTTCATAAGGGAACACAGCGACGGAGGTGAGGCCGAGCTCGTTGGCCGCCCTGAAGGCCCTGATCGCGATCTCCCCGCGGTTGGCTACTAGCACTTTGCGCATTAGGAAGAGCGTAGCGGCAATGTCCTGGCCACAGGCCAGCTTGACGCCAAGCCGTGGTGCAACCCACCAGGCCGGACGGCGGGCTTCGCGCCGCCCCGGCGTGACGACGACGCCGCCGGGGCACTGGCCCTGCCACGGCCACGGGCCGCGTCAAGGGAGCGCTGGCACAACTCTGCTTAGAGCCCTGCGCCTATGGCACCGCGTAAGCGTAGATCGGCATGCCGTTGAAGATGAACGATTGCCTTGGCGGGAAAGGACCGTTGACTAGCACAGACGTCCACCCGCCCGGACTAGGCCCCGCGTCCCCCTCGACCGTGTCGACCCAGCCGTCAGGCCACACCTGGGCTACTACTCCCATGTGCGGCGAGCTAGCCGCATTTTGCGGTCCCGTACCATAAAAAACCAGGTCACCCGGCTGAGGACGAGCCGAGACCGGCAACACTCGCGTATGGGCCACAGCCCAGTCGTAGACGCTGCCTACGAACGCAAAACGTGGGACCGGTACACCGCCTTTTTCCCACACCCACGTGGCGAACAAGGCGCACCACTCTTCGCATGGCCCGTAGGGGTTACAGAAATGCCCTCCCCCCTTGCTTGGCCCAAGCTGACTGGTCGCTATCGCGACGAGCCGGGACTGGGCATCAGGATGGTCTAGCGAGACGGGGAAGTCTTCAGCGTCCAACAACCAATAGCCTTGGCCAGCCGGGTCGGCGACTATGCCAGCTATAGGGGGCCGGGGCACGGCGTGGTTATTACCCCCCAGGTACGGGGCGTCGCCAAAAGCGTCCACTTCGCCGTTATTGCACACCAGCCAGTACCCCTTGCCGCCAGGTGCCACCGCTATGCCATCTACAGGCGGGTGGCCGCGCATGCCTCCTAAGTGGGCAGCGTCGCCGTAGGGGTGCACCTCTCCTCCGCCTTGGACCAGCCAGTAGCCACGGCCGTCCGCCGTAGCTGCGATCGCCACCACAGGGTTGCCATGGAGGTTCGTCCTGCCCAAAGAACCGTAGTAACCGGCGTCCCCAAAAGCAAAGACGCCCCCGTTGTCGTCCACAAGCCAGTAGCCCCTGCCGTCCGGGGTCGAAGCGATCCCCACCATCGGCACATCATGGGCGGTCTCACCCCTCGACCCGTAATAGCGGGCGTCGCCGAAACTGAAGACCCCGCCGTCGGACGACAGCAACCAGTAGCCACGGCCGTCTGGCGTGGCGGCCATCGCCACGATCGGGGCGTACAAGCGCATCGCCCCAGCACTGCCGTAATAGCCTGCGTCGCCGTAGTGGAAGATGCCACCGTCGGCACCTACCAGCCAATAACCTCTCCCGTCAGGGGTAGCAGCCATACCCACGATAGGTGCAGCTAGGCGCGCACCCGTCGGGCTCCCATAAAACTTTGCCGCACCGTAGGCCAGCACCCCACCGTCATGGAAAAGCCCGGCTGGTGCTGGCGCGACCTGCCCGGCCGCCGGTGATGTTATCGCTCCCGTCGCCATGGCCCACGCTCCGGCCAAGGCCAAAGCTAAAACAGTTGTCCGCCGCACAAGACCTGCTTAGCAAACTCACCGGCAACACAAAAGCCGCGCCGCCATAATGTCGCCCAAGCTGGGAAAATGACCTGCAGGTCGCAGTGCTAGCGTTCCGTCCATGCGCCTGCTCAACCGTCTAGTGGAGATCCGCTCGCAGTGGTTAACAGTGATCGGCGAAGCCTACGAAGTCGCCCCTGGTAGCCAAGTTGACTACTGGCGAGTGGAAAAGGCCGACTCGGTCGTGGTTATCACGCTCCTGCGTGACCAGCTCCTGCTGCCACCGAAGACGTTCCGTCCAGGCGTCTCACGGGTGACCTTGGACCTGCCTGGTGGGCGCAAGTACCCGGGTGAAGCCGTGTCAGACGCAGCGGCCCGCATCGTGCAACGCGAGCTAGGGCTTCCTGGGGCAGAAGCCATCCGAAGCGTCGAGCAGTTGAACGGCACGGGTTGGGACGTCGACAGCTCGACGTCCAACCAGCGGCTTTACGGTGCTATTTGCGAGCTGCATGAGCACGTGCAGGTCCCTGCCCAGAACATCGGTGCCACCTACCCCGCCACCGAAGGGGGGCTTTCCGCACTGCTTTCCGACCTCACCTGCCTGCAATGCCGTGAGGTACTGCGGGAGTGGAAGGCCCGCTGGTGACAGGTCACGAGGCCCACGTACGCAGAAACGCCAAGGACCCGCTTGCGAGCACCAGCTCACAAGAGGGCTAGCCAAGCTAGCGACAGACCCCCTCGCAGCCACGAAGCCGCCCAGGCCGGTGCCAGCCCTGGCCCACGGTGGCAAGCGGCAGGGTGCCCCGCGGTGCTAAGGTCACCCGGCTAAAGTGCAACTTCTCGCTCCTGCTCGCCACCGGGTAAGTGCCCTGTTGAAGTCGCATAGCAAGGCGCGCCGACATGTGGCGGCACCGGTAGCTGCACCTGACGGCTCCAGCGAGCCGTCACCAGCTCGTCCGTTGCCAGCGGCTTTGACGGTACCGGTCCTTGCAGCGCCGGCCCGTCGCGCGCCAGCTCACTCTGCACCGACGTTAGCAGCACCGTCCTACCGAACGTCGGCCACGCAGCGCAGAGGCCATGCCGGCAAAGAGACCTGGCTGGTCCTCGTGGCCTCCTGCGCACTGGCCGTCTTGCTGTACAGGCACGCCTGGCGTTACCCAGGCAGCGTCCACATGGGAGTATGGGGCGACGCCGACGAGTACACGTGGTTCCTTTCTTGGATGCCCTTCGCGCTCGGCCACGGCCTTAACCCGCTCCACAGCACTTACGTCAACTTCCCAAACGGCATCAACTTGATGTGGAACACCTCGGTGCTCCTGCCAAGTTTTCTCCTCTCCCCCCTCACGGTGCTGGCCGGCCCAGTCGCGTCTTACAACGTGCTCATGACCACGGCCCCTGCGCTCAGCACCACCTTTGCCTACGTCACCTTCCGCCGCTGGGCCAAGGTGCTGCCTGCCGTCGTCGGTGGCCTTATCTTCGGCTTCTCTCCCGCGGTCGCCTCTCAATCGGTTGGGCATCTGGCCCAGGTCATCCTGCTGAGCGCTCCCCTGTTGCTTATCTTGCTCGACCGGCTACTAGTCGTACAGACGACCAAGTGGTGGGTGGACGGGATCCTGATAGGGCTACTGGCCTGGGCGCAGCTGCTCACCGGAGAAGAAATCCTAGCCTTGGAGGCGGTGGCGGCCTTGATCGGGGTCGTCGTCCTTGTCGCCATCAACCACCGCAGCGTCGTGCTCTCCCACCTTCGCCATGCCGTAGCCGGCTTGGTGGCCGGTGCCGTCATCTTCGTGATCTTGGCCGCACCCTTCGTTGGCTACCAGTACCTGGGCCCCGACCGCGTGCAGAACCCACACCCCCCGAACGTCTACGTGAGCGATTTTTTGAACTTTTTCGTGCCGACCAACATGACACAGCTGGCCCCCAAAGCGGCCCAGGACCTCGCCGCCCACTTCACTGGCAATGGATCGGAAGAAGGCGCCTACATCGGTATACCGCTCTTGGTGCTGATCGTGATCTCCCTAGTGCTGGCCCGGCGCCGTAAGGCCACCTGGGTGGCACTAGGCGTCGCTGCGGGGACGGCTCTTTTGTCAATGGGTTCAACTCTGCACTTTGACGGGCACGTGAGCTCTTCGCAACATGGCCTACCCGTGCCTTTGCCCGATGACTACCTCCAGCGGCTGCCGTTCTTCCACAACCTCCTACCGGACCGTTTCGCGCTGTTGATGTTCCTTGGCGTTGGCTTCGTCGTGGCGTTGGGCCTGAACGAGCTCGGCGCGAGACGTTACCGTTGGCCACTTAAATCAGCGAGCTGGAGCCTGGCCGTCCTAGGGTTGGCCGCGATCGCTCCTGTGGTGCACTACCCGTTCACCGCTAGCCCCCCACTAGCCGCCTTTGATTCAGGGTGGGCCTGCCCGAGCCGCTCTGCATCGGCGCGTCCTGGCTCCCCTCCGCCGAACGTGCTGGTACTACCCGCTATCGACGAGCTCAACCTGCGCTGGCAGGCCGAAAGTGACTTCTGCTTCACGATGCCGAGCGCCACTGGCACAACGGGTACCAACTCGGCGTACACGTCCAACTACGTACTGCTGTCCGTGGGAGTGCCCGGGGCGGCGTTGCCAGCCATTACGCCAAGTTTGCGAAAAGAGGCTGCTAGCGAGATCTCGGCAATGGGCATCACGGAGGTCATCGTGAGCCCGTGGCAATGGTCAGCGCCGGTGATGAGCCCTAGCGGCCAGGCTCAACTGGTCAACTGGGTGACGGCACTTTTGGGCGAAAAGCCGGCGCAAAACGGCACGACCTACCTTTGGGCCCACCTGCCGCCGGCCAGCGCCATCGAAGCCACCAGCCCTGCCCCAGGCTAAGCGTGGCCGGCTAGCTTCATGCCGCTCGCGGGCTGTCCTGGTGCACAGGGCCAGCTTCGCCAAGCCGTTCGCGTGCCGCTGGTACCGGCACGGGCGCTTTGCTCTCAGGGGCTTGGTCGAGCTCTAGCCCAACGCCCTCGTAAATGTCCACAAGACGCCCGAGCTGCACTGCTATGCGCTCAATACCAAGGCCGTTTGGTACCCGGTCGATCATCTCAACATGAGCGCCAACCAGGACGCTGCGTTCAAGCACCAGGTCCACTGCATCTCCTAGCGCTCCGGGGACCTCGCTGTCGGTCACCGGGAGGAGCCCCTTGTCACCGTCCACAAGCCGTGCCGGCTGCCGGTAGTCACGTCCCACCCAAAGGCGCTCGGCTTCCCCGGCAACAACCGCGCACAAAGAGCTTGCAAGCCCCACACCAGCTTTCCCTGGTGCCCTGCCTCGACCAGAGCACTTGCAGCACTTAGCCGTTAGGCCCTTGCTGCCAACGATGACCAGGGGCAGGCGTCCCTCTATGGTGACCCTTGCATGCGGGCAAAGGCCTCACCCTTCAGGTTTCTAGACAACCTCTTGGACGCCTGGTCTGCCAGCCGGCGTAGGTTTTGCTGGTCCTAAGAGCTCATTACTGCCGCTGGCGTGGTCCAGAGGAACAACGGCACCGATAGGCCCCCGTTGGCTGAGTGCAACTTTCGAAACAAGCCCCAGCTCAAGACCGCCTGTCGCTCAAGCTGACCTGCGAGCCCCGTTGTCCGCTTCAGGGAGTGAACTTCGCGAATGTGCCAGTCCAGCTCTGCATGGAAGGAAAAGCCCAACCCGCAAACGGGGCAATGCCAACTGGCCACAGCCTCTTCCAGTCTCGATGACCGGCTAACACCTATTTGGCTTCAAGGGCGTCGTGGTGAAATGCAGAACGGGTGAAGACGAAGTGGATATGCCCCGAGCAGGGCCCGGCCGCGCTCGGGGAGCTTGGGCCAGCACGCTCGAAAACGCCTATCAGGCTTACCCGAAGCCGCACGGCACCCAGCCCGCCTGGGCAAACGCGTGAACAAGCTCATTTGGTGCGCACGTTAGCCGGGCCTGAGCTCCTCGGTGGAACACAAGCGCCCGCCCGCTCGTTGCTAACAGCATGCAAATAGAGATTGGCAGGGTGGGGGTCTGGTTGCCAAGCCACTTGTGGGACGCCGACCTAGCACGCCAAGTCGAAAAACTCGGCTTTAGCGCGATTTGGGTAGGTGGCTCACCCCCGGGCGACTTGGGCATCGTTGACACCCTGCTCGACGCCACAGACCACCTCGTTGTGGCGACCGGGATAGTCAACGTATGGAAGGACGAGGCACCGATTGTCGCCGCCTCGTACCACCGGGTAACCCTCCGCCACCCGGGCCGCTTCTTGCTCGGCCTCGGCGTCGGGCACCCCGAGGCCACACAGGAGTACACCCGCCCGTACAACAAGCTCGTCAGCTACCTGGACCAGCTCGATGCCTCGGAGGTCCCCATAGGAGGTCGCGTGCTCGCGGCCTTAGGCCCAACGGTGT
>JBMFUG010000086.1:0-9490 GCA_049966695.1 Acidimicrobiales bacterium | reverse complement strand
CCGAGCAGATCCTGGAAAAGGTCCGGCGGGGACGGGTCGTGCTTGAGCAAATCACCGCCTAAAAACGAGACACTACAGTAGGAGCGTTGACAAGGGGCCCTGACGCCGGCAAGCACGTGCCGGGCCACAAGTGCTCCGGCGTCGTCGACGCTCTCGGGCTGCTGATGGGGGCCGTTTTCGTGGCTGCGAGCGTCTCGGGCAACGCTGGTGGTGCCCAAACGACCGGCAAAGTGGCCTATAAGCCAGCGAGGCTGCAAAAGACATGGCCGGGCTCGGGCTTCAGGTGGGCCTTCGCTGAGCATTGCAAGACAGCCCGTAACTTGACCGTACAGGTAGTGGACCGCATTGCCCCGCGCTCTTTTGAAGTGCTACCGCGTCGCTGGGTGGTTGAACGAACGTGGGCATGGTTAGTAAATCATCGCCGTCTTCGCATTGGTTACGAGAGGGGCCCCGTTGTCACGGAGGGACCTGTTTGGGCTGCACATTGTAGGCTGCTCCTCCGCCGCCTCACGACTGAGACAACATGAAACGCGCTGGGGTTACTTACCCGACAGCTTCTTGGGCCACGGATGGTCGAAGTGACCTGGCCGGCGGTCACTGAACGCAGCGCCGGGCCCCGCCTCCTCGGCCGCGGGCGGGGTCGCTGCCTACGCCCTCAGGTCGTTGAGCAACAGATGCCGGAAGATGAGCCCGGACAGCGCGATGTCGACCGCAGCCGAAGCCGAGGGGGCACCGAGCACGGAGCGTGCCTGGGAAAGCTTCTCTCAGTCTGCGCTAATAGTTGCCTTCTTCTTTACCGTGCACAACCCTTCTGCTTTACCGTGCACAACGTAGTACTAACCGTCGGTAGCCTCCCGTGGGCTAGCAGGCCCTGCCTTCAGTCCGCAACAATGGGCGTCGCGAACCCCTCGGACCGCGAACTCGCTGTTAGAACACTATCTCTAGCTCGCTCCAAGCCAACCGCACCGCGAGCAAAAAGCGCGGGCGCCCCAATGGAGGCCACCTCTGCCAGAGCAAAGCCGCGCCCGACCAAGGTCTGCATAACCCGTCGCGGCACACGGCGCACCTTCGCCGTTGACGAAACGATAGGCGCGACGGGCCAGCGCGGCTTGTGCGCAGACGAGCTCGCGGGCTGCCAGCCGGGCTCAGGCAAGCTGGGCCAGCTGTCCGCCGGCCAGCCCGGTTGCCCGCAAAGCTCAAGCTCTGACCACCAGGTCGAGCTCGCTAAGGCCTACCGGCCCACTAGAAGTACAGCTCGTGGCGGGCCCGCTCGGACACCTCGTCCAGGTCGCCTGTCCAGACGTCCGTGGACAGGTACTTCCAGCCGCCGTCGGGGGAAACGGTGACGATGGTGCCCTCGTCGACCTCGCTCGCGCACCGAGCTACGCCTGCCATGGCAGCTCCAGTGGAGATCCCCGCAAAAATGCCCACATCCGCCAACCGGCGGGTCCACTCGATGCTCTCCCTTGGCCCGACGACCCGGTTGCGGTCCAAAAGCGAGTAACCGTCATTGTCGATGAACACCGGCGGTACGAAACCATCATCGAGGTTTTTCAAGCCCTCGACAGTCTCGCCCGCGGGGGGTTGCACGGCCCAAATGTGCACCGCTGGGTTGCGCTCCTTTAGGAACTTGCCAACGCCGATGATGGTGCCCGCCGTGCCGAGCCCGGCGACAAAATGGGTCACCTCAGGGCAATCACGCCAAATTTCGGGCCCAGTGCCCTCGTAATGGGCCTTGGGGTTGGCCGGGTTCGCGTACTGGTAAGAAAACCACCAGTCCGGGTGCTCGCTGGCCAAGGCCCGCGCCCGGAGCATCGCACCGTTGGAGCCCTCGGCGGCGGGTGAGAAAACGATCTCGGCCCCAAAAGCCCGCAGTAATTTGACCCGCTCGACCGACACGTTCTCGGGCATCACGACGGTAAAGGGGTAGCCCTTTACCTTGGCGATCATGGCCAGGCCTGCAGCCGTGTTCCCTGAAGAGGACTCGAGTATGTGCTGGCCTGGCACCAGGCTGCCATTTTTCTCCGCCTCTTCTATCATTGACTTGGCGGCTCGGTCTTTTACCGAGCCAGCCGGGTTGAGGCCCTCCAGTTTGATGAACAGCCGGGCTCTTGGGTTGGGGCTCAGCTCGCTTATGTCGACTAGCGGCGTGTTGCCGATCGTGTCCAAGATGTTGTCATAACGTGCCATCTCACGCCCCCCCTGCCACTGCGGGCATGAGGGTCACGGTGTCATCGTCATTGACTTTGGTGGCGAGCTTGCCCAGGTAGCGGATGTCGTCGTCGTTCAGGAAGACGTTCAGGTGCCTGTGCAGTTCGCCGTCGGCGTCGAGCAGCGAGCTGCGCAGCCCGGGGCACTGGCGGACTACGTCTTCCAGCACCTCCCCAACGGTTGCCCCAGTAGCTCGCAAGCTGGCACGGCCGTCAGCAGCAGGGCGCAGAATGTTAGGTAGGCGGACTTCGACGGTCACGGTTCATCTCCCAGTAATCCCGAGTTTGTTGGTCACCATTGTAAGGCATAGCTGGCGACAAGCAGCAGCCACCAACGGGCGCCAGGTAGACGTGGGCACTATCACCGGCACGGTAGGCGCATAGCTGGCGACAAGCAGCAGCCACCAACGGGCGCCAGGGCTGGCGACCTGCGACGGTGCCAGGCAGCGATAGCGGCCCTAGCTACGCAGCAGGACGTCTTCCTCGAAGATGTCCTGGCCGATGATGCGGTAGCTGCGCAGCACGGGCTCGGTGTCCCTTAAAGACACGAGCACGTAATGCCAGGTGGGGTCAGGAGCTTGCTCGACGTCTGTCGGAGATGGGTAAGCGTCGGTGTGAGTGTGGGAGTGCCAAACCCCAACCAGCGACAGCCCGGCGGCTTCGGCCTCCCGGTCGGCGTGGAGGAGGTCCAGCGGCTCGACCACGTAAAGCCGGGCTGATGCAGCTGCGTTGCGCGCCGGGTAGGCCTCGACCACCTCGGCGCCAGTGCAGATGAGCTCGACGCCTGTGGCATCTGGCCGAGCAGCCATGCCGTCTGGCCCGGCACGTGTGACGTCTGGCCCCGCCCCTTCGCCGCCAGGCAGCGGGCGACCGGCCAGGAGCCCGCACGCTTCCAGGGGAAAGCCGTCCAGGCAGTGGGCAACGACCCGTTGCCATATGGAGCGAGTAAGCAAGAGCACTCCGGTGAGGCTACTTTGGCTCGCACTATGTCCACTAAAAGGACACCCACCAAAGGGGCCAAAGCTGGCGCGGGGCAGTCCCTGGTCGCCCAGAACCGGCGCGCTCGCCATGACTACGACATCTTGGAAACCTACGAGGCGGGCATAGTGCTCGTAGGCAGCGAGGTGAAGTCCCTGCGCGAGGGCCGGGTGCAACTGCGCGACTCTTTCGCCAAGGTGGAAAGCGGAGAAGTTTGGCTGCACGGGGTGCACATCTCTCCCTACGGCTTCGCAACGGGTTTTGGACGCGCCGACCCTGACCGTTCCCGCAAGCTTCTCCTCCACCGCCGTCAGATCACCGAGCTCGCTAGGCGGTCCCAAGAGGGGCCCTTCGCTCTGGTACCATTGTCTGTTTACTTCAAAGACGGCCGGGCCAAGGTCGACCTGGCACTGGCCCGCGGCCGGCGCCAGTACGACAAGCGGCGAGCCATCGCCGAACGGGACGCGCAGATGGAGGCCAGGCGCCAGGTCGAAGGCCGCAACCGCTCAGCCGGGAGGCACCGTTAGCGAGGGACAGTGAGGAACATGCGCTGCTCAGCCGTTGTTCAGGTTAACTGGGCAAAATAGTTTGGGGTGAGAGAGCGATGAACGACAACCTGAGACTTGGCCGTATTGGGGGTGTAAAAATAGGGGCCAACTGGAGCCTTTTCGCTCTGGCTGCCCTAGTGGCTTATTTCCTCGCAACCTCTCGGCTGCCCGCCGACGTCCCCGGCTACAGCCAAAGCGCCTACTGGCTGGCAGGAGCCCTCACCGCGGTGCTCCTGGTAGTGGGGGTGCTCCTGCACGAGATGGCCCACGCGGTGGTGGCCCGGCACGCCCGGCTGAAAGTAGACGGGATCACCTTGTGGTTCATGGGCGGCGTCACCCGAATTGAGGGTGAGGACGTCAAGCCTTCAGTCGAGCTGAGCGTCGCCCTGGTCGGGCCGCTGGCCAGCGCTTTAGTGGGAGCCGTTTCGGCGGGGCTTTCGGTCTTGGCCAGCAACGCCGGGTGGGCGCTGGCGGCTGCGTCCCTGCGCTGGTTGGCGCTTATCAGCGTGCTCCTGGCCGGCTTCAACCTGCTGCCGGCCTCACCCCTGGACGGTGGCAAGGTAATGCACGGCGCCCTTTGGGGCATAACGCACAACCGCTGGCTGGCCACCCGCATCACTGCAGGGGCGGGGATCGCGCTGGGAGCTCTCTGCGCCGGCTTCGGGCTCATGGTGTTCACTAAGGGCGACCAGCCGGACGGCCTGGTCCTGCTGCTCATGGCCTGGTTCCTCATGTCGTCGGCCAAACGGGAGCAACTGGCGGGCCGGGCTCAGTACGTGCTGGGCAATGTGCACGTGTCGGACATCATGAGGCCGGCGGTGATCGCACCCGGCTGGCTGACCGTGTCATCGTTCTGGGCCAACTGGGTCGCCCGCTACCCCGAGGCGGCGTTCGTCCTGGAGCGCTGGGACGGGCAGGGCCTTGTCGGCGTGGTGACCGCCCACCAGTTGGCGGCAGTACCGCCCGGGCTACAGGGGTCAATGCGAGCGCAGGACGTCGCCTTCCCTCTGCCGTCCACGGCTCAGCCCGCCCTGAGCCCAGCGGACCCCGCCCTAGCGGTGGCGGGCCGCGGCGGGATCGCCCTGCCGGTCTGGGAGGGGCCAGCCATCGTAGGAGTCGTGCTGGTACCCGACATCCTTGCGATGGTCAACCGTGGCACGCCGGTCGAGCACCGGACTTGGGCCAGCTTTAGGCCGGCGACCTCACCGACCTGGCCCGCCTAAAGGCCAGGGTGCCGCAGCAGGGTCGAGGCCAGGCACGCAGGTCTCCCGGGCCGCCGTGCTTGAGGCATCATGCCGGCATTTACGTGGTGATGTTTCCGCTCGGCACTGCGGCCAGAGCGCCATGAGGAGCACATGTCGGTCCTCGCGGGAAGACTTACGCCCGAGGGAGCCGTACCGTTGGTCTGTCTCGTGGAGGTCCCGCTGGCTTTGCTGACGCAGTTCGCTATGCCCTGATGCGACCTCAGGGGACAGGGGTTCGCATCAAGTGCAAGCGCCACGATGGTTGACCGGTAGCGCAACGGCAGGTAGGTGACCCACCGTCTGCACCCTCTAAAGGCCAGCCGTCCCGTTTAGTTCCTGAGGTCGCTTGACCCCGCCCGTAAGGGCAAAGGTTGCGCTCCCAGCCGCTCAAGGATCTTGGTCGGTGCCCTTTGGGTACTTGCTTTTTGGCCATTGGGACGACTGCCGCACAAGTCCGGTCGCCAACTTTGCGAGAGCAGCTCTGGTGGCTACCTGACGTACGGCGACCGCGCACAAAGCCCAAGCGCTTCAGAGCGCTCTCGACCTCCCTGCTCCAGCACGCACGGAGATCCAGGCGACAACAGCGCTGAGGCCCAAGTCGAGCCGGCAAACGGGCTAACCAGGTGCGATCTCTGCGTCGATCGTTGCCCTGGGTACTACGGGCTCGCCCTCGCGCATTTCACCGCCCCTGTCGGAGAACATGTGCTCCCGCTCGCCCCTGGTCCTCGATCTCGTTCACGTACAGGACCGTCGCTTCAACGACAGCGTCCACGGCTTCCCCCGGGCTTCCAACGAAGCTCTGAACGCGCAGTCCCGTGCACAGCCCCTACCAGGTGCCGTCCTCATACCAAGCGCGCAAGGTGGGCGCCACATGCTTAAAGCCACATGCTTAAAGATATTTTCGTTTTGGTGGACCAAGACCGTCCAACACTGTTCGGGGAGACGAGCCGCTCTGCCTCCCGTCGCTCTTACTAGACGTTCGTAAGGCTTTCGGTCGACGCCCGCAAGGTCCATCTTGAGAGCCATGGGGCACTGCCCACAAGGGCGGGGTTGTACACGCATCATGCCCTAGCAGCAGAGCGGAGGCGCTGGCGGGCCAGGGCCGCTGGCGGCTCAACCTGGCTTTGTCACATCTGCGACCTGAGCGCCCAGCAGGTCGAGCAGCGCGGCAGCGTCGACATGAAAGTTGGCTCCCCGCGCGCCGGCGCCGATAGCAACCGTGCCTCCCGCTGCTATAGCCGCATCAGCGACGACGGGCCACGCTCTGGTCGAGCCGAACGGGGTGATGGCCCCTCGGTCGTAACCGGTAACCTCTTTGGCTTCTCGCTCGTCGGGGAGCGACAAGCGCCGTACGCCTAGCACCGCCCGCAGCTTCGGCCAGTCGATCTGTCGCCCACCGGGTACGAGCACGAACACGTAGTCGTCCTCCCCGCGACGCACCACGATCGTGCGAAGGAGCTGGCCCAGCTCGATGCCCTGCAGGACGGCGCTTTCCTTAGGGCCCGAGGGCACCTCGGTCTGGACTATGCGGTACTGCAAGCCCGATGCTTGCATGCTGCGCACGGCAGGAGCAGCGAGGTCCATTCGCACCACTTTACGCTTGTGCCCGCCAGCGCCCACCATAAGCCGGAGCGCCCTTTTGGCAGCAGCGGCTCGAAGAGAGCTGGCTCGCCGTGACCCCGAAGCCGTCGCCGTAGCCAGTGCGCGCTCCGAGCAACGCTTCCGCACAGCGGGAAGCTTCGACGCGGCAGAGCTCGGCGGACGGGACCAGCTCAGCTCCTACGACGCGCCATGCGCTGGCGCCGCCAAGGAGCTTGGCATCCCGCTCGTCAGCACCGACGCCAAATTGCTCTCCGCCGGGCTCGCGGAGCCTCCCACAGCGGTCGTCCAACGTCTAAGGCTCCCACATTGACCGCTTGGGCCCCGTGACGGCTGGGGGCCCGGCACCACGGAGCACCACACCCGGGCACAAACCGCTGAGCCCGGCACCAGAGGGCGGCCCGCGGTCAGGGCGCACCGAAAGGCGCCCAACGTACCGCACCGTGGCGAGGCTCCGGGCGCTGGCTGCCAAGCCGTGCTTAGTTGGTGACGGTGACGAGCGCGCCGATCGGGTCCATCGTCCAGACCACTCGGGCGTCGGCTACCGGGAGCTCGACGCAGCCGTTGCTCTGCGGCCAGCCGTAACTGGCCCGCCAGTAGCCGTGGACGGCGTCGCCTTCGTAAAAGTACGCGACCCAGGGCACTCCTGTGACGTGGTAGTGGTAGCCGTTAGGGTCAGTACCGACCATCGTGGTGGTGGCGAAGCGCTCGTAAACGGGCCAAGTCCCAAGGGGGGTCTGTGCACCGGGGACCCCGGTGTTGGCCGGGGCGCTGTAGACGTCACGGCCGTCCTGCCAAACGACCAGGCGCTCGGGGAGCGATTCGCTCACTGTCAGGTAGTCGTAAGGCTGGGTGCTCAATTGGCGCTCGGCCACCGCCACGGTCAAGGCATGCCAAACTACTGGCCCGGCAAGGCCGTCGACAGTGAGGCCGTGGTCAGCCTCGAAGGCCATCACGGCGCCTTGGGTGATGACGTTTGGCTCCCCGGGCACCCACAGGGCCGAAAGCGTGGCAGGGATGTTGGGGAAGCGCCAGGTGAACTCACCCGCTGCGGCAAAGGGGGAAACCTGGCTAGCCACCTGCGCCTCGTCTGCCAACGCCGACTGGTTGGGCGAAGGCCCAAAGCGCAAGGGCAGGTAGTGCAGCTCGGCGAGCAGCTGCTGCACCCGCAACATCGAGACCCCCTGCACGCTAAAGGTGGCGCTACCCCCTGTGGCCAGGGTAGGCGGGACGACTATGTGCTCAGTGGACCAAGGGACGTAGGGCTGGCTAGGCGTGAAGGTAAAGGTGGTGCCCTGCTCTGACCACTGCCCGGGCACCGGGGGCGCAAGGCTTGGCATGGGTGCGCCAGGCTCGGGAGCTGCAGAAAGGACGACCTGAGCGGTCGCGGTCAGCTCGACGTTGGTCGCTCCTGGGGAAGGCACGAAAGACACGACCCGCGGGAGCGGTGGGGCAGTCGTGGTCGTGGTGCCAGTCGTCGAGGTTTGGCTGTCCGCGCTCTGAGCAGTAGCCGTCTGGCCGGCGAGGGCCGGAGAGCCGCCCAGGGCGAGCAGCTGGCGGGAATGCCGGCTCGCGACGAGCGCAGCCGTCGCCCCCAACAAGACGACCAGCACGACTGCGGTCAGCACTTTGGCTTGACGAGACCACCTGGGCGCGCCTTGTCCGTTCGAGGACTGCATGTTCCCTCCTCCTGGTGCCCATTAAACCGGCTCTCGTGGCGCTTGCGTCGGCACGCAGTGGCGCCGAGCTGAGGGTGCCAGCCACCGACGCGGTCCCGGGAGGCCGGGCCAGGCGGCTAGCCTGGAACAAGCACCACTGTGAGTGGTCAGGATGGCTGATTTTTCTAAACTTTCGCACTCAGCGCGACGATGCACGAAATAATGCTGCAGGAAATATTGAGGAAGAAGAACCCGCCACTTGTAGCCGGCCCGAACGCGGCGAGGTAGCCTATGCAACGGCCTGCGCCGATCGTCGGGATCTTTTCCGGCTACCTCGCCGGTGCCTACGAAGGCCCCGTCATCTCAGCGGTCCTTCGCTCCGTGTCCCAAGCTGGCGGCAACGTCATCGCCGTGCAAACGGCCGGCACTGGCAACGACTACCACCGCGGCGTCACCCTGAGGGACCTCGCTCGCGTCGGCTGGGACCACATCGACGCTGCAGTCACGATCGCGAACGCCGTACCCCCTGGTTACCTGGAGGCTCTGGGCAAGGCCGGCAAGGCGGTCGTGGCCATCGGCAACGAGGAGCCGGGCTATACCTGCCCTGTCGTCGTGACCGACAATGCCAGCGGCATCAAGCAAGCCGTAGGCCACCTGGTCCGCCATGGGCACAGGCGGATCGCCTTTGTGGGCTGCCTCGACCAGTTCGACATCAGGGCGCGCTACGAGGCGTACTGCGCGGCGCTCGAGGAGCACGGCATCCCGGTAGATCCCAGCTTGCTGTTCGAGGCAGAGAACAACTTCGAGCACGGTGCAGCCCCCGCAGCCAGGGCCATGCTCGATGCCGGCCTGCCGTCTACCGCCGTCCTGGCTGCAACCGACTTGAACGCCGTGGGTGTCATACGCGCCTTGAAGCAGGCCGGCTACTTGCTCCCACGGGACCAGGCAGTTGTCGGCTTCGACGACAGCCCGGACTGCCCGCTTTTGTCCCCGAGCCTCTCAAGCGTTGCACAAGACCTTGACCGGTTGGGAAGCCTTGCCGCCGAGCTGGTGCTGTCGCAGCTCTCTGGCGCCACGGTAACCCCGGGGCGCTACGTGGTGCCAAGCTCCTACGTGCAGCGAGAAAGCTGTGGTTGCCTGCCGGCAAGCCACGCCACGACCGCTCACGACCGCCCCGGCGACGGGGACGCAGTGGAGCGCTTTACCCAGTCGGTAGTAGCTGGGGGCCCAAAGCACGTCCCCGCTACCGAGCT
>JBMFUG010000085.1:0-9543 GCA_049966695.1 Acidimicrobiales bacterium | reverse complement strand
CTACGATGCCGGACGTGTTCAGGCGCGCACGCCTAGCGAGCACAAAAAACGCGCCAATAAGGCCAAAAATGGCCCCAGAGGCTCCCGCTGAGGCCTCTGCTGCGTTGGCCAAAAGGTAGGTAGCGACCGCCCCGCCAAGGCCTGAGAGCATGTACAGGGCGAGGTAACGCCACTTGTCCAGGGCTGGTTCAACGAGGCGCCCGATGATGTAAAGGGAGAACATGTTGAGCGCGATGTCCAAAAAGTCGTTGGTTACGAAAAACGAGCTGAACAATCGGTACCACTGGCCGTGCTGCACGAGGTACGGGACTTCCCAGCTGCCTGAGGTAAGGGCGGGGGAGGCGGCAGCAGCGAAAAACAAGGCTACGTTTACGATGATCAGCGCCATTGTCACGGGTGCGCGACCAGGGCGGGTCAGCCCACCGGCGCTGGGCCGGTAGCGCAGGACCGGCGAGGTGCGGGCGTTTTCGCGAACGCACCGACGGCACTGCCAACCTACCGGCGCTTGCACCATGCAATCCGCGCATATCGGGCGGTTGCACGAACGGCAGATAGCGCTGGCCAAGCGCTCCGGGTGCTCATAGCAGCGAGTGTTCGGGCCTAGCCGGAGGTCCTGGTCCGTCGGTGACCCTGGGTAGCCCCATTTTTGCCAATCGGCTGGTGCATGGGGCGCGGGCATTGGCCCTGGCGCCCCCGGTGCCGAGCCCGCTGGCGGCTGGCCGGGCACTTGTGGCCATGACGCGCCCCAGCCCGCCCCCTCGGCTGGGGCACTAGGCCAACTGGAACGCTGCTCCTCCGGCGCTCGGTCGCTCATAAGCTCAGTCTGCCAAGGCTCGAGCTAGGTCCGAGCCATCTGGCGGGATGTTCCAACACCGCACCACAGGTTCAGAGTGCTCCCACCCCAGGACGCTGACCGTAGCTGTCGCAATGGCGAAGTACCGCCCAGCCGAGGGCGGCTGATGCAACCAGCGGGCTGCTATGACCCGCAATATGTGACCGTGCCCAACCACGAGGGCCTTGCCTGCACCGGGTAAGGCTAAGGCACCCTGGACGACCCGGTCCGCTCGGGCAACAACCTGTGAAGGCTCCTCGCCCCCCGGCCACGGGCCGTCCCAGATAGCCCACCCTGGGTAAGAACTACGGATCTGCTCGATCGTCTTACCCTCCAGTTGGCCATAGTCCCACTCCGCAAGGTCGTCATTGACTGTGGCCTTTAGCTGGGCGAGCTCGGCCGTGCGCACGGCCCGCTGGCGAGGGCTCGACTCCACAAGGTCGAACTTCACTTCTCGCAGCGCCTGTCCTAACACGGTCGCTTGCACTTCGCCCTTTTCGGTCAAAGGCACGTCGGTACGGCTCGTGTACTGGCCGGTAAGGCTCCAAGGGGTCTCCCCATGGCGCACTAACCACAACGAGGCAGGGCTCACCGCTGCACGCGCCCAAGCGGCTGCACACGTTCAGGACGACCGTCGAGCCGCGCCCGTCCCTCACGAGCTGGGCCAAGCCTCCCTAGCGGTAGGCAAGGCGTGCTCAAGTGTCCCGCTTCACTAGCACAGTCCCTGCGGCCAAGAGCAGTACTACCACGAACAACAAAAGGTCGCCGGCTCCCCACCAGGCAGTAAGGGTGTGAGCACCTTGGGTGAGCTCGGTCAGCTGGATCCCGGCGTTCGTAGGCCAGTACTCCTCGATCGGGTTGCTCCATGAACTGGGCAGCGCAGACAAGACCCCTGGGAGCACAAAGAGAAAACCCACGCAGCTGGCTATTGCACCCGCTGCGTGGCGCAGCAAGGTCCCGGCACCCAGGCCGATCAGGCCAGCCAGTGTGGCCACGATGCCCCACCCGATGACAGAGCGCAGCACGTTGTTGTCCGTTATCCAGGGGTCAGGGAACGGGTAGGCCGCGATGATGGCGTGGCTAACAAAGAAGTTGACAAAGCTCATGGCCTCGCTGGCCACGAAAACGACCACGGTGAAGACGATGGTCTTGGCTGCCAGCACGCGAGCACGCTTCGGGGTGCTCATCAACGTGGCACTTATCAACCCGCTCGAGTACTCGTTGCTCACCACTAGTACCCCGAGCACCATGAAAGCGAGCAAGCCGAGATCCCAGCCAGACTGGATGATATGAAGCGGGTGGGCTAAGGCGTCCGGGCCCGCCTTGGCGTGGTTTTGGGCAACTGCGAACGAGATCAGAGCCGATAGCCCCACAACGAGAAGACCAGCGACACCGATCGTTACCGTGGTGGAACGCAACGTGCGCATCTTGGCCCACTCGGAGCGAACGGTGTTGACGAGAGTGGGAGCGGTGTGCGAACGCGCGCTAGCCACGTAAGGACTGGTCGTCGTCATGGCCGCGCCCCTGCAGTGGCCGGCCCAGCGTGAGCGTGGAACTCGACGTCCTCGCGTGTCAGCTCCATGAAAGCTTCCTCGAGAGAGGCTGCCTGAGGCGCCAGCTCGTACACCGGTGCCCCTGCCTGAAAGGCAATGTCGCCGATCGCTTGAGCATCGAGACCATGGACAATGAGAGACCCGTCGCCATTAGCCTGCACTGTCGCCCCTCCAGCTTCGAGACGAGGGACCACAGCACCGGCATTGGGTGTGCGCAACCGCACCACCTTACCCGAGCTGGCCCTTACCAGCTCTTCGACGCTGGCATCCCTGATGAGGCGGCCCCTGCCGATCACGATCACATGCGACGCAGTCAAAGCCATCTCGCTCATCAGGTGGCTCGAAACGAAGACCGTACGCCCCTGGGCCGCCAAGGACTGCATGAGCGTGCGTACCCAAATTATGCCTTCGGGGTCAAGGCCGTTAACGGGCTCGTCGAACAGCAGGACGGGAGGGTCTCCCAGCAAGGCGGCAGCGATACCAAGACGTTGCGCCATGCCAAGGGAGAACGTCCCCGCCCGCCTACCGGCTACGTCGTCCAAGCCCACAAGGCCAAGCACTTCGTCTACGCGCCGTGCTGGTATGCGCCCAGCCTCTGCGAGCACCGCCAGGTGGTCGCGCGCCCGCCGACCGGGGTGATAGGCCTTGGCGTCCAGCAGGGCGCCGACCTCCCGCATGGGAGCCTTGAGATCGTGGTAGGACCTGCCGTTGATGGTGGCAACTCCCTTGTCAGGGTGGGCAAGCCCCAACAAGAGCCGGAGCGTCGTTGTCTTGCCCGCCCCGTTGGGGCCGAGAAAACCTGTGACGACACCTGGTTGCACTTGAAAGGACAGGTCGTTCACAGCCACCTTGGCCCCAAAGTACTTCGTCAGGTTGCGGACTTCGATCAAGTGTGCCTCCCTGGCCCTCGTGAGGTGGCGGTCCCGGTCAAGTGTGCCTCCCTGGTGCTTGTGTCGGTGAAGCCCTCCGCATCTTTATAGGTCACCTTTATAAGCGCTAACTGAGAACCGCTCGCAGAGCACCCCTTTAGGACTGCGGCCCGATTGACTTTCTGCCTCGCATGTACGGGTGCAGGCACTCGGGCACTTCTACGCTGCCGTCAGGCTGTCGGTAAGTTTCAACGATGGCGGCCCAAACACGCGGCACAGCCAGGGCGGAACCGTTCAGCGTGTCGCACAACTGCGTTGGGCCGCCGGCTGTCGGCCGGTAGCGTATCGAAGCCCGTCGAGCCTGGTAGTCGCTGAACCACGATACGGAAGAAACTTCGAGCCACATGTCGCAGCCTGGCGCGTACACTTCGATGTCAAATGAACGGGCGTGCGATTGCCCAAGGTCACCCGTACAGATTTCCACGACCCTATAGGGCAAGCCGAGCTCGGAAATCACGGCCTCAGCCCGGCCCAATATCTCTTGGTGAAGGGCAGGCGCTTGCTGGCGTGTGCATACTGCGAGGATCTCGACCTTGTCGAACTCGTGGACGCGCAGCAGGCCCCGCGTGTCCCGACCGGCCGCCCCAGCCTCGCGCCGGTAGCAGGGGGTGTAGGCCATGAGCCGCACTGGGAGCTCCTGCTCTTCGAGGATCTCCCCAGCTCGCATCGAGGTGAGAGGCACCTCAGCCGTCGGTATAGCCCACAGGTCGTCTCGCTCGACGTGATAGGCGTCATCCGCGAACTTGGGCAGCTGCCCCACTGCCTCGAGGACTGGGGTGCGTACGAGAGTGGGCGGCCGCACCTCCACGTAGGCGTCCGAGTTGCGGTCGAGAGCCAGCTGGCAAAGACCTCGAGCCAAAGTGGCACCCTCCGCCTGCAGCAGCGCGAACATGGAGCCAGCAATTTTGGCCCCTCGCCCCAGGTCGAGAATGCCCAGCTCCGCCCCAACATCCCAATGAGGGACCCGCTGGTGGGGCCCGTAGCGCCCTGGGTCGTACCCAACCGTGCGCAACACGACATTGTCTTCTGCCGAGTCGCCGTCTGGTGCCTCTTCGGCAGGCAAGTTGGGCAAGCGCAGCATGGCGTCACGCAGTTGTGCGCCCACCTTGCCAACCTCGTCCTCGACCGCCTCTAGTTGTTCGCCAGCACGCCTGCTTTCTTCGCTCAAAGCCTTGGCTTCGGCATCTTGGCCTGCGCGCATAGCATCGCCCACTTGCTTGGAAAGGGCCTTGACTCGTGCGCGTAGCTGGTCGGCCTGAGCCATCAGCTGACGGTGCTGCTCATCAAGGCGAGCGGCCCTTTCCACTTCTTCCGCGCTTACCTTTTTGCGGGCCAAAGCCGCCTTGGTAGCTTCGAGGTCTGCCCTTAGCCGGCGTACGTCGATCACGGGCTCGAAGCTAACAGCTAAGCGGTACCCTTGCCGCCTCCTAGATGCCTTCGGCCCCGCCCGGCTGCCTTCGGCTCTGTCAGCGCACCAGGACGTCAAGAGCCATGGCTACGAAAACCAAGCTGAGGTAAGTGATCGACCAGTGAAAGAGCTTCATCGCAACGGCTGAGGTGCCCGCCATTTTATCGGTGGTGCTCGCTCGCAAGAGCCTGACAGCCAGGACCACTAAAACCGACCCCGAGACTGCCGCAACAGACCAATAGGTAAGGCGCATGTGCGCTAGTACCCCGAAAAGGCAAGACGCCCCGACCGTGGCGACGGCATAGCCAACCGCCTGCGAGGCCGTGTGCTTGGCCGTCTTTACGACAGGCATCATTGGCACCCGAGCGGTCGCGTAGTCGTCCCGGTAGCGGATCGCAAGCGCCCAGAAGTGCGGCGGCGTCCACAAAAACACCAGGGCAAAAAGTGCCACTGGTGCCCACGAAAGACGACCGGTGACAGCAGCCCACCCGACTAGCACTGGCACGGCGCCTGCAGCGCCCCCAATAACGATGTTCTGACTTGAGCTGCGCTTTAGCAGCAGCGTGTAAACCAGCACATAGAAAAGGGCGGCTCCCAAGGTGAGCAACGCAGAAAGCTCATTGACCATCGTCCACAACAAGCTGAATGCGCCGATTTCCAAAGCCACCGAGAAGGCCAGCGCACCCGTAGCGCTCACTTGCCCGGTTACTAGAGGCCGGTGCACCGTGCGGCTCATTAGGGCGTCGATGTCGCGGTCTATGTACATGTTGGCCGCATTGGCGCCGCCGGCCGCAAGCGTCCCACCTACCACGGTGGCCAGGACAGTGCGCAGAGGGGGCCAGCCCCCGGCCGCCACGATCATGGTAGGCACAGTGGTCACCAGCAACAGTTCGACTATCCGAGGCTTGGTGAGCGAGATGTACGCGCGCAGGCGTACCCCGGCACCCGCCCTGGCAGGCAGGGCTAATGTGCTCGCGCTGCTAGTCACCGTGACGATGTTAGTGCGACCGGAGCCTCATGCTGGCATAGCATCAGCTTTCATGTTCCATGGTCCAAACTCGACTCGTCGGGCACAGACCACGCCAACTACGGTGAGCCCAACGTGGGCAGGCTCGAAGGCGGTCGGCTCGTCGGCCACAGTCACAAGGCGGCCGAGAGAGAAACAGCTACTGTCGCCGCAAAGAGCAGCAGTGCGCTTGTGGGCTAGTTTGGCGGAGCCAAGGACTTCCCGAGCCGCCGCGGCACTCTCCGTCGTGGCACTGGCGGTCGGCATCGTAAGCGGAGGAGCAGTCAGGCTTACCGGCTCGGGCCTCGGCTGCCATGACTGGCCAGCTTGCACGCGGACCAGCATCGTGGCCCCGCTTCAGTACCACGCGTGGGTCGAGTTTGGCAACCGCCTGGTCAACGTGCTCATAACCCTGGCCATCGTGGCTTCAGCGCTTAGCGCTCTTCGGCGCCAGCCACGGCGAAGGGACCTGGCGTGGCTATCGTCGGCCCTGGTGGGCGGGATCTTGGCGGAGGTGGTCCTGGGAGGCGAAACCGTGCTCCACAAGCTGGCCCCACCGTACGTGATGGGCCACATGCTGCTGGCGCTGGTGCTCCTCGGTACCGCAGTTGTTTTTTACTGCAGAGCCGGAGAGCCCGACCATGCACGACAAGATCTGCCAGTGGGAACACTGCTAGGGGCTCGCTCCCTGGGGCTCACATGGAGGGCGAGCTGGGCCCAGCGGGTTGCCGCCACAGCCATGTTGGCCATGACGGCGGTTGTCATAACTCTGGGCACGGTTGTAACCGGGACCGGCCCCCACGCCGGTGCCCCTGGTGTGCCCCGCTTTAAGTTCTCGCTCCACACCGTGGCGCAGCTGCACGGGACCTCGGTCGAGGTCCTGCTGACGACCACCGTGGTGACCCTGTGGTGGCTGCACCGTGCTCGGGCACCCCGGCCCGTCCTCCAACGGGCTGAGGTCCTCCTGGTGGTCCTCATTGCCCAAGCAGCGGTCGGCTACACCCAGTACTTCACAGGAGACCCCGCGCTCTTGGTCGGTTTCCACCTGGCTGGGGCAACATCCGTGGTGGTGGCGATGGTGGCTTTCTACATGAGCTTGTATGCTCGCGAGCCGCACCCACAGGTGCAAACTGTAAGTGAGGTCCGCCAAGGTCCTCGGACACTTATTGAGTACTAGGGCCTAACGGAGGTGGGCGATGTCTCCGGCAGCCGCAGCACCGGTAGAGGTCAAAGAACCCGATGTCAACGAAGTGGCGCGCTTTGCCCAGCCGTGGAAGGTTATTGTGTGGAACGACCCAGTCAACCTCATGAGCTACGTGACCTATGTCTTTCAAAAGCTGTTCGGGTACAACAGGGAAAAGGCGCACAAGCTGATGATGGACGTCCACACCAAGGGCAAGGCAGTCGTGGCGAGCGGGCCGCGCGAAAAATCCGAGCTTGACGTCTTCAGGTTGCACGAGCATGGGTTGTGGGCCACCATGGAGCAAGGCTGATATTGCGCTGGCACCCACCGCTGCGGCGCACACGCGCCGGCACCTATGAGGTCTCTCTCCACCCGGAGGACCGAGAGCTACTGCGCAGCCTGCCAGCACAACTGCGTGCTGCCATAGCGGCGCGTCCTGATGACCATAACCTGCGGCGGCTTTTCCCGCCTGCTTACACCTCCGACCCCGAGGCCGAGCGTGAGTACCGCAGGCTTATGGGGACGGACCTAGACGAAAGCAGGTCGCGGGCGCTCGACACCCTGGCCAGCACGGCCGGTGCGGCTGAACTGTCAAAGGAGCAGCTTGACGACTGGGTGCGCGCGCTTAATGCAATACGGCTGTGGTTGGGCACGGTGCTCGATGTCTCCGAGGACGAGCCCGAAGACGTCGATGACCCTGGGCACCTTCTTTACACTTTCTTGACTGCGCTCCAATCGTCGGCCATCGATGCTTTGTCCGGGACCACTTGAGCGGCTCGTGCGCCCAGCACACAACGCTTACAGCTCGGGTTCACCGGGCCCGGTGCTGTTGACGGCCGAGGCAGCACAGCCTTGGGCGCCAGCCTGCGGCCCACGCGACCACAGCAAACGTGGGCCTTGTCTTAGGGACAAATGGGACTGGCAGCAAGCGTCTCGTCCTGGGCCTTGGCGCCCCCTTAGCAAAAGGACGCGACAAATGGGCCTCGGAGGCTTTTGTCCTTGTTGAGCTTACGCCGAGGGCTCGCCATGCTCAATTACAAGCGGCTTGCCATAGCCACGTGCCGGCTGGCGTGCACCCCCCTAGCCAATTGCGCATGCGCGTGCCTGCGCCACCCACTCTGAACGCTGAACCGGCCCATTACCCGTACAGCCCGAGCGCCCAAAGCCGAGTGGCCCCATGGCCCAAAGCCGGGACCGAAGAGCTGCCGCCACTACCAAACGCTTGTTCGCCATCCGCTAACGGGTTGCCCCCTTGATTTCTGCGAGGGCAGCAGTGTACTCGAACATACGTTCCTCGAGGAGGCTGTGGTCGAGCAGGCAGGGGCCATCTAGACCGCCAGGTGCCTAGCGTCGCAGCCCGAGGTGGTAAAGGCGCTCAAGGCAGGCCAGCTCTCGCCCAGGCAGGCAGAAGCGCTCTCGCTCGCCAGAGAGGCTTGCCCAACCGGTGCCCAAAAGCTGCTGGCACTGGCGAAGAGCGCGTCATCCTCTGAGCTGGCCGCACGGGCCGGCCGGCGGGGCCGAAGGCTTACAGCTACGACGGCCTGGTCCGCTTGGCAAGCGGCGGGGAGGGTGCCGAGGTGAGCTACGAGGTCGTGGTGCGGGCCGACCTTGAGGCGTTGCTACGGGGCAGCACCGTTCCGGCGAGGCTTGAAAAGTGGCCGGCTACGGCCCGGTACTGCCCCAAGCCGTCTACGGCCTAATGGGCAGCGGCGGCCCTTTTTGAAAGCTGTCATCACCAAGGCCAAGGCGGTGGTGGGCGTCGCGCACCTCTGCAGGCGCCACCACGCAATGAAGGCAAACGACAACTGGGCGCTGGTAGAGGGCAGGGGCAAGCGGGCCTTCGTCCCTCCCGAGGGCCCTCGCCACCCCGCCAGTGCCCAAGCGCACTCGTGGGGCAAGCCGGCCCCGTCACCTAAGGTGCGGCCAAGCGTTGCCCCCACGCTGCCTGAGGGGCCAAGGCCACGTTCCCGAGCCAGCCGGCAGGACGCTCTGCCATGCCTAAGCAGCCACAGCCTCGTGGCGGCCGAGCCGGTTTAGCGGGGCTTTACATGGCCCCAGTCGCGCGGGAGCGCCTCAGGCCAGGGCCTCAGCGTCTGGTGGTGGTTTTTCTTTCTGCCAGCGCGGGTGCCGGCTTGGCGAGTACTGGTGCGTCGAGACGTTGTTCGTCGATTCGCGTGAGCATGACGCAGACCCCCTTCCAGCGCTGCCTCAGGGCGATGTGCTCGTCTGGGTAGCCCGAACACGAGAGGCCGGGCTTGCTCTGCCATCGCCCAGGGCAATGGTACGTGGCCTCGGAGAGCTCAGTTGTCGATATCACGGCCGAAGGAGCTGTAAGCCCGGGCCAACAGCGCTAACGCAGGAGCCTCTTGCAATTCGCCAGCGTTTTGAGCGCTGCCCTCAGGCACCATCGCCCTCGGCTCCAAAGTACCGCGAGGCAGTCATGGCCTAGACTTTGGTCGTCCAGCCCCCATCGTCTAGCGGCCTAGGACACCGCCCCTTCAAGGCGGAGGCACGGGTTCGAACCCCGTTGGGGGTGCAAGAAAAGCCCTCGTTACCCTAGCTACTTCCTCCCGAAAAACTCAAGTTTGTAATTTGAGTGGCCCGAGCTGACCTCGTCGGGGCATCCCCAGCC
>JBMFUG010000084.1:0-9630 GCA_049966695.1 Acidimicrobiales bacterium | reverse complement strand
CACAAAGCGACGACCGCCGCCTGCCTCGGGCTAGAGTTTTGCGGGCGTTGGCAAGCGCCACTTGCAAAGGATGGCCGTGCAACAGCTGGAGCGGGAACTCAAGCTGGCAGTGGACATGGGCTGGTCGCTCCCTGACCTTTCCCAGGTGCTGCCGGGTACCCAGGCGAGCGCGCTGGCAACCGTGGCCCTAACCACGACCTACTACGACACGTCCGACCTCCGCCTGGCTCGCCGGCACGTGACGCTCCGCTATCGCGTGCAAGACGCCCTGGCGGGAGCCGCGCCGGCCCGGCCTCCTCGGCCGACCGGCGCCACCGGGCCTGCGGGCCAGTGGACGCTAAAGCTCCCGAGCACGCTCGACGGCGCGCTGCTGGCACGTACCGAGGTCACCTGGGCCGCCGAGCCCAGCACAAGGACAGAGCAACGCAACAGAGCCAGGCAGCCAAAGGCGGGCGGCGCCCTCCCCGGGCGACGCAGGCCAGCACCGCCACCTGTCCACCCTGACGCGGCCAAGTTCGTGAGCGGGTTGTCCCTCGGCTTCCCGCTGCGTGCGGTGGCTCGCTTACAGGCGCTACGCCGACGAGTGGAGCTGCGAGCGCCTGATGGGCACCTGCTAGCAGAGGTGGACCATGACGTAGTGACAGGTCGGCGCCTTTTGGGCGCACGTGGGACTGTAGCATTCAGCGAGGTCGAGGTCGAGCTAGCGCCAAGGTGCAACGACGAAGTACTCGACGCAGTCCTTGCGAGGTTGACCGCCGCTGGTGCTTCGCCTTCCTCTAGCAAGAGCAAGCTCTTGCAGGTCCTCGGAGCCGGCCCGACCAACCCAGGTGGCCCCGGGCACATGCCCGAGCGCTCTGTGCCAGGCCTGACGGTCAGCGAGGTGCTAAGGGCTGCGCTCCTCGACTGCCAGGACGTGCTGCTGGCCCACGACCCTGCTATCCGCCTGGACGACCCCGACCCCGAGCATGTCCACAAGGCCCGCGTCGCTACTCGCCGCTTGCGGAGCACCCTAAAGGGCCTTCGCACGAGCTTTTGGGACGACCAGCTAGCTCAGCTCTACGAGGAGGCGGGATGGCTGGGAAGCCTTTTGGGAGGAGCACGCGACGCCGACATACGCGTCGAGCTCCTCCGCACTGAGCTTGCCAGCCTTGGCCCCCTAGACGCGGCTGGAGCAGGTGCCCTGCTCCAGCTCGCAGGCGCTGGACAGCGCCTGGCTCGTCAGCGTCTCGTCCTAGCCCTAGGCAGCGACCGCTACATAGCCTTCCTAAGGGCCCTCGAGGGCTACAAGCAGGAGCAGCGTGAGGCCAATGCGCCTGTCATGGCCGACGAGGTGCTACCAGCGCTCGTCAAGCGCAATTGGCGCTCGCTTAACCGCCAGGTTGACAAGCTCGGCTCTTCGCCCTCTGACGACGCGCTCCACAAGGTACGCATCAAAGCTAAACGCTTGCGTTACGCGGCTGAGCTCGTTGCCGGTCAGCCTCGACTGGCCGGTGCTAAAAAGCGGCCCGCGCCTGACGGCTCGCAACTAGCCTCAGGACATGTCGCCTCCGCCAAGTCACGTACGGCTCGGCTGCCAAAGCGCGCGACTATCCGCCGGGTCGCAGAAGCGGCGAGCGGCGTCCAAGACGTGCTCGGGCACCTTCACGATGCCGTGCTGGCCGAGGCATGGCTACGTGAAGCCGCCCTTGCTGCGACCCCCAGCACAAGCACCGAGCTTGCACTTGTAGCCGGCCAGTTGCTCGCGGCCACCCGAGCTCGCGAAGCCGAGCACCGTGCCGCTTGGCCTCGGTCCTGGTCACGGCTCAAGCGCGCCGCTTCCTCCTTGTAAGCCACTTTTGTTCAGGTAACTCCTAAACTTGACCATAGTGGCACCAGACATTTCGACTTTGCACCGCCGCGCCCACCTTGTCCCCCGTCGCTCAGCGCCTGGACGCCTGGCTAGCTCTCAGGCCAACCTTGCCCTCGTCGTGGTCATGATCGGGGTCCTTATCACCGCGGTGGACACTACGATCGTCGTCCTCGCCTTGCCCGAGATCGAACGAGGCCTCCACGTGGCCCTCAGCTCGGTTATCTGGGTCGTGATCGGCTACCTGCTCGTCATCACCCTGCTAGCTACTCAGGTGGGCCGCCTTGGCGACATGTTCGGGCGAGTGCGCATGTACGAGGCAGGTTTTGCCGTGTTCATCGTCGGGAGCGCGCTGTGCGCACTGGCCTGGGACCAGACCTCGATCGTCGCCTTCCGGGTACTACAAGGCATCGGTGGGGCCCTCATGACCGCCAACAGCGGCGCCATCATCGCCGACCTTTTCCCCCCGCAAAAGCGTGGGAGAGCCTATGGCTTCAACGCAGTTGGCTGGAGCGCAGGCGCCGTCCTCGGCATAGTTCTCGGAGGCGCAATCGTCACGTACATGTCCTGGCGCTGGATCTTTTGGATCAACGTGCCTATCGGGGCAGCCGGCGTCGTCATGGCTCTGTACGTCCTGCACGACGACAACCGACGCGTGAAGCACCGCCTCGACCTCACTGGCATGCTGGCCCTCGGGCTCGGCCTCTACGGGGTCTTGTGGGCCATGACACGGCTGGCTACCTCCTCGTTCGACGCGACCACGACCGGGTTCTTGGTGGGCGGCCTCGCATTGGTGGGCACCTTCGTCATGGTGGAGCGGGCTCGTCCCGAGCCGATGCTGGACTTGTCGTTGCTCCGGGCCCCCACGCTGGCGCCGACATTGCTTGCTGCTATGTTCCAAGGCCTAGCCAACTTCGCCGTCCTTTTCCTCATCATCATGTACTTGCAGGGGCCAAGAGCCATGTCCCCCTTCGACGCCTCACTTTTACTTGTACCCGGTTACGTAGCCGGCAGCGCTGTTGGCCCCCTCGCAGGCCGCAGCGCCGACCGCTTCGGCCCCATGGTCCCGGCAACCGCCGGCCTGGGCCTGCAGGTCGCAGCCCTCTTCGTGTTCTCGCGGCTTTCCATGGCTACCGGCCTGTGGGTCGTCGTCTTAGCGAGCGTGCTGAACGGCGTGGGAGCCAGCAGCTTTTTCCCGGCGAACTCGGCCGCGCTTATGCGAGCGGTCAAGCCTCAGGTCTTCGGCATAGCTTCCGGGATCTTGCGCACATTTGCGAACATCGGGATGGTGTTTTCATTTTCCATGGCCATCCTGGTCGCTTCGCGTTCGATCTCCCGAGGACTTGCCTTCGCGATATTCGTCGGGTCGGCAAAATTGCACGGCAACCTCGCCAGCGCCTTTACGACGGGGCTGCACTCGGCGTTTTACGCCTCCATGGCGGTAATGGCCCTCGCTGCCGCGCTATCGGCTGCACGCCGGCCTTCCCCCGGCGCGACGCGCCGTCGGCCAAGCGAGGTTCACGAAGCTCTCCCAGCCATGGCCGTCAGCAGCCAACCCGACGCACAGTAGAGCGCACGGACAGCGCACTGGCTCGCTTTGCCGCCCAACCTTCCGCCATCAAGTTGCCGTTGCGCTTACCCGGCCTTTTGCCGCCTGCGACCTTTTGTGCTCTCTGTAGCAAGCCTCGATCTCTGCCAGGCTCTTGCGCAGGTCACGGCCCTCGACCCACGTCTGGCCAGCGTTCTCCAGCTTCCCGAGCAAGCCTGAGTCCGTTCGCAGGCGCCGGATCTGCTCCACCAAGTCAGGCACGTCACGCGCCTCGAGCGCCAGGTCCCGGCGGACCATTTCAGCAGTGGAGGCCGTCCCGTGGCCCACGAGGGGCGAAAAGGCAACGACAGGACGAGGTGTGCGAAGTGCTTCGAGGACAGTTACCCCCGCCCCGTTGGTCACCACGACGTTCGCCGCCGCCATCATCTCGGCCATGTTAGTCACATAGCCGTAAACGCTCAGGCGCCCGCTTTGCTCGAAACGGCTCAGATCTGAGGCAAGTGCAGCGTTCTTGCCACAGATCGCCACCACATGGACGGGCGGCTCCAGCTTCACCAGTGCTTCCACGCCAGCCGCTATGTCGCCCAGGCCCCACGCTCCACCGGTCATGAGCACAACAAAGTCTTCTTCAGGCAGCCCGGTGCAAGCTCGCGCCTCCGCGCGGGTCACTGCGCCGAACTCTCGCTTGACCGGGGGCGCACCGATGCGCATAGTCTTTTCAAATCCCGGCATGCCTGCGTCTTCGGCCGCACTGTCGTACATGACGAAATGCAGGTCGATCCCCGGGTAAGCCCAAAGCCGGTGAACGTGGAAGGCCGGGATGTAAGTGACCGCCAATGTAGACAAGCCGTGGTGCGACCGTAACCAGTCGAGAGCAGCAGAACCGAACGGGTACGTCGATATGATAATGTCAGGTTCTTTGCCTTCCAGAGCTTTTGCAGCCAGCGTGCGCGCCAAGCGCCGGCCAAAGAAGCTCCCGACGACCACTTTGGCGCCCTCTGCAAAGCGTTCCGAGCGCGAAAGCCAGTGGTAAAAAACGTCATAGGTCCAAGGCAGCACGGAGAGCTGGTAACTGTACGCCCAACGAGCAGCTCGGGCAAAGCGCGTGCCCCGAAGCTCCATGGTGTCCAGCTTGTCGACGCTGCAGCCAGGCCATACGTCTCGCATGGCCTCGGTCAGCGCCGTGGCCGCCGCATTGTGCCCCTCGCCCATTTCGGCAGAGATGATGAGCACACGTCGTGGCAGCTCGTCCGCCCGCCTTTCGCCGGGCGAGAGGTTATCGTCTGGGACGGTTACCACTTCTCGACCACCTCCGCCTACATATCCATGTCAGCCTACGTGCACTTACAGAGCTCAAAGCCATGTTGTTCATAGGTAGCCTACTCGCGCTCGTCTCGGGCATAGCTAACGCAGCTGCAGCCGGGATCGAAAAGCACCAAGGCATGCACTTTGGAGGCCGCCATAACGGCCTGCGGCTCCTCGCCACGCTCGCCCGCCACCCTCTGTGGCTGGTCGCCATCGTGCTCTCAGCGCTCGCCTGGGTGGCAGAAGCCTCCTCGTTCGCCCTTGCCCCCGTCCCAGCGGTCGCCACGCTACGCAACGCGGGGCGCGGCCTCTTGGTGGTCGGAGGCAGCCGCTGGCTTGGCGAGCACTTCAGCCGCCTCGAGGTTGCAGGCGTCATCTTAGCCAGCGCGGGAGGCGTGCTCACCGCGGTCGCTGCGGCTCACGCCCAGGTGGCAAAGCGCCCCCTTTCCAACCTGACGGAGGGGTTGGTGGCGCTCACCTGCGTCGTTGCTGCAGCGCTCGTCTCCAGCCTGCCTCGCCTGCTGCCCGACCGGCTCCCCAAGGCCAGCCAGGCAGCCGGCCTCGCCTTCGGGGTCGCAGTCGGCCTGCTCTTCGCCGGGACCAGTGTTTTTACCAAAGAAGTCGGGGACCGCTTTGCCCTCTACGGCACGGGAGCCGTAAAGGACCTCGTGGAGAGCACCGGGCTGTGGCTGATGCTCGGGATGGCTGTCTGGTCGCAAAGCCTCATCCAACAAGCTTTCCGACGGGCCAACGCCGCCAGCATCTCTGCTGCCAACAACTCAGTCTCGTCGTTGGGCTTGATAGCCGCTGGCTTTGTCCTCTACGGCGAAAAGCTCCCAACAACTGGAGGCACGGCACTGTTGTTCACGGGTATTGCAGTATCGCTCTTGGGCACCGTCCTGCTGGTGAGCCCTGCTCAAGGCCCTGCCCCAGTCGAAGCCGCCCCGGGCCAAGCTGCCGGCCTCCGGCACGCTCCCAGCACCGAGGCCCATCAAGGCGCCAACCAGGCCCTCAACGAGACCGGCACCACCGGCTAGCTTGAGCCTCGTCTAGCACTGCGGGCCGTTCACGCTGCTCAGGTGGTGCGGCCAGCCCCGCTCACAAGCCTCACACCTTCTCGACCTGCACAGTCCCGTCTTCAACCGGCCCGAAGGTGACCTCATCGGCCAATGTTTCGCCCTTCAGCATCTCAACATGTTCCTGGGCCGCCGCCAGTAGTTTTGGCGAGCCGGCAAAGTCGACCTTCAGCCGTATGTGGTCCGACACGAACAGCCCGGCTGTCTTGCGCGCTTCTTGGACGATGCGCACCATGTCGCGAGCCAAGCCCTCGCTCTCAAGCTCGGGTGTCACATTGAGGTCCAAGGTGACCACTAGGTCCCTGCTGGGCAATGCTCGGCTGGCGTGCTTGTCTTTGGGCACCAGGGAAAGGAAGTACTCGTCTTCTTCCAGCACCCGGCCTAGCACTTGAACAGCCCCGTCAGCAGTGCGGCCCCATTGGCCTCGGCGTACTGCCGCTATGATCTCCTGCGTTGCCGCCCCCGCTCGGGGCCCTAGCACGTTCGGGCTCACCTGGAGCACAAGGTCAGCCACCTCGTCTGCACGGCTCGAAAGACGCACGTGCTTCACGTTCAGCTCGTCTTTTATGAGCTCCACGTAGGGCGCCAACCGCTCGGCCCCCTCACCGCTCACCGTCGCCGACGCAAGTGGCAGGCGCGCCCTCAGGTCCTCGGCTTTGCGGACGGAATGACCGGCCGAGCAGACGTCGCGCACCCGGTCCATGGTCGCGACCAGCTCCTGGTCGGCTGGCAGGGCGTCAGCGCTCGGCCAGTCGGCTAGGTGGACGCTGCGTTCGCCCGTAAGCCCGCGGTACACCACCTCGCTCACCATGGGCAAAAGAGGTGCGACGACAAGGCTGAGGGTGCGCAAGACCGTGTAAAGAGTGTCGTAGGCGTCAGCCTTGCTCGTGTCTGAGGCGAGGCTCGCCCCGACTGGGCTCCAGAACCTGTCCCTGCTCCGGCGGATGTACCAGTTGTTCAGGGCGTCCAAGAACGACGTCACGCTGGCACAAGCGCCATAAAGGTCGTAGCTGTCCATGGCGGCCGTCACTTCTTCTACCAGCGCGTGAGCCTTGGAAAGCACGTACCGGTCAAGGACATCGCGCCCGTCAACCCGCCACTGCGCCTTATGGCCATCGGCATTGGCGTACAACGCGAAGAACTTCCAAGCGTTCCAAAGAGGCATCAGCACCCCTTTGACAGCCTCCGCCATCGTCTTTTTGTCGACCACGAGGTCGCCGCCGCGCATAGCGGGCGACGACAACAGTGACCACCGCATGGCATCAGCCCCGTACAGTTCCAGCATCTCATCAGGATCTGGGTAATTGCGCAACCGTTTCGACAACTTTTGCCTGTCATGGCCCAAGACGACCCCGTGCGCTATGCAGGTTTTGAACGGTGGGCGATCGAACAGGGCTGTAGCCAGGACGTGCAAGGTATAGAACCAGCCCCTAGTCTGGCCTACGTACTCGACTATGAAATCTGCAGGGAAGTGGCTGTCGAACCACTCGGCGTTCTCAAAGGGGTAATGGACCTGTGCGAACGGCATTGAGCCAGACTCGAACCAGCAGTCGAGCACGTCCTCCACACGTCGCATCATCGAACGACCGGTCGGGTCGTCTGGGTTCGGCCGGACCAGAGCGTCTATCGCCGGGCGGTGCAAGTCGCCCGGCCGCACTTTGAAGTCAGCTTCGAGCTCGTCCAGGCTGCCATAGACGTCCATGCGCGGGTAACGAGGGTCATCGCTTTTCCAGACCGGCACAGGAGATCCCCAAAAGCGGTTACGTGTAATAGACCAGTCCCGCGCCCCCTGGAGCCATTTGCCGAAGGCGCCGTCTCGCACGTGCCCAGGGACCCAATTGATCTGCTGGTTGAGCTCCAACATGCGCTCTTTGACGGCGGTGACGTTGACAAACCAAGAGCTGACAGCCTTATAGATCAACGGGGTGTCAGTACGCCAGCAATGAGGGTAAGAGTGCTCGTAAGTGCCTTGGTCGACCAGGGCGCCTTTCTTCTTGAGGTCGGCTATGACAGCCCGGTTGGCCTCGAACACCTGCATGCCTTGGTACGGGGGGACCTCAGCGGTAAAGCGGCCTCGGGAGTCGACGGGGCAGACCACGCCGATCCCCGCAGCCTCACAGACGCGCTGGTCGTCCTCGCCGAACCCCGGTGCCAGATGGACGATGCCGGTGCCTTCTTCGGTCGAGACGAAGTCAGCCTCGAGCACCCTAAAGGCGCCCGGCTGGTCCTCAAAGAAGCTGAAGAGCGGCCGGTAGCTAAGGCCGGCCAAGTCCCGGCCGGCCATGGTGCCCACCCGCTTTGCACCTGGCAACAGTTGCCCCACTGCATCGAGGCGCGCTTCGGCCGCAATGTAGCGGGCGTCACGCCAGGCGAGCACTGCATAGCTGATGTCAGGACCGACCGCAAGGGCCAGGTTTGAAGGGACCGTCCAAGGCGTAGTGGTCCATACCAGCGCCTTGAGCGGGCTAGTCTCACCGGGCTTTTGCAGCTCGAAGGCGACCGTCACCGCCGGGTCCTGGCGAGGACGGTAGGCGTTGTCAAGGTGGGTCTCGAAATTCGAAAGGGGGGTCTCGCACTCCCAGCAATAGGGCAAGACCCGATAGCCCTCGTACAGTAGACCCTTGTCGTACAGCTGCTTAAAGGCCCACATCACGCTCTCCATATAGGAGGTGTCCATGGTCTTGTAACTGTTCGCAAAATCGACCCAGCGGGCCTGGCGCGTCACGTAGCGTTCCCACTCGCCCGTATAGCGCATCACAGACGCCCGGCAGTAGTCGTTGAAGTTGGCAACTCCGTAGCGCTCTATGTCAACCCGGCCGGGCAGGGAAAGTTCTTTCACGGCCTCCATTTCCGCCGGCAGGCCATGGCAGTCCCAACCAAAACGGCGTTCAACTCGCCGTCCCCGCATGGTCTGGTAACGAGGCACGGCGTCTTTCACAAAGCCGGTCAGAAGGTGGCCGTAGTGCGGGAGGCCGTTGGCAAATGGAGGCCCGTCATAGAAGACGAACTCGTTTCGGCCTCCCGGTCGTGCCTCGACGGATGCCTGGAACGTGCCGTCCTCGGCCCAGTAAGCGAGCACGTCTCGCTCGATAGCGGGGAAGTCGGGCTTGTCGGGCACCTGGGGATAGAAGCTCTCATGTGGCACGGCTCCCATGGTAAGCGACCGCGTCGCTCCAACTTTTGGCATATCTGCAAATATTGCATATGTTTTCCTGCCATGTCAGTGCATAGAGCAGTGCTCTCGCAGTTTGGCCCGAGCTGCGAGAGCGGCCCATAACGCCAGCGAGGGCTCGGCGCCTAGCAAGGTTGGGACGGCGGCGCAAGCTCCTGGTGCGCGAGAGGTGGCCAAACTGGACGAGGCCAGCGACCCTGCTGCCGCTAACTGCCTCTACGGCCTCCAGGGGACAGAGCAGCGCGGGCGCGAGGCCAAAGGTGCAAGGTAACCACCTTGCACCAACAGTGGCTTAGACCGAGGGCCAGCTTGGCACCTGCGCTCCTGGCCTGCTAAAGCCCACCTTGCCTAGGGTCGTACTCTACCTGTGGCTCACCATCTGGCTCGTCGTCCTCCATGGCCAGGCACCAGGAAGCGTGCTCCTCGCCAGGCTTTGCGCCGCACTCAGGGCAGGGCTCCGCGACGATCTCAATCGCGCGCTTCAAGTTGCGCGCCTCTTCAAAACGCCGATGTCGTCCCTTTTTCACGATCACTCCCGAGTCGACACGTGCAGGTACGACCAATAGTCTACAACCTCGAAAAGCCGCGGCACAGGAACTCTCGGCTCTCGTCTGGCCAAGCCACCTGACGGCCGCCCTTCCTCGGCAACCATCTGACGGCTGGCCCAGTAGCTTCCCAGGCC
>JBMFUG010000083.1:0-9717 GCA_049966695.1 Acidimicrobiales bacterium | reverse complement strand
CGTGCAGTACCTCTCGCACGAAATAGGCGAACGGGCAGACCGCCCAGCTCTCAAGGCGCGTAGCAGAGGTAACCACGTTCGCCGGTGACGGGACGCCAAGCCCGCCGAGGTTGCCGTCGAAGCGGGTGAACAGCGAGCTTCGGCGAGCTGCGACGTCCTCGTGCCCGCCACGGAGCACTGGGTCCCCAAGATCGCTGACGGGCACGAAACCCAGAGGCCGGCCACGGTGCCAAGCCCTGGCAAGCAGGTCTTTCAGGCGGTGCTCCTGCGCTGTGGCAGGGAAAGCGGCCCGGCGCAACCCATCGTAAAAAGAGGCCACGTGCTCTAGCCAAGGGCGTTCGACAGCAAGAAGCTCCGTGCCGGACAGCCGTTCACCAGCGAGCGTGCTCGCGATCTCGCCTACCCAGCGTGACGGGGCCCTCTCATTGCTCCGGCGCAGGTCGCCCCTGGGCACGCACAAAAGGTGGCGCTTGGCGCACGCCATGGCAGCCAGTAGCTCATGGTGCTGGCGCTCAGTCCCGTCGCTGCGGAGGTCGAGCTCACCACCTGCAGCCTGGCGCTCGTGGTCTGGCAGCAGAGAGTCATCGCCCACCACCGAAGGGAAGGAGCCTTCGGCCAGGCCGAGCACGCAGACAAAGTCCAAGTCGAGGCCCACGCCCGTACGCACCGCCCCGACCAGCACCCCCTCGCCCGCACGTCGCGCTCGGCCGAGCTCTGACGCCGCTTCGAGCTGGAAGGTGCGCGCAAAGACCTCCAGGGGCACCGGCCCCTCCACTGCTCCCAGGTCGACCAGGCGGTCCAGGCAGCGCTCCACCTGCTCGGCTGCCTTCTGTTCGGCCTCGGGCCACCAAGAGCGCTGCTGCGCACCGCCGAGCAGCTCGTCAAGGTGGCGCTGCGCCCAAGCAACGTGCTCAGCCCAGCCCCTTGGCTCGGAAGCTGCCTCGGCCAAGTCGTCGATGAGGCCCAGTACGAAGCTGCGAAGCCGCAGCGCGCTCTCGGCGTCGTGACGTAGGCGCTGCGACTGCCACGATGGGCTATTGGGGGCAGCCTCGCTCGCAAGTGCTCGAGCCCGCAGCTCTTCGGCGTAGGCAAAGAGCAAACGGTCCCACTGGGGCCGTCCTGCTACCACGTTGGCCTCACGGGAGACCCGCTCCCAGACGCTCACCGGCACTGGGCGGCCCTCGTGGTGAAGGGGGGCGTTGGCTAGCCAGGCAAAGACGTCATCGCGTCGAAAGCCAGAAGTGGCCAGCCCTAGTAGCCCGAGCAGGGTGCGGCCAGCCGCTCGTGCCGCTAGCGAGGCAAAGCCTGCCCCGTTGTAGGCAATACCAGCCTCGTCCAACTGCTCGGCCAAAAGCCGGGCATAAGGCTCGGCAGACGCGTAAAGGACCGCTATGCGCTCAAGAGGCGTCCCGCTAAGCACTTCGTTGATGACAGCCCTAACAGCAGCACGAACTTCCTCATCGGCGTCCGAGGTGGTGACGATGCGCGTCCGCCGAGCGGGCAGCGGGCCTGGGCCGGCGGACGGGCCAATTGGCGCTGGCGCGGCCGCAGCCTGATGCAGCACTACCTGCCCGGAGCCATCTGGAGCCAAACGCTCCAAAGCGCGCCGGACAGCCCTGTCGGCCCGCTCGTTGCCGGTCGTGCCGGCGAGCACCAGCACATCGAGCACCCTGGCAATCTCATTGAGGACCACGCCAGCATGAGCCGATAGGTGCTGAGGCAAGTACACGATGACCATGCCGAGCTCTCTGGCCCGGCTGGCGTCATCTCTGACTAACTGGGCAGCGGTCGCCATAAGGTCTTGCTCGTCGTAGAAACAGCCTTGAAGACGGGCCTGAGCAGCCAGGCACAGGCGGGCAACGTCACTGGCGCGAGCACTTTGGGCCGCAAGACGCTCTAAGGCAGCGGGTGAAACGTCACGCAGCTCCTTGTACGCGCACAGCAACGCGGCCTCCGTGGCTGGGTGAGACGCCACAGGGGCGAAAACGCCAGGCTCAGCTTGCAGGCAAGCACGCAAGGCAGCCGTTATGACCGCGGTAGGCACCGGACGGCGCCCCAGTGCTGCAAGTTTGCTTGCGCCCAGCAGCTCGGCCAAGCGGTGAAGGGTGAGGAAGCTGACCCCCGCGACCCCCCTGCCTTGGGACGAGACCGGGCCAAGCTCTCCCGACGCCAACATGCGCCTAGCCGCTACCCCGACGTAGTTGGACGGCACCACCACCGTGACCGGCGCCAGCGGGCCATCGGACTTGCCATCTGCGACCGCAGCGCGCAGCGCCTCAGCTACCGGCCGGCCATAAGGCACCCAACTAACGCTCATTGCCACGACGGCGATGGTAGGCGAGAGGCACGACCGTTACGGGGCCAAGCGTGGCCTCGCTGCCCCACCGCTAGCGGGCCGGCGCACCCTTGTTGCTCGGCCGCAACGGGCCCGCTGCATAGTGGCGAGGGCAAGGCCGGCAGACGTCGCAAGCTATTGTGTGCCCAGCGGTGCGGAACGGCTCCGCAACGCGGGTGCAGGAGGTGAGCCCCGGTGCTACTGGACGTCAGTCGTCTTCCAAGGCAGGCGCTGTACGGGCCTGAGGACAGCGTGGTCGACCTGGCCGCGACAGCGGCCGGGCTACGGGCAGCAGTTGAAAGTTGGGCCCAAATCGGCTACGTCAAGGACAACCCAAGCTGCGGTTTCGCCGCAGCCCGCCCCGACAGCTTCTCTGACTGGGACGACCCCTACAAGTCCACCTGGTTCGTAGTCGGCTGGGGCCCGGACGCTGACCAGTACATCGCGAACGCAGTCCGCAAGATCCGCGCGGTGCTGCGGACCCGCAAGGACACCCTGGCGCTCCGCCTGACAGCCCCCGAGCTGTTCGAGGGCCCTGTCGAGTCAAAGCAAGCCGACGGCGGCTTCCCCTGGGGCGACTTCCCTTGGGGTGGCGGCACGCTCGTCAGCGTGGGCAACATAGTCATCCCATGCGCCGTGAGCGCCCTTTGGGAAGTCGAGGACGACGCTGTGGCAAAGGCTATCGGTGCTTTTGTCGCGACGGAGATGCTGAGGCGGGACCAGCCTCAAATGTTCGCCTGAGCGCTCACGGAAGCTCACGGCGCCTTCCAAGCCCAACGCCTCCAAGCGGGAGCAGCCTCAAATGTTCGCCTGAGCGCTCACCGTGCCATAGGCACGAGCACAAGCCGGGCCTCGCCTGGCTGCGCCAGCTCATTGGCCTCTAGCCGGCGCCCTTTCCCCAAGGGCTCTCCAAAGGCAGCACCCTTTTGCCTTTCACGGCAGCGAGTCAGCTCTCAGTGCTTATCGAGGCCTCCCGCTCCTTCGGTACGCTCGAACGTGACGTGACGTAATAGGCAAGCCCCGCCACCACCATGCCGAACAACCAGCTCAAGTCCGCACCGTGGGTGTGGCTGGACAAAGGCGACGTATAAGCGGGGAAATAATAGGCCGCGTCTATCCACATCATTGCGGCGAACATGCCGAGCGCCAGTGCTCCCAGAGCTTTCCAGTTGAACCCGCCGTTGCGCCAGTACACGCCACCTTTCTTGGCAGCAAGGGACAGAGGGTCGTAACGTCCACGGCGCAGCAAGTAATCGACCATGATTATCCCGAACCATGGGCCAAGCCAGACCACTATGTAGTCCAAGAAACCAGACAGGTCCGTATAAAAGCTGCCCTTGAAGATCACGAGAGCTGTGACCGCCCCGGAAATGACAGTGTCCACCACTATGCAGCCCCAACGCTTCAGCCGTAGCCCGATAGCTTGCAGAGTAACCCCCGAAGAGTACATGTCCAAGGTGTTGATCGCGAACAGCTGAGGAAGGGCGAGGACCAGGAACGGCCAGAAAAACCAGCTGGCGAAAGACGACGGCAAGCCGGTGGCCGACGTCACGTGGGGGCTGACAAGGTACGCAGTCGCCCCAAGGAGCTCGAGCAGGACCGAGGGTATAGCGCCGCCCAGGGTTGCCGCCCAAAACGTCGTCGACTTAGGCGTGCTACGAGGCAAGTAGCGAGAGTAATCCGCCGCGTTTTCTGTCCAGCCAAGGCCGCCAGCCGAGACGATGAGCACTAGGCCCGTGGTCCAGTACAACCACGAAGTGTGCTGGTGCAGGTGGCTTGGGTGAGCGTGGGGGATCACCAGGGCCGCCATCACGGCGAACACGACAATAAAGACGAACGACAGGTAACGCAGCACCTTGGTGATCGTGGCATGGCCAAGGAAAGGCATTATGAACTGGACTAGGACAGCCGCCACGATCACTCCTGCCTTGCCGGCAGTACCGAGCGAAGCCCCCTCATGGCTGAACATCGTCTCGACGACAAGCACCACCAAAACGATGCCCTCGATCTCGAAACCGAGCTGGGTCACCCAGTTGAACAGCGACGGCACCCGGTTGCCGTTGCGGCCAAAGGGTGCCCGGCTGACCATGAACGCAGTCGTACCGGTCTCTGGCCCAGGGATACTGGCAAGGCCGAGGAACACGTAAACGATATTGCCTATGAGGACAGCGGCCACAGCCTGCCAGAACGAAAAGCCAAAAGAAACCAACAAGGCGCCATAGACCAAGAACTCGACGTTCCAAATGGCGCCAGCCCACATCCAGAACAAGCCCGAGGGCCTCATGGGGCGCTCCGACTCGGGGATCAGCTCTATGCCTCGTTGCTCGAGCCGGAAGGCCCCGTAAGCTTCCGGTGCGCCGACGTCTTCGAGGACAACCGGCCCGCCCCCCACCCGTCCACTGCCCTGTTCGGCACTGGCCACAACCCCACCTGGCTCGCTCATCCAAAAGACCTCCCCACTCGGATGGGCAGACATTACTGCACTCTGGCTAGCGGGGCCGGAGACGGCCGGCTGGTCTAGCCCCAGAGGGCCGGCTGCGGGCCATGGGCGGCTGCGGGCCATGGGCGGCTTGCGCAAAGGCCGCTGGTTGCCTTGCAAAGGGCCAGCTAGCGAGCCGGCGCAGGACCGGCCTGGCAGGGCACGCAAGCTCGCGGGACTAACGGCGGAAATGCTTGCCAAGCGTGTCGACTTGGCCTTGGTAGCTCGAACCTATCGCTTCGCCGTAGAGCTTGGCCGGTTCGCACACCATACGCTCAAACGTGAGCTTGCAGACACGCTGGCCGTGCTCGATCATGAAGGGCACGTCGTGCGCCCGGACCTCAAGGGCCGCCCGTGACCCTCGGAGCAAGCCTTGTCGGTCATAGCCAAAACCGGGGTCGAAGAAACCCGCGTAGTGGGCGCGCAGTTCCCCGCTGGTGGGGTCGTAGGCGGTCATCTCGCAAGCAAGCTCAGGCGGTACGCGCACGGCTTCTTCGGACAACAGCAGGTAGAACATCTCCGGCTCCAAAAGAAGCCTACCCCCCCTTTCGGTGCGCACCCTTTCCCAGAAGTTCTCGCTCCGGTGCGCACGCCGGGCCCCGAGGTCCAACAACGGCGTGTTCCTTTTGGCCCTGTAGCCGACCCAGCCTCCCTGGTCGCCCCTCAGGTCGAGAGACAGGAACAGGCCGTCCGCGGTGCTGAAATGGCGTCCCTGTGCGGGCAGGCCGCCCACGAACAACAGCGGGGCCGTCTGCTGGAGCGCCCACAACTGCTCGTCAGTGACCGAGGCACGGCCCACCATTAGCCGTAATTGGTTTAGCGACAGCCCAGCGCGCACTCGCACGGCGAACGACAAAGGGACGACCTCGATATAAAGCGGGCCTTGGTAGCCAGCGGCGATCTCGTCGAAGCGGTGGCTGCAGTCCGTCACCACGCGGGTGAAGACGTCAACACGCCCCGTCGAGCTTTTGGGGTTGGCCTTAGCTCGCACGAAAGCCGGGAGGTGGAGCTGTTCCAAAAGAGGTACGAGGTAAGGGCGCTTGGTGACGAGCACCGCGCCATCGCCAGTCAGGTCCAGCTTGTCTATGACAAAGTCCTCCAGTTTGCGCTCGACCGGCTGGTCACGCGCCAAGAAGCTGCAGCGCAGGGCGTAGGCGTGGTCGCCCAAGCGAAGGTCCAGGCTGGCAGGCTGGACGTTGCCCATTGGCACGGCTTGGTCTGGGGCGCTCACCCAGCCGGCAGAGACCGCCTCGACAAGCAACTGGCTCGGCAGCACCCCAGGGGTCGCGTCGCTCAGGTCGTCGAGGTGAAGCCCTTCCGGCATGGCCATTATCGTACAGACGCCAGTGCGAGGTAGGGTACGGGCGTGGCACTTGAGGGTGAGGGTAGGAGCCGGGCCGCGATGCTTAGGCCGCTTAGCCGTGGCCTACTTGCCCTGAGCTTGGCAGCCCTGGCTGCTTTGGTCGTCCGGCTCCGGGGCAGCGGGGGCACACCCCCGCACCGGGGCGGCTGGCGGGAGCTGTCGGCCACCGACCTCGGGCCGGCGGACAAGCCGTAAGTGCGAGCTGTCTTAGTGGGCCTGGGAGCGGTGGGCACCCGAGCAGCCCGCCAGCTACTTTCGTCGAAGTCGGTCGACCATCTCACGATCTTGGCCCGCAACCTGAAAAAGGCGAGAGCTCAGGCTGGCACGTTGGCCGGTCCTTTCAGCATTGAAGAGCTGAGCCTGGCTGGCGCTGCCGCGGCCTTTCGTGCAGCAGCGGTGGCGGTGCTGAGCGCACCCGACCCGAGCGGGCGGTTGGCCCGACTGAGCATCGAGGCTTCAGTGCCCGTGGTGTCGGTCTCAGACGACATGGCCGAAGTGCGTGCCCTGCTCGAGCTCGACCAGGAGGCCCGCGCCAAGGGGCTCAGCGTGGTCGCAGGAGCGGCCATGGCCCCCGGGCTGTCGTGCTTGCTTGCCGCCTGGGCGGCCACCAAGCTCGACCGCCTCTGCGAAGTGCACGTCGCCACGCTCGGCACTGGAGGCCCGCAGTGCGCCAGGCGCCGTCACGCGTCTTTGGGCGCGACGGTCGAAGAGTGGCGTGACGGCTCATGGGCACGACGGGTGGGCAGCTCTGGCCGAGAGCTCGTCTGGTTCCCCGGCCAGGTCGGCGCCGCTGATTGCTACCGGGTGAACCGGCCCGATATCACCTTGGTCGTCAGGGCTTTCCCGGGCGTTAGCTGCGTCACGACGAGGGCTGCGGCGTCACGGCGCGACCGGATGACGTCCTGGCTGCCCATGCTCCGCCCGCCCCACCCGGAGGGCACCGTCGGGGCGGTGCGCGTCGAAGTGCGGGGCTTCGGCTCGCAACAAGCGCGCTCTGTCATCGTGGGGGCGACGGGCCGACCTGCGTTCCTAGCCGCGACCGTGGCAGCGACCAGCGCGCTAAGGGCCGCAACAGGACAGCTCTTGGCCGGGTCGGGCGGGCTAGCGTCGCTCGCCCCGGACCCTGCGGCCATGCTGGCCGAGCTGCTTGAGCGCGGCGCAGAGCTGATGGTCTTCGAGGGTGCCCCAGTTACCCCCGCTTGGTGATCAGGTGGTGATCAGGGTTTCCGGCGGTGCCGCCAGTCAAAGTCAAACCGCCACCCTGACTTGGCTAATGCCCGGTTGACCTCGCGCAGGGCAGCGGTGGCTTCGTGGTCATCGGGACGCAGGTACAGCCGTTCGACGAGCTCTGCCCGCAGCCGTTCGAGACCGTCCCGGTCACCCACCGCAACCATCTGGGCAATGCCGGCCTCAGTCACTGCAAGCCACTTCGGTCGGGGAAAGAGGGAGCGCTGAACTGCTAAATGCGCGCCCGGCGAGCTCAGCCCGGCTCCTGGCAACGGCCAGGTCCACTAGCGTTAGCGGTCGCGACCTCAACTTCGGGCTCCCTGGCCCGGCCCGACCTCAGGGCTGCCCTTACGACGCCCGAACACGTGCCGGTGGAGGAACTTAGCCAGCGGGTCGTACTTCACGTCGACCACGCGCTCTTTCATCGGGATAATGGCATTGTCGGTGATCTTTATCTCCTCCGGGCATACCTCTGTGCAGCACTTGGTGATGTTGCAGTAGCCCAAGCCCTGGGTCTCTTGCAGCGCCCGCTTGCGGTCGAGCCCGTCGTTCGGGTGCATGTCAAGCTCCGCCCAGCGGATGAAAAAGCGTGGGCCAGAATAGTACGGCTTGTTCTCTTCGTGGTCACGGATCACATGGCATGTGTCCTGGCACAGCCAGCACTCGATGCACTTCCTGAACTCCTGAGACCGCTCAACGTCTTGCTGGTACATGGTGAACGGAGCTACCGGTTGCTCTGGCTTCGGTGAAAAGGCAGGCACCTGCTTTGCTTTTTCATAGTTGAAAGACACGTCCGTCACGAGGTCCTTGATGACCGGGAAGGTGCGCATCGGGGTGACCGTAACGGGCCCCTCCGGGAGCGATGACAGCCGGGTCATGCACATGAGGCTGGGTATGCCGTTTATCTCCGCCGCGCACGAGCCGCACTTGCCGGCTTTGCAGTTCCACCGCACCGCCAAGTCCCCGGCGTAAAGAGCCTGCACCTTGTGCACCACGTCAAGGACCACTTCGCCCTCCTCGGCGGGGACCGTGAAGTCGACGAACCCCCCGCCGCTTGAGTCTCCCCGCCATATGCGCAAAACCAGTTCACGGGTCAATGTGCTTCCTCCAGCAACTTGGCAAGCTCCGGTGGCGGCTGGGGCAACGGCTGACGCCTGACGCTCACCTGCCCGCCCTCGTCAAGCTCGACGATGACGTTTTGAGTAGCCCAGTAGGGGTCGGACTTCGGGTAATCGTCACGGGTGTGGCCGCCCCTGCTCTCTTGGCGTTCCAAAGCGGCTCGCGCCACCGATTCAGAAACTAGGAGCATGTTGCGAAGGTCCAGGGCAAGGTGCCAACCTGGGTTGTACTGGCGGTTGCCCTCGACGGTGACGGCACCCGCACGTGAGCGCAGGTCGGCGAGCTTGACTAGTGCTTGCTGCAGCTCGCTTTCTACGCGTATTATGCCCACGAGATCTTGCATGACCGCCTGCAGCTCTTGATGGACGCTGTAGGGGTTTCCGTGGCCGCTGCCCACGGAAAAGGGGGCTAAGGCCTCCTCGGCCGCTTGTGCGGCGCTCTCTTCGCTCACCCGCGGGCCTTGGCCGCTCAGGCTTTGGACGTACGCGGCAGCGTAGTCGCCAGCTCGCTTGCCAAAGACCAGCAAATCTGAAAGCGAGTTGCCTCCTAGACGGTTGGCGCCGTGCATGCCGCCCGCCACCTCTCCCGCGGCGAACAGGCCCGGCACCACTGACATCTGGCTGTCCGGGTCAACCTCCACCCCGCCCATCACGTAATGGCACGTCGGGGCGATCTCCATCGGCTCCCGAGTGATGTCGACGCCGGCCAGTTGCATGAACTGGTGGTACATCGAGGGCAGCCGCCGCTTTATGAACTCAGGGCTGCGACGGCTAGCAATGTCCAAGAACACGCCACCGTGAGGCGAACCCCGCCCTGATTTGACCTCGGTATTGATAGCACGGGCCACCTCGTCACGAGGCAAGAGGTCTGGTGGCCGGCGGTTATTGCGCTTGTCCGTGTACCAGCCGTCTGCTTCCTCGATGGTCTCCGCCGTCTCGGCCTTGAAAAACTCGGGTATGTAGTCGAACATAAACCGCTTGCCTTCCGAGTTCAGCAAGACCCCCCCGTCCCCACGGACAGATTCGGTCACTAGCAGCCCTCTTACTGCCGGAGGCCAGACCATGCCGGTCGGGTGGAACTGGACGAACTCCATGTTGACAAGGGTTGCCCCAGCACGAAGTGCCAAGGCGTGCCCGTCACCGGTGTACTCCCAGGAGTTGGAAGTCACCCGCCACGACTTGCCGATACCTCCCG
>JBMFUG010000082.1:0-10145 GCA_049966695.1 Acidimicrobiales bacterium | reverse complement strand
ACGCGTACCGGCGCTGCCACAGTGGCAATACGAGACGGCTAGCACATCCGTCGCGCACCCATGTGACGTCTTGCCTGGCGCCTTCGGCGTGACGGAGCGGAAAGCTCGGGCGAGGTGCCTGCCTGCCACCTTGAGGCGCGTGCCGTAGCGCTCGGCAGGCGACATGTGCCCACTTCACTTTGGCGTCTGCGCCTCGGGCACAGCAAGCGCAGGAGGAACGGGCAAGCCGAGCCTGGCTACAAGCTGCCGGGCCTTGGATAGCAGCTGGTTGGCGGCGGCGGGCCGCCCACAGGCGGTCAGATGGCGTGCGAGAGCGACGTAGCGACCTTCGTCGGTAGGGTCGATGTCGAGCGCAGTGCGTAGGCAGTGCTCGACGAGGGCATCATCATGAGCCTTGGCGGCTGCCGCGGCCAGGCTGTCAAGCAGGCGCAGATGGAGCCAGGTGAGCCGTTCGCGTGCCACGATGGCGAAGTCCTCGTACCTGTCTTCCGGTAGGAGCTCCCCACTGTACAGGTTGTGCGCGGCCAGGGCCTTGCTGATAGAAGTGCTGACAGAAGACCCTCCCCCGCTCTCAGACAGGGCACGTAGGGCGTCGCGTGCGGTCGACTCGAAACGCAGCGCGTCCACTGGCACATGTGGGCCAAACTGCAACGTGCTGGCGCGGCGCACTATCAGTTCCCCAGCCAGGTGCGACAACTTGCTCAGGACATTGCGCAGGCGGCGCTTCCCTAACGCTGGGGCAACCTCCGGCCACAGTGCCTCGATCGCCTGCTCAACATGAACCCGGCCACCACCTGCTATTACGAGCTTCACTAGGCGGGCAACCTGTGGTGGCAAATGCAGCACCGCTCCCCCGCTCAGCACCTGGAAACCCCCTAGCGCCTGCACACTTGTTGTGCGTTGGCTGTCGTCAAGCTGGCTTTGGCCGGTGGGCTCGCAAGGTCGGGACAGGGCTTCGAGCGGGCTGGACGTTCTCGTTAAAGCCGTAACTTCGCCGGGGCGGCTCTTGGTGCTGCGCAAGGCGGGGGCCAGTGCGATCTTGGCCATTGTTAGCATGTACGGGACTGGCAGGGCACCATTGCGGTGCTGGAGGCGCGCCGACATCTTCGCGAGCCGGAGAGCTTTGCCGGGATTGTCGGTGCTCAACGCGATAGCTGCTGACAACAGGCTGGCAACGGTGCCGCCCTTGTCGCCGAGCTCGCAGAAGACCTGGGCCGCCTGTCGGGCGTCGTCCAACATGGCACCCCAGCTTTCGCAGCGGGAATGCACAACTGAACGGTAGATGAGGGCGGTGGCCAACCCGGCCGTGTCGCCCGCCGCAAGCTGTAAAGCGATGGAACGGTCGAGGTCGTCTAGGCTATCGGCAGGTCGTCCTTTGCTAAGGGTGGCTAACGCCCCGATGGCACGGGCACGCGCGATGTCGGCGGGCAGGTCAAGCTGGTAAAGCTCAACCAGTGCTTGCTCTAGGGCGACGCAGGCGACGTCAGGGTGCCCCGAGCATAGTTGCGCTAAGGCAAGGTGACTGCCCGCGCGAGCTCGCGTCAGCTGGTCACGCTGTTCGCTCGTTGTCAGCAATGCTTGGCGGAAGCAGCGGCAGGCTGTTTGGTACTTGCCCTGGCGAAGAGCGACCCGTCCTAGCCCGTCAAGGAGCCGGGCGCGAGCCCCGCCGGGCATGGGGCCGCTGGCCAGCAAGCGCGATAGGAGCGTGCTGGCTTCGACCAGCGGGCCACGCATTTCCCAGAACGTGCACAGCTCACATGCCATGCGTGCCGCTGCGCCCAAGTTGCCGGTCCGTAGGGCTAACTCGAGGACGGCATCTATATTCGGCCGTTCGCGCGCCAGGAGCTCCAGCCAGCCTTTTTGGCCTGGCCCGCTGCTGAGCGCCTCTTCGGCCCCCGCGACCAGGTCCTCGCAGCAAGCGAGCTGTCCTTGAACGGTCTCCTGAAGGTAAACAGGCAGCCAGTGCTGCCGGGCGAGGCTGGCGCGCGCTGCCGATGAGATCTCGTACCGGGCGGTCCCGTCGAAAGTTCCCACCGTGATCGACGAGCCTTCAGCGAGCCGGCCCAACGCTTCGGCCAGGTCGGCCCTGCGCCAGCTGCGACCCGCCAAGGCCTTAGACAGCATGGCAAAGCTCGCGCCTGCCTTGAACATGAAAAGGGCAGCCAACAGCGAGCGTTGTGGTTCCCGCGCCGGGTCGACGTACTGATAAGGAGCGGCGTCAGCGCTCATAGGCCAAGCAACTTCGGTTCCATGGCGGCGATCATTGGCAGCCGAGCGTTCCAAGATCGTTCCTGGCGCCTGAAGCCGAGCCTCTTGCTCAACGTGTGCAACTCGCCGGTGAACGTCGCCACGGCAGCCGGTTAGCTGTTTGCAGGGATTTGCCGGGCCAAATGTGCGGAGGCAGCTCGGCCAGACGGCAGATACTTGCATTGGCCGCCATTAGTGTATATGGTGCGGTAAACTACCGCTCTTTACCCGGGGGAGCCTGGCTCAAAGGAGGTCCTGATATGGACAAGCCAAGGCGTTGGGGGGCGCTCGCACTTGTTGTCGCGTTGTCCGCGTTGTTCGGGGTCAACTTGGCGAGCACCCCGGCCAACGCTGCGGCCAGGGTAAGCGTTGTAACGCTGCCGTCGCGTACAACGACGACAAGCACCTCCACGTCTACGACAACCGTGCCGGGGCCCACCAGCACCACCGGGACAACGCTGCCGGTCTCGTCCACGACGTCCCCCCGCCTTCCGACTTGGCCTTACACCGCGACCGTGACGTCGAGCAGTACCACTGGCCTGGCAGTGGGGCGGGTTTACAACCTCGTCCACCTCGTGAACTTGGCCATGGAGGACATAGGCAAGGCAGCTGGTCAGGCCCTGCTGCACGTCAACGTGGCCAGCTCGCCCTATGGGTGCCTCAGTGGGGTGGCCGTCAACGTGTTTTCCTTCCAGGGGCAGCTCTACCTCCACAACGGTGCCCAAGGCCCCCAGTGCGCCTACGGGACATGGGAGATCGCCTCTTCTTCGCTCCTACGGCCTTTCCAGGTGCCGCTCCTGGCGAGCGCCCATCTCGTCGCCGGGCCTGCTGGCGCTATTCAGCCGCGGCTGTTGCTCACGGGCAGGAGCTTCGGCATGAACGCAGGCTCGGTGCTGCTCATCGGCTACAGCAACAGCTCCGCTGGGCCTGTCCTCACCACCAAGGTGACGAGCTGGGCTGGCACCGTGGTGACCGCCAACGTCCAGGGCACCCTGGCCGCGGGCCGCAGCTACTACGTCCTGTTGGTCACCAGCGGCGGCGTGGCTGCCTCGGCTCTGGTAGCGGCTTCGGTTGGTGTCGCCGTCGGCCACCCGGTGGGTGCCCCTCCGGGGACGACCGTTGTGCTCCAGGCTGGTTCCCCGCTGGCGAAGGTTGGCCAGCGCACTGTGCACCTAGGCGCTGCGCCACGGGTCAGCGAGCGCACCCTGCTGGCGCCTCTGGGCGTACTGTTGTGGCTCACCGGTGCAAAAAGCCGCTTTGACAGGCCCCTCCGGCAACTGAGGGTGGCGAACGCCCAAAGCGAGCTTGTCTTCCAGCTCGGCAGCCGCCGCTACGACCTCGACGGCCGGCCCGAGACCGCCCTGGCTGCCCCGTTGTCGGATCGCGGCGTCTTGCTAGTACCGCTGGGGGCCTTTGCCCAGGCGTTCGGGCTCTCGGTGCGCCAAGGCCCAGGCCATAGCGTGGTCCTGAGCCGGTTTAGCCCATTTGAGAGCACCAATCCCCCGGGTGGCGGTGGCAGCGGGGGCGGCAACGGCGGCTCCGGGAGCTCAGCCGGAAGCCAGACGACCACTTCCACCGAGACTAGGACCATTACTAGTGTCTACGGGCAGAGGGGCCAAGGCTTCAACTACGCTCCCCCCGTTGGCACCTGGTGCAACGTCCAGCACTTGGGTCCCTACGCGCTCGGGTCGTGCACGTCCGGCCAGCTGTCTGAGAACAACCCCGGTGGTGGTACAACCGATGTCGGCACCACCGTTTTTGGCGTGGCCGGGGGGGAGGCGGACCAGTGGATGGGGGTGGAGTACACCTCCCAAGCCCCCAAGGGCACCACATCGACGTTGAGCGTGCGAGCCGTGGTGGACAGCGCCGATTTCACCATCGGGCTTTCCGCCGCCGGCGGTTCGTGCGCACCAACCGAAGTCAACTGGTCCACACCTACAGGGACAAACTCAGACAGCATCGCCAGCTGCCTCGGCAGTTTCCAGGTGTCCGTGCCAGACGTGAACGACGTGAGCACCGCCGTTACCAGGGTGCTCAATTTCGCGACCAGCGAATGGGGCAACCTTTCCCAGGCCGCACAGGACTGCGTCGTGGCTCCCCAGCAGGACAACTGCACCCTGGACGCTGTGAACAGTGCCGTCGACACCCTTATGAGCGTGGAGGACACCGGCCTGTCGTTCAACCTCCACCAGTCCGTGTTCACCTGGCAGGGCACCACGACCGGGGGTTCGACGTCGTACTTCAGCGTCGACCCCGAGGTCCAGGTCTCCGATGTCGGCTTGGGCACTGAGGTCAACATCATGGTCTCTTGGGCCGAGCTTGTGGTCAGCGAGCAGTACCAGGTCACCGTGCAGCAGACCCAGGACAGCTACAGCTGGGTCTTCCCCGTTGCCGAGGTGGGCCAACCCTTGTTCGGCCAATGGCTCCAAGCGTGCGCCACCCCTGACCCGCTGACTTGCCAGTTGGTCAGCGGTACGCCGACCGTTACCTCGGGCAATTTGCCGAACGGCATGTCTGTTACCACCGACGATGGCGGCTATGTAACCTTGGCTGGTGCCCCCTCTCCTGGGTCGGAAGGCACCTACCAGTTCACGGTTCAGGTGACCAGTGGCACAGCCACCGACATGGTGACGGACATATTTGCCTGCACCATCGACGTCGCCCCACCGTTGGCCATGTTGCCCCAGAGCAGCACGACAACGTACTACTACGAGACCGGGGTCGGCTTTACAACCGACAAGGCGTTCGTGCTGCCGTTCAACGTGAGCGGTGGTGTGGGCGGGGTGACCTGGGCGCTGGCCGGCAACCCACCTTGGTTGGGGGTCGCATCCAGCCCCTCGTCTGGGCCTGGGCCTGGTAGCCCGCCTGTCCTGTTTGCTCTGGGAAATGTGCCCACGAGCGGCACCTATACCTTCACCCTGCAGGCTTGGGACTATTACACCTCCGTCAGCTCCCCGCCGCTCAAGGTCGTTATCGTCCCTAAGCTCTCTTTGGTGAGCGGCCTGCTCACGGCGGCTAAGGGCCAGCCGTTCCAAGAGGGTCTCTCCGTCTGGGCGAGCGGGGGCGTTAGGCCACTTTCGTGGCAGGTCGACCCCTGCCATGGGTGCGGGACGCTGCCGCCCGGGCTGCAACTTTCTCCCACCAGCGGGGTCATAACCGGCACGCCCGAACAGACCGGGGACTACAAGTTCGTCGTCGCTGCCACTGACGGTGCTCGCTTTACTGCCACAGCGCTGGAGGCCATCTCTGTGTACGCGCAGCCCCCTCCCGGGCCCCAGCCGCCCAGCCTGCCCTCGGGGACAGTCGGGCAGGAGTACTCCGCCGAGCTGCAAGCCGGGGCAGGGACGCCACCTTTCCGCTGGGCCGTCGCTTCAGGCAGCCTACCACCAGGGCTCTCGTTGTCGGTGGTGTCTGCCAAGCCCTGGTACGGCTCCAAGGCGGACATCTCCGGGACGCCGACCAGGCAAGGCTCGTACTCTTTCTCGTTGCGCGTGACCGACGGGCAGGGCAAGTCAGCGACAGGGTCGTACACCGTCGAGATCTCGACGCCGTCTCCTACCACGAGCACCACCTGCCCGCCGAAGATCTGCTCACCACCTAAGAAATGAGCACGTGGGTGGCGGTCTCGCCTCAGCGTTCCAGGAGCCTCCCGGATGGGCGCCCGCGCCGGGGCGGCTCACTGCATGGCCGCGGGGCGCACCGTTACGCTCGCCCAGGGCGCCCCCGGCCCTGGCCGCCTACCGAGGAGGTTGTTAGATGCGAAACGTAGACAGCAAAAAGCCTGGCTTGGCCCGTCTGCTCATCGGCTTTGTGGCGTGTGGCGCGTTTGTGTCGCTCGGTGCTGTGGCAACAAGCCCTGCGGGCACCGCGGTGACGCTGCCGCGCATAGCTGCGCCCCTGCCCTGCAAGGCGACCCTGGCTCAAATGGCCAGTGAAGCGCTTTTCTCTGGCATCGCCGGTGAGCGCAAGCTGGTGCCCCTGTTGCGCAGCCCAGGCGAACGGCTCCTGCCGGCGACGGGTGGCGCTACACCGCCGGCTGCTGTGATAGGGCAGTTCGATGCCAAGACCGCCGAGGGCCAGTGCGCGTTTGAGACCACTGCGTACGTCGGCGCACCTTTGGGCGGGCTCCTTGGGCTCATGAGCTTAGGACCGGAAGGCAAGGCGTTCCACAAGAAGCTAGAGTCGCTCTCGCCGGCACAAAAACAGGCGGTCATCAACTCCTGGCTAACGGGGGACATCTCCAAATTGGCCGTGCTGCTGGGCCTTGCCCCTGGGGGCCAGCTGCCTGGCGGCGGTCAGGCGTCCGGTCTCGGGGCCTACCGGGACCTCAGGGTGAAGGTTGTCAAGCTCACCTCCGCTACGGCGATCATGACGATAAGTGGCCTGGAAGCCGGGACACAGACGATAGGCGGCCGCAGCAGCACGATCTGGTTGCCCTTCAGCGAACCGGGCATCCAGGCATCGAAGATCGACGGGCGGTGGTTTTTAAGCGGGACCTCGGGAGCGAACTTGAGCACGTGACCGGCCGGCCGCAAGGCACTGGGCCGGCGAGGGACCGCGATAGCTACGCCCGTGCGGGCTATCAGCCGGTGCTGGCACACCGCAAAAGGTGGTGCCTTTGTGGCCGTGGGTTGCTGCCGAGTAGCCGTGGCAACAGGGGTTCAAGAAAAGGCCTCTCTTCGGCGAGCATTGTCAAGCACTTGAGGGGAACAGCCGCTTGGGTTGTCATCTTGGACGGCACGTCGAGTGGGCAGCACCCAGAGGCGCTCGGGCCTGGGCTGGGCATGTGCTTTGCAAAGAAGCGCTTTCGTCGGTACCCGCCACGCCCCTGGCCCACCCTTAGCCCCCCCTGCTCAACCCGTAACCGAGGAAAACTCTCGGCCTGGGACCGCGGGGCCTCTCCATGGGACGCGCCCGCAAATAGGGCAAAGCCAGGACTTGGTAACTGACCAAGTGCGGCTGGCCACAGCCATCAAGGCGTCTGGGTGCGCGGCGGGTGCGGTCAAGACCTAGTCTTCTGAGCCAGGGCAACCACAGGCCCGACAGTACAAATGCCTGCGTATTGGTGAGAACATCAGAGCATGGTGATATTAGGCAGCCCGAAAAGCCCGGTAGGTGGCGTTAGAGGGCTGGCCAACGGCCGACCGGGCGCACCTGCCAAGCGGTATAGGGCCCAGGAAGACATAGGCCAGGAAAAAAAGACGTACGCCCGAAAAAAGAAGTTGCTAGCAATGAGAGAAAAAGCGAGGTTACTAATGGAGAAAATGACTGCCCAGAGCTTGGGGTGCGAGCGAAGCTCAATTGGGCCAGGACGAGCTGGCTTGGTTGCGAGCGCTGCTGTGCTTGTTGCGGCTGCTTGGGCTGGCCTCGGGGGAACAGCTATGGCTGCTGTGCCGGGCAGCACGTTCGCATCACCGTCGGCTAAGGCGGGCAACGCCGGGACGTCGTGCGCTACAGCAAGCTATAGTTCTATTGAGGCTGCTATAGCTGCCGCGGCACCGGGTTCAACGGTGGTCGCGTGCCCGGGCACCTACCACGGCGGGGTCGTCGTCACCAAGCCGCTCACGCTGCTCGGGGTTGACGCAACGGTAGACGCAGCGGGTTCGGACAACGGCATTACCGTCCCGGTCCCGGGCGTGACGGTGGAGGGCTTCACCGTGGAAGGCGCCATTGGCGAGGGCGTCCTGGTCGTCGGCAAGCCCGGCCACCCGGTAACCCACGTGGCCATCATCGGCAACGTGGTAAAGGGCAACGACCTGGGCAACCCGACCGGGGGCCCGATCAGCACGTCTCACTACCGCGAGTGCAACGCATCGGGCAAAGTCCCCGGTGACTGTGGCGAGGGTATCCACCTCATGGTCGTGGCCAGCTCCGTCGTGTCGGGCAACCTGGTAGAGGACAACTCCGGCGGGATCCTTGTCACGGACGAGTTCGGGCCGTCGGACCACAACGTGATCGAGTACAACGTCGTGCGCGACAACGTCTTGGACTGCGGCATCACGATGCCTAGCCACTCGACTACAGCGTTTGTGAAAGGCCACCTAGTACCGGCCGCCGGTGGTGTGTACGACAACGTGGTCGAGCACAACACCGTCATCGGCAACGGCACCAAGGGCCAGGGCGCTGGTGTCCTGCTGGCAGTCGCCGCGCCCGGCGGGGCGGACTACGACAACACGGTCGCCGATAACACTATCGAGGGCAACGGCCAGTCCGGCGTAACCGTGCACATGCACGCACCGGGGCAGTACCTCGACGGCAATGTAGTTGAAGGTAACACGATCGGTGTCAACGACATCACAGGCGACTTCGACTTCAGCCCTCCGGACAGGGCAACGACCGGGGTGCTGGTCGGTGCGGTTGGGCCGCTCACGATCACTGTAAAGGCCAACACGATCTCAGGCAATACGTACGGGATCTGGTACTCGGCGCCAGTCAGCGTGCTAGGGGCTTCGGCCAACTCCTTTTTGGGGGACCAAGCAGACCAGTACAAGGCGTAGGACGCCGGCCCCGGTGCCTGCGTTTGGCTTTGCGGGCGTGGGCGCCGGGGTCCTTCGCCTCCAGGTGCAACCATACAAAAGGTAGGTGAAATATGACAGACGTTGCTCAAAGGCTCCAACAGGCTGGCGCGCCTGTGGGAGCAGCCGCAGCTGCCGGTAATGCTGCCCCGCTCCCGGCACCGAGGGACTTCCAGATAGTGCCCCTGAAGGGCCTAGTTATAGTGGGCCTGGTGCTGGGCGGGCTAGTAGCAACGGTCGCGGTCAACGCTTTGTGGTCGCTTGATTTCTTCCATGTGGTGAGCGGTGGCATATGGACGACGCTCGACCTTTTCCTTGGCTTCGTGCTGGGCCCGGTCCTCGGGAGGCTACCGCTGCCCGCCCGCACCGAGCTGACCACCCGTCTCATGCCGAAGCTAATGCTGATCATGCCTACGGTGGTCATTTGCACGCTCGCCGCAGGCTTTCAGCTGGCTCGTCACGTCGGCTACTTGTACTCGAGCTACCCGGAGCACGCGTGGGTGGTGGCCTCGTTCGTAGTGGTCGCAGTCATGGCCGTCATTGCCCTGGGGCTTTTGGAGCCAGCCAACCTCGCGGTGCTGTTTGAGCTGAGAAAGCCGCGGCCCAACGGCGAAGTGATCGAGCGCCTCATGCGGCGTTTCATCGTCACTGCCGGCATTACGGGTGCGATGCAGGTCGCAACGCTTGTGATCATGACCAGGCTGGCCACCTCATGAACGCCGAGCACACTTCCGGTAATGCAAGCTCCCTTTTAGGCGGCAAGCCAGGTGCTACCTCAGCCGGCACGGCGGCGAGGAAATTACCGCCGGTCACCGAGCTGCTCGTGGCCTCGCTGGCCCTGGTGCTCTCTGGTGGGGTCGTCATGGCCGCCCACCTCCCGGGGCGGCCGTCGCTTGGCTTACCAACCGGGCTCCTGGCAGCTGGAGCGGTCATGGCCGCTGTTGCCCTGGTGCTGTTGAGCCGGGCGCGGCCTTTTGCTTGGGGAGTTTTCTTCCTAGTCGTACGTTGGGCGCTGCTGGCTTACATGGTGATTGCCGGAGTGCTCATGTTCGTTTTTATCTACGACCGTACGAGCGGTGCCACCCTCGCGGTACTTGTAGCGACGCTGGTCGTTTTTGCCTTGGACGTCCCCACTGTGATGGCTTTCACCGTGGCGCGTTTCCACGAGGACAGCCCCGTCCAGCAAGCCTGACTTCACAACGGCTGAAGCTCGCCGGCGGTGCAAAACTGCCGGCCGCCGGCCGATATTGGCCCGACGGTAGCCGCGCCCAGACCGCCGGGCACTGTGTCGGTTAGCCGCGTCCGATAGAGCCTGTTGCACAACACTGCTCGAACCGTGCGAGACACGGGAGCGGTGGCGATCTCGGCCTGCCGATGACCGAG